>NZ_CP109450.1:7537500-7903629 GCF_041438865.1 Streptomyces sp. NBC_01471
CCCGCGCGGTCAGCAGGGCTTCCACCACATCATCCGGCAGCGGATCGGTCCTGCCCAGGCGGGGGCGAGGCCCTGAGGCAAGGTCCGCGCGGACAAAGGCGTCGGAGTCGGTGACGAGCCGGCCGCGCTGCTCGGGGGCGGTATGCCGGTTGCGTGCGAAGCCACGACGTACCGCCCGGTCCGGATGCGCTATCACTGCCTCGATGACGTCAGCGGGAAGGTCCCGCTCCTCGCAGAGGACCGTCCAGGCTGCTTGCGCTCGCCCGTTCAGCAGCCGCATCAACACATCGCTCGGCGCGGCCCGGTTGGCCGCGACACCTCGCAACCACAGCTCTGCAAGAACGGAAGAGGACATCCGGACATCGTGGCAGTGATCAAGGCGCCACGTCGGAAGAATCGTCGATATCGATCCGGGCAACTGGCCCATGCCGTAAGCCCAGTTCTTCGACGGCGCCAAACCTTTCACACCGGCCACAGCAGCATCTACACTACCGTCGGTTCCACGGGCGGCGTCGACATGAAGCTCGGCGACGCGAAGAAACCGTGGAGCGTGCTGAAGAAGAACGACAAGGTATACGTGTGGGGGCGGCCCAGTACCTGAGCGTGCCCCGGGGACCGTGGGGGGGCGGTGTCCCAGGACTGCCGGCGGCCTCCGGGAGACTGGGGGACACGATGAGTGAGACAGCTGCTGTGCCGACCGCTGCCATGCGCGCACGTGCCGAAATAGATCTGGGCGTCCTGCGCGCCAATGTGCAGACCCTGTGCTCGCGGGCCGAGGGCGCCGCCGTCATGGCCGTCGTCAAGTCCGACGCGTACGGCCACGGCGCGGTGCGGTGCGCCCGTGAGGCCCTCGCCGCGGGGGCGAGCTGGCTCGGTACCACCACGGCCGAGGAGGCTGTCGAGCTGCGCGCGGCCGGGCTTCCCGGCCGCATCCTGTGCTGGCTGTTGGTGCCGGGCGGGCCCTGGCAGCAGGCGATCGAGGCCGACATAGACGTCTCGCTGGGCGGCACATGGGCGGTGCGGGAGGCCGCCGAGGCCGCCCGGGCGGCGGGACGGCCCGCCCGCGTGCACCTCAAGGCCGACACCGGGCTCGGCCGCAACGGCTGCCTGCCCGGAGAGGAATGGGCCGAACTCGTCGCGGCCGCACTGCGTGCGGAGGCCGAGGGACTGGTCCGGATCGTCGGACTCTTCTCGCACTTCGCGTGCGCCGACGTGCCGGGGCACCCGTCCATCGCCGCCCAGCTCACCCTGTTCCGGGAGATGACGGCGTACGCCGAGGAGCAGGGCGTACGGCCCGAGGTGCGGCACATGGCCAACTCGGCGGCCACCCTCACCCTGCCCGAGTCCCACTTCGACATGGTCCGCACGGGCATCGCCATGTACGGCCTCTCGGCCAGCCCGGCGCTGGGCGCACCGGAGGAATTCGGGCTGCGCCCGGTGATGACGTTCAGCGCCGCGCTGGCCCTCGTCAAGCGTGTACCGGGCGGCCACGGCGTCAGCTACGGCCATCACTACGTCACCCCCGGCGAGACCACCCTCGGCCTCATGCCGGTCGGCTACGCGGACGGCATCACGCGGCACGCCTCGGGCAGCAGCCCGGTGCTGGTGGACGGCAAGCTGCGGACGATCGCCGGTCGCGTCGCCATGGACATGTTCATGGTGGACCTGGGTGGCGACGAGCCCCCGGTGGGCAGCGAGGCCGTGCTGTTCGGGCCCGGCGACCGGGGCGAGGCCACCGCACAGGACTGGGCACAGGCCGGTGCCACGATCGCGTACGAGGTCGTCACGCGGGTCGGTACGCGCGTTCCTCGCATCTATGTGAACGGGGCTGCGTGAACGCGTCTTTGTGAGCGCGATCCGGTGAACGGCCAAGAATTCGG
Source organism: Streptomyces sp. NBC_01471 (assembly GCF_041438865.1). Lineage (NCBI taxonomy): Bacteria > Bacillati > Actinomycetota > Actinomycetes > Kitasatosporales > Streptomycetaceae > Streptomyces > Streptomyces sp. NBC_01471. The sequence continues at coordinate 7,539,381 of NZ_CP109450.1, forward strand.
ATGACCCGTTCCGCGGCGGTACCGGCCCGAAGCGAACCACGGTACGGGGAGGGGTACGTGAGCGAGGGCAGCGCGGAGACCGTGGCGAGGGTCGGCGCCTCGGTCTCCGGCTCCGCCGCGCTCGCCGGTACGGAGTTCTCGGGTGAGGCACCGAAGCCGTCCTCAGGAACGGGTGGCACAGGTATACGTCACCGGCCTCCCCGGTGGCGGCCCGCTCCCAAGGGCTGTCCGGGCGATCACCATCGAGTGCCGCGGTCGGCCGCCCGGCCTGTGGAAACCGAGTCGCCGTCCGGGCCCAGCCCTCTCGCGACGTAGGCGCGCGCGCCGTCCTCCAGCCGGGACTGGAGCGTGAAGAACAACTCGGCGGCCCGGATCCCGACCCAGCGGTCCGGAAGCAGCTCCGCCGGGAGCCCGGGATCGAGGTACGGGAGCTGCCGCCAGTCGGTGAGCACGCGGACGTAGTCCACGAACGCGTCACGCTCGGCCGGCCCGGTGCCTGTTCCGCCGTGGTCGTCGGCGCGGGCCGGCAGGCCCTCCAGTACCCCCGCGTGCTTCCGTACGAACTCGCCGTACAGAAGCTCCAGTTGGTCGAGATCCCACCACTGCCGGACCTTCTCGTCCAGCGGGCCGAACGCCAGGTGGTCCGCGTGGAAGAGGTCCGCGTAGCCGTCCAGTTCCAGGCGGCGCAGCATTTCGGCTGTGGCGTCGTAGAGATGCGCGGGCGCGATGTAGACCCCCGCGGAGGCCGTGCCGAACCCGAGCCTGGTCAGCCGGGAGCGCATCAGGTGCCGCTTGCTGCGCTCGGACTCCGGTACCGAGAAGACCGCGAGCAGCCACCCGTCGGCCGGTGTCGCGCGATCCCGGCGGAAGATCCGGTGGTCGCCCTCCCGCAGGACCGAAAGGCCTTCGTCGGAGAGTGCGTACCCGGCCGAGCCGCCCCGCCGTTCGGCCCGCAGGAGCCCCCGCCGTTTCAGCCGGGAGATCGACGACCGTACGGCGGGAGCCTCGATTCCCAGGTCCGCGAGCAGCCCGATCAGGGTGGCCACCGAGAGCCAGCCGCCCTCGGTCCTGGAGTACAGGCCGTACACCGTCACGATGAACTGGCGCGGCTGCGCGGAACCCGCTGCGGGCTCCCCCTTCGCGGGTTCGTCCGCTTCTGCTGCGATCGTCACCCGGGGAGGTTATCAACGGGGCCGGTCGCAGGCCGTGCCGGTGATCATTCCGCCCGCTCGCGCAGGTGTCCGGTCGGGGAGGAGGCGGACTGCGGACGTGGCGGACCGGGAGGCCGGCGGTGGGGCCGGCGGCCGGTGGAATCCTGCGGCGCCCCGCTCCGTTGATCCGCCGCGGGTCTACGATGTCGTTCTTCCGCGGGCTGCTGCGTCAGGAGGCCGGTGTGCCGGACAAGAAGACCGTACGCCGTTCGCGCCGTGTGCTGATCGCGGGCTGTGTGGCGACGGCTGTCGCGCTGGCGCTCGCGGGTGCCGGAGCCGCCGGGCTGCTGAGCGGCCACGGACCGTCCGCCGCCGGGCCCTCCGACGGTCTGCCGCACACCGGTGTCGACGCGTCGGCGGGCAGCTGCGGAACGGGCTGGCGCGACCCGCGCCCCGGCACCCAGGTCTTCGATGTGCACAACACGTCGAGCACGCCGGTCGAGGTGTATCTGAAGGACGCGGCGAGCGGCGCCGTGTACGGCGAGGTGGAGGGGCTCGGGCCCGGCACCACCCGGGCGCTCCGGGTGACCATCGCGGCCGGTTCGTACGCCTTCGGCTGTTTCCCCGACGACGCGGCCTCCGTCACGGGTCCCACCGTGCGGGTACGGGGCGCCGGCGGCGGCAGCGGTCCCGCGGCGGTGCCCGTCAGCCAGCACGATCTGATCCCGCCGACGCTGAGCTACCAGAAGTGGGTCACGGGCCGGATGGGGTCGCTCGTCGGCGCCACGCGGAAACTCGACACCGCGGTCCAGGCGGGTGACTCCGCGTCGGCGAGGACGGCCTGGCTCACGGCGCACCTCGCATACGAACGGCTGGGCGCCGCCTACGGCGCGTTCGGCGACGCCGACGCTGCGATCAACGGAACGACCGCGGGCCTGGCCGGCGGCGTTCACGACCATGACTTCACCGGTTTCCACCGCATCGAGTACGGGCTGTGGCACAGCGAGTCCGCCACCGCTCTGCGCCCGTTCGCCGACCGGCTGGTCAAGGACGTACGGGCGCTGCGCACGGCGTGGCGACAGGCCCGGATGGACCCCCTCGACCTCGGGCTGCGCGCGCACGAAATCCTGGAGAACACCGTGCAGTTCGAGCTCACGGGCCGCACCGACTACGGCAGCGGCAGCAACCTCGCGACGGCCCGTGCCAATCTCGACGGCACCAGGGTGGTCCTCTCCCGGCTGCGCCCGGTGCTCACCGGCAGGTATCCGCGGCTGGAACAGCTGGACGGTGAGCTCGGCCGGACGGGGGCGGTGCTGGACCGTCAGGAGCACGGCGGCCACTGGACTCCGCCCGCCCGGCTCGGCCGCGCCCAGCGCGAGAAGGTGAACGCGGCCGTGAGCGGACTGGTGGAGCGACTCGCGGACATCGCGGCTCTCTGCGACGTACGCCGGTCGTCCTGATCCATTGACCTTCCTGAACGCCCGTCCCGGCGCGTCGTCCTGAGCCGCCGACCTGACGGGCTTTCTTGAGGGGCTGTCCTGAGGGATCGTCCGATCGGCTCTGCACAGGGAGCCGTCTCAGCGGTGTTTGCTCAATTTTGTGGTCCCATCGGACGCCAGATGTTCACTCCCGTGCCATGGTGATGCATCGTGTGCATGTTGAGAGGTGCATGACAGGGTGCACCGGCCGGCACCGGAAGGCGGAACCGCATGGGCACCAAGGGCAGAGGAGCAGGCGCGCGCCGCTGGGGAGCGCTGGCCGGCGCCGCCGCGCTGACCGTTCTCGGCGGCGCCGCACCCGTCTGGGCCACGGCGCCCGCCGCAGCGCACCACGGCAGTTCCACGGCGACGCCGATCAAACACCTGGTGGTGCTCTTCGACGAGAACATCTCCTTCGACCACTACTTCGCGACCTACCCGAAGGCCGCGAACACCGACGGTACGAAGTTCACCCCGTCCCCGCACACGCCCCGGGACATCGACAATCTCCGTACGGCCGGTCTGCTCGACAAGAACCCCAACCAGTACCTGCCCAAGCGGCTCAGCCCCGACCAGGCCATGACGTGCGACCAGAACCACTCGTACGGTCCGGAGCAGTACGCGTACAACGGCGGCAGGGCCGACAAGTTCGTGGAGAACACCGACTCGGGCAAGTGCTCGGGCAACCTCTTCGGCGAACCCGGCCTCGCGATGGACTACTTCGACGGCAACACCGTCACCGCGATGTGGAACTACGCCCAGCACTACGCCCTCAACGACAACTCCTTCGGCTCGGCATACGGTCCTTCGACACCCGGTGCCATCGAGCTGGTCTCGGGCCAGACGCACGGAGTGGTGTCCACCGATCCGGCCTCGTCCACCGAGCACCCCGAGCGGACCGACAAGCCCGATCCCGCAGCGGTCGCGTCGCCCGACGCGCACGGGGTCGGCACCATGATCACCGATCCGGACCCGGCCTACGACGACTGCTCGGGCAACGACCACACCAGTAAGTCCTCCCTCGCCGAGCTGGGCGGCAAGAACATCGGCGACCGCCTCAACGAGAAGAACGTCAGCTGGGGCTGGTTCCAGGGCGGCTTCCGGCCGAGCACCCCGTGGGACGGCACCTCGGACCATCTCGCCGAGTGCGGCGGCACCACGCACGCGAACGTCGGCGGCGAGCAGGTCGTGGACTACAGCCCGCACCACGACCCGTTCCAGTACTACCGGTCGACGGCGAACCCGCACCACGTGGCCCCGAAGTCGGTCGCCGAGATCGGCCACGCCGGACAGGCAAACCACAACTACGACCTGACGGACTTCGACGCAGCCCTCACATCGGGCAACCTGCCGTCGGTGAGCTTCCTCAAGGCGCCCGCCTACCAGGACGGGCACGCCGGATACTCCGACCCCACCGACGAACAGGACTTCCTGATCGGCCAGATCAACAAGATCCAGCAGTCCCCGCAGTGGAAGGACACGGCGGTCGTCCTCGCCTACGACGACTCGGACGGCTGGTACGACCACGTGTACGCCGCGCCGCGCAACGGCTCGCAGGACACGAGCAAGCAGACGAACGGCAAAACGGTGGACTCACCGGCGTGCCGGAAGGGGCCGAAGGCGGCCGGGGGCTATGCCGACCGGTGCGGGCCGGGCGCCCGGCAGCCGCTGATGGTCATCTCTCCGTACGGCAAGGTCAACAAGGTCGACCACACCCGCACCGAGCAGACCTCCATCATCAAGTTCGTCGAGGAGAACTGGCACACCGGCCGCATCGGGGACCATTCGTTCGACACCCGGGCCGGGTCGCTGGCCGGGATGCTCGACTTCCGTCATCCCAACGGCAAGCAGGTACTGCTGAACAAGGACGGCTCAGTCAAGTCGGCCGGCCCGATCCGGCCGGTGGCACCGGCCGCCGCTGAGATCACCGACCCGCAGCGGCAGGGCGTGGCCATCCAGGAGCTCTCCGGGAGCGCCAGCGACCGGCCCGGACTGCTGACCGCCGGGGTGCTGGCGGCCGTGGTGGTCGGTGGTGCGGGTGTCGTGCTCGCGGTCCGCCGCCGCTCCGGCCGGGGCGCGGCCTGAGCCGTACGGCATGGCGCCGGGGACCGGGCCACGGCGGCCCGGTCCCCGGCGCATCTGTTCGGCAGGCACCCGGGTCTGCCCCGGGCTCTCTCAGGTGGAGCCGGCCGGACCGACCTGGGTCCGCAGCCTGGAGATGTCCACCGCCTGGTCGGGCGACGGTGTGCTCGACGGTACGGGTTTGTCGAATCCGGAGAACCCGACGGTGGCCAGGGTGGTCTTGTCCTTGGCCTTCACCGTGACCTGGACGGGGTAGGGCTTGCCGTGTGTCGCCACGTACAGGGTCTCCAGCCGGCCGCCGCGCACCCCGCTGACCGGGACGACGTCGATTCCGTGGAGCTTCGTCTGCTTGCCCTTGGTCAGCGGACCACCGGCCGAAGTGCCCGATTCCGTGCTCGTCTTGAGGAACGAGTCCAGATCGCAGACCTTCGCGAGGCCCTGCAGCGGCAGGTCGCTGGACGACCCTTCGAGATAGCGCCCGTTGAGGACGGCCTCGGCGGCGCTGCCGCCCGGCACCTGGTTCTTCCAGAACGCGGCGTCCGGCTTGATCCAGACCTTGCCGCCCCGCTTGATGATCTCGACGGAGCCCTGGCTGCCCAGGCTCACCGAGCCCCGGCAGTTGGCCTGCCGGTCGAGGGTGAGGTCCATGGTCGTGGGGGTGCCCCTCGACCCGAATCTCCCGTGCACACTGATGTGCAGCGATGAGGTCCCGAAGAGGGCGTCATGTGCCTTGTTGGCGATCTCCTGGGCCGGCAGCGATCCTGTCCCGCCGTCCGCCACGGCTGAGCTGCCCGCGGCGATCGTCAGAACGACTGCCGCCGCACCCGCTGCCAGTGGCTTGGCCATGCGGTGTCCTGTCAACGTCGCCTCCTGCAGATGTGCCTGGTCAGGCCGGTGAGACGTACACGACGAGGCTACGCCCGCCATGCGTGTGACGCACGGCGGGCGCAGTGGGGGCGGTCGAGGGGCGGTCAGCGGGCGGTCAGGCCCGGTGACCGAGGCGGTCACCCGGTGTACGCCTCCAGCTCGGAGAGCTGTGCGGCCGGCCAGCCGGTGTTGGCGGTGACGGTGACCCGCAGATAGCGGACCGCCGTCCCCGGCAGGGTGAGCGTGACAGTGTTGCCGCTCGCCGGGTCGAAGGTGTGGTCCGCCGAGGCCTTGAGCGTGCTGTACGAGGAGTTGTCGGTACTGCCCGACACGCTCAGGGTCTGGGTACGGGTGGCCCACGCGGCCGACGGGGGAAGTTTCAGCACGACCCGCTTCACGGCTTTCGCCGCTCCGAGGTCCACCGTGAGGGTCTGCGGGAAGGCGTGGTTCGTGCTCTCCCAGTACGTGTCGGCGCTGCCGTCGACCGCCTTGGCCGCCGTGTAGACATCGGCGTGGCCGGAATCGGTGACCGGGCGGCCCTTGGCGAGGTTGCCGGGGTCGGCGGGCGGAGTCGTGGGCGGGTCGGTGGGCGGCGTGGTCGGGGGATCGGTCGGCGGGTCGGTCGGTGTGCCGCCGCCCTGCGGGACACCGCCGTTGGTCCACACCGGGGTGGGCCAGGTGCCGGTGCAGACCGGCGGGTCGGCGTACCAGCCGGAGTTACCGGCGCCCTGGGTGATCTCGAAACCGGAACCGATGCAGTTGTGGATCGGGTTCGGCTGCGCGATATGGGTGGCGGTGACATTGGTGAACGAGGCCGTGCCGGGTGCCTGGATCTGGAGTGCGTACGTCCCGGCGCCGTCGATCTTCACATTCTTGAAGTGCAGGCCGTTCGTCGCGCCCTCGATCAGCATGATCGCGGCGTACGAGCTGTCCAGGATCTCGCTGTCGGTGATGTTGATGTTGCCGTTCACCGGTTCGTTCAGGCCGCTGAACCAGACGGCGCCCACTCCGAACTGCCAGTTGAAGTCGTTGTTCCCGGTCCTGATCAGGGTGTTGCGCGCGGCCGTGGTGGTACCTGAAACGGCCGTTCCCTGGCCGGAGTTGACGCCGGGGTAGCGGTTGGCGATGTGCAGGCCGCCTCCGTTGGTGATGGTGTCCGCCATCACGTTGTCGGAGATGGTGATGTCCTTGCCGCCGTAGGTCACGATGTTGTTCGCGAGGATCGGCAGGACCACGGTGTTGAACGTGAACTTGTTGTTGACGTTCGGGATGTTCTCCGCCCACATGGCCAGACCGTCGTCACCGGTGTTGCGTACGAAGGTGTTGGTGACGGTGGAGTTGGTGACACCCATGTGGAAATTGACGCCGTCCGCCGTCTGGTCGAGGATGCGGCTGTTCTTGATGGTGAAGTTGTCCATCGGGCCGTCCATCCAGGCGCCGACCTTGGTGTGCTGCATCCACACGTCGTCGACCGTGGAGTCCGAGAGGGCGCCGCCGACCGCGTTGACCTGGTCGTTGTCCTCACGCTCGCGGATGTCACCCATGATGGCGAAGTCCTTGAGGGTGACGCCGCTGCTGCCGCCAGCCGACGCGTACTTCCCGTAGACGCCGACGGCCTTGCTGCGGTCGGTCGGGTCGCGCCCGGTCAGCACGCTGTACCAGGGGCCCGCCCCGGCCAGTGTCACCTTGTCGACCACGATGTGGTCCCGCACCTGGAAGGTGCCCTGCGGGATGTACACCGTCTTGCCCTGCGCCTTGCCCGCGTCCACGGCCGCCTGGATCCTGGCGGTCGAATCGGCGGCCCCGGTCGGGTCGGCGCCGAAGTCGCTCACCACGTCCAGCGCGCCCGCGGGCTTGGAGATCGGCGCGGCCACCTGCTCGAAGTCGGCCAGGTCGATGGTGAACGTGGGGGACTGCGCGGTCGACGAGACCTGGAGGCGGATCTTGGTCCCGGCCGGCAGGGTCGAGCCGAACATGGTGCGCGTCTCGTCGTAGAAGTGGTGCGGGTTGGTGTCACCGGGGTTGTTGTTGAAGGGGTAACCGCCGTAGTACCAGCTGTACTTCGAGGTGACCGGCACACTCTTGAGCTGGTTGCCGTTGACCTTCAGATCGATGGATGCGTCCCGCCCCGCCCCGTCCGACGTGTCGGGCAGTGAGTACCGGAAGGACATCGCGTTCGCCGGCGCGGTGAGCGTGAACTCCACGTACTCGCCGGTCGCGTCGAGTGTCACCGCCTGACGCCCGGACGCCTCCGACGGCAGGTGTCCGTAGAGGCGGTCGGGGCCGATCAGGGTGCCGTTGGTGGCGGCGTACTCGGCCTCCTGTTCCTTGAACGGCACGGTGGCTCCCCGGCCGGAAACACCGACGGGGGAGGGGGCCGGCACCCCCGCCGCCCGGGCGGCGGGGGCACTGGAGAGCACCACTGCTGCGGCCGTTCCGGCCACCGCGAGTGCCATGGAGAGCGATGCGGAGAGGCCGCGGCGGAGCAGGCGGCGTCTTGGGGGAGGTGTCACAGACATACGTCCTTGCGGCTCGTCGGGACTCTGCGGACGCCGAAAGGCTAGGAGCGGTTCCGCAGGAAGTCTATGAGTCTGCGCAAGAAACCACGGTCCACACGCAAAATGACGACTGTGGTGTGGTGTCGGACTGGTGCATATCGGGGCTGGTTCCTCAACTGCTCTCGAAAGAGCGGTAGTTGTGAGCTACCCCAGTCGGGTTGCTACCGCGCGAACACCCCGCGCAGCGCCGCGATCTTGCGGGGCAGGTCGTACTCGGCGCCGCCCTCGTGCCCGTTGTACGGGAACACCTCGATCTCGGCAGGCCCCGCATAGCGGTGATAGGCGGCGAAGACCGTGGACGACGGGCAGATCCTGTCCATCAGCCCCACCGAGAACCACGCGGGCGCGGTGGCACGCGCCGCGAAGTTGACCCCGTCGAAGTAGGAGAGCGTCTCCATCGCCTCCTCGATGCGGAACCGGTGCCCGGAGAGCCAGCGTGCTATCTCCGCGTACGGACCCGCGTCGGTGATCTGCGAGGCACGGCGGTAGTGGCACAGGAACGGCACATCGGCCACGGCCGCCACCACGTCGTCGCGCAGCCCGGCGACCGCCAGTGAGAGACCGCCGCCCTGGCTCCCGCCGAGGACGGCGACCCGGGCGGCGTCCACCGCCGGATGGGCTTTCACGGCGTCGACCGCCCGTACCGCGTCGGTGATCAGCCGCCGGTAGTAGTGCAGCCGCGGATCCTCCATGCCGCGGGTGAGGAAGCCGGGCGACGACGAACCGTGCCCCTCGGGGCCGATGTCCGGGGTGTCGGCCGTCTGCTTGCCGCCACCGCCCTGGCCCCGGTTGTCCATCACCAGATGGGCGTGGCCCAGCGCGCTCCAGGTCAGCCAGGAGTACGGGATGCCCCGGCCGCCGTTGTAGCCGATGTACTGCACGACGGCGGGCAGCGGCTCCGCCCGGTCGCGGGGCAGCAGCAGCCAGGCCTTCACCGGCTGCCCGCCCCAGCCGCGGAACGTCACGTCGAACACGTCGACAGTCGCGAACCCGGCGTCGTACGGGACGAATTCGGCGGCCAGCGGGTGCCGGGCGCTCTCGCCCAGCGTCTTCTCCCAGAAAGCGTCGAAGTCCGCCGGCTCCTGCGGCTCCGGCCGGTACTCGCGCAGCCGATCGAGCTCCATGTCGAACAGCAAGGGTCTAGCTCCTCTTCAGAGTGAGGCCGAGGGCCGCGCCGTGGCGGCCCGAGGTGTCGGCGGTGATCCGGATGCCCTCCGGTGCGGGGGCCGTGCTCACCCCGCTGTCGGCCGACACGACGGTCAGGCCGCGCTGCGCCAGTGTGACGGTGACCGAGGCCCGCAACTGGGTCGGGTCGGAGAGTGCGATGGTGACCGTCTTCCCGTCCGGCCGCACCAGCACCGACGCGGGCCCGTCCGACGTGAGTTCCTGTGCGGTGCCCGCCGTCCAGAAGTTCGCCGCGAGCAGACCGTCCGCGACGCGCCGCACCGCGTGGACCGCGGTGGTGGCCGCGATCAGCTCGACGGGCGGTGCCTGCGACCAGAGCCGGGTGCGCTCGGCCGACGCGGCGGGGGCCTGGAGCCAGAAGTATCCGGCGCCGTCCGGCGCCTCGCCGTGGTCCTGCCACAGCGTCAGATAGGGGCGGGTCACCGGGGTGTCCGTGCCGTACTTGGTGTTGATCTCGCGCCAGGCCGCCGTGCGTTCCTCGCGCAGCCCGCGCAGCGTGGCGGGCACGGGGAAGACATAGCCGCCGGTGCCTTCCAGATGAACCCAGCGCACCTCGTCCAGGTCGGCCGACCAGCCGGTACCGGTGGCCGCCGGCACCCCGTCGACCAGCAGCGCCGCTCCCGCGTCTCGCAGCTTGCGGTTCTCGACGACGGTCTCGGCCCGGCCCGCGCCTGCGGTGATTCCCGAGCCGGTGCAGGCGATCACGTCGTCCAGGCAGAACCAGCTCTTGAGCCCGGTCAGCGTGGAGCCGTACGCCCGCAGCTCCATGCCGTACGCACCCAGCGTCGTCCCCGGCAGTCCCGCCCCGCCCGCCCAGTCGGCCGTACTGGTGGTGCGCTGCCCCGCGGCGTCGGCCGGCCGGCCGGCCATGACGGTGGTGCCCGGCAGCCGCGCCGGGTCGACGGTCGGCCAGTAGTCCTCGCTGTAGTGCCCGAGATCATCGGTGTACAGCAGCACCATCCCGTCGGAGAGGTGCCAGCCGTGCAGATTCTCGTTCTGGATCGACTCGTAGTTGTAGATCCGGGTCGAGCAGGCGGAGACGCCGAGCGCGAACGACGGCCGGTGGTGCGCCGCCTTGTCCATCCGCGGGTACTGCTGGTGCGCGACCAGCCGTCCGCGCGCCGGCACGGCGGACGCCATGACCTGTTGCGCGGCGACCAGCGACGCCAGATCGGTCACGCCGAGGAAGTCCCGGTAGGTGTCCTCGGCGATCCACTGCTTGACCAGCGCGGTGAAGCGGTCGGCGGTCTCACCGGGGAAGCCCGGGATCAGCCGCACCACCGCCTCGACGACCGTCTGCGCCGACACATGGCCCTGCTTGCTGGGCCGGGCGATCTCCCGCCCGCAGACCGAGGCCATCACATCGCCGCGCGCGATCAGCGGGTCGAAGCCCTCGTCGACCCAGCGGCGGACGTTGTCGAGGTCGGGATCGGTGACGGCCCAGTCGGTCCCGGCGAGCAGGTGCAGGAGCCGGGAGAGACTGCTGAGCAGCTCCTTGCCGTACCCGCCGTTGTACGGGTGCTTGTAGTGCTGGAGGAACGACCCGTCGGAGTAGAAGCCCTCGCCGGTGCCCTCCGCCGCCGCGCTCACGTCGTTGAACGCGAGCACGCTGTTGGCGCCCGAACCCTCGACGTCCGAAAGAGCGTCCCGCACCCGCACCAGATCACCGCCGTCGTCCCGCAGCACGGCGTTGACGGCCACCACGGTGGAGATCCAGACCCGGTTGGCGCCGGTCGCGATCTGCCGGTCGGCCCGCCAGAGGTTCGGATCCGGCGTGTAGTGCCGCACCGCTGCGGTGATCCGGGCCAGCCGGTCGGCGCCGAGCGCGTCGTACAGCAGCACCGACGCGTCGTTGAGGGCGAGCGCCGAACCGATCTCCCAGTCCCAGTCGTTGTCGTACCGGGTGTGGGCAGGTCCGTACCGGTTGGCCAGCATCCAGTCGACCCCGGCAAGGAGCAGATCGCGCAGTGCGGTGTCGCCGTACTGCGGGGTGCCCGGGACCGCCCAGCCGGTCGCGGCCGTGGCGAGCCGCTTGAACGCCGTCGTGACCTGGTTGGAGAGCGTCGTGCCGGTCAGATCGGGGAAGAGGCCGTCGGTCCGGGTGGGGTCGAGCCCCTTCGCGGCGGTGACCGCCGCCTTCCCGGTACGTTCGACGGCCGCCGCGATCCGCTGATCCCCCTGGTCCAGGTCCGGCCCGCCGGTGAGCAGGGTGTGCCAGCGTTCCCGCAGCGCGGCGGCGCCACCTGTCGCGGCCCGCGCCGGGCCCGCGCCCGGGGCGAGCGGCAGCACGGCGCCCGCGCCGACCGCCGCCGCGCCGGCCAGGACGGTACGCCTGCTGGCCCCGCCGGGCAGAGCGCCGGTCCGAGGCCCGGGGCCTACGGGGTGTGTGCTGTCTCTGTGGTGTGTGTGCTCCGTGTGGTTCATGGCGCTGGCCCCTTACTCCGGGTGAAGGCGGTATGGATCGGGGTGCGGATGGCCGCCGCGCTCGTACGCGGGCCGCATCCTGGCCGGCTGCGGGGTGTGTCCCCGCCGGCCGGCGGGGGACGGACTGTCGCCGAAGGAGAGGGCGAGCAGCACCGGGATGCTGGGACCGAGCAGCAGCGGGCCCAGCGGTACGACCAGCGAGAGGAGCATCGCTGAGACCACCGCGCCGAGCAGCGCGGTGCCGCGGCCCGCGGAGCCGAAGCCCAGCGCGAGCGCGTTCCGTGTCCAGGCGCCGACTGATCCGTCCGGGGCCCGGCCCGCCTCCGCGGCGAGCGCCACATGGTGGATGACGGCCGCGGCCGCGACACCCACCTGCGCGGCCAGCACCGCGAACGTCCAGGGCTCCGAACGCCCGAGCAGATGAACGATGTTGGCGGCGAGCACCCCCGCGGCGGCGGTGGACACCAGCCCGTGCCGCCACAGGGCCCGCCAGTACCGGGGGAACGCGGTGAACGTGTGGACGAAGCACCGGCTGTCGCCGTCCACGCGCCACCGCTGGAGGGCGTGCGCCAGCGCGGCCAGCGCGGGCAGCCAGGTCACCACCCCGAGCGAGAGCACGGCGCACGCCGCCCCGGCAGCCGCCGGGTACGCGACGAACTCCAGCCCGCGCAGCAGCGTCGGCCAGCTGGACGAAAGGGTTCGCGCCATGGTCAGCCGACCTTTCCGGTGTAGGGCTCCGCCGTGTCGAGCAGCACCTGGCCGTCGAGTTCGAGCCGCCGGGCGGCCACCACGTACGGCGCCGCGCCGTCGGCGAGCAGCACGGCCGCCGCGTCCGCGCTCACCCCTGCCGTCCTGATCCGGCGGGCAGCGGGGGAGAGGAGCACCCGTTCACCGGCGAGGGCCACCCCGTCGCCCGCCGCGCACTCCAGGGCACGGGCCGAGCCCACCGCACCGGGTTCGACCGCGGTGAGGAACCGGCCGGACGCGGTACGCGCGGTGGTGGAACGCAGCGTGTGCAGGGTCCGGGTGAGTGTGAGCCCCGGGGTGCTGGACGTCGGGTTCGCCTCGACCTCCGTCACCTTCGAGGTCCACGCGGCGCTCTCAGGCGCGAACTGCCGTACGCGGGCGGTCGCTTCGCCCGACCGGATCAGCCGGGTACCGTCCGGCAGCTCCTCGGTGGGCGCGTCGGTCTGGAGCAGGAACGACCACTCCCGCCCGGTGCCCGCCTCGGCCAGGTCGAGCAGCACCAGCCGGCCCGCCGGGGTGAACACCAGAGTCCGGTCGAGCCTGTGCACGCCGAGCGCCGGATCGTACATCGCGGCGATCTCCGCGGTGGCGTGCGCCCAGCCCCCGGCCAGCAGCACATCGCGCTGCCTGGCCTGCCGTTCGTGGGGGATGCCCTCGTAGACGTGGTAGCGGTCCTCGTCCGCGTACCCCTGGCCGTCGACCAGCAGCAGATTGTGGTGCGCGGCCCGCTTGCTGTTGCTGTAGCCCTCGTCGACCGCGAGGAAAGCGCCCTGCGAGACCAGCACGAACGAACCCGAATCGGGGTGGTGGTGCCCCTGGTTCAGCGTCTCCCAGCCCTGTTCGGCCCGGTGCTTCTCCGCGGTCTCCCACGCCTTGTGGCCACCGCCCGGACTCGCCTTGAACGACACCAGGGTGTCGCCGTCGTCCCAGCCGGTACGGGCGGCGAGCAGCCCCAGATCGGGGAAGAACGCCCGCGTCGCGGTGGGCTTGCGGGCCGGGACCGACGGGTCGTACCAGAGGTACTCCAGATACGCCTCCGGGAGGATGCCGGGGCGCACTCCGCTCTCCATGGCCTCCGCGCGCAGCAGTTCGCCCGAGGCCAGATCCCCCATCCACTGCGCCTCGGCGATGCCGTACTGCGCGGCGAGCCGGTAGTAGAGCCCGGCGCTGTGACCGCTGCGCCGGTCGTGGCAGTCACCGTGGTCCACATTGAGTGCGAACCCCGGCGCGGTCTGGTGCAGCCGGTAGTGGAAGGTGCGGGAGAGGAACCCGCCGCGATCCCACCAGTCGGTGCCCTCCGACTCCTGGAGCAGATCCAGATGCATGGCGAGCCAGGGCACGCCGTAGCGCCAGTAGACGACCCCCTCGGCATGCGAACCGTCCTCGGGCAGCAGGTCGAGCACCCGGCCGAGATTGTCCCTGGCCCGGTCGGTCCACTCCTCCTTGCCCAGCACGTACCCCGCGGTGGCGAGCCCCGCGTAGCAGATCCAGTTGTGGTTCTGCCAGTACGACGACGACCACCAGCGGCCCTCGGACGCCACCGCGAACTCGTACAGCCGGCGTCCCTGGAGGAGCAGCTTGTAGCGCAGCAGCGCGCTCGTCCCGTCGGGCAGCGCGTCCCCGGCCCAGCGGTACGCCAGGGAGAGGTGGTGCAGCAGCCAGCCCGCGTCCAGATCGTGGTCCGGCATATGGGCCCTGCCCCAGTGCGGCAGCCGAACCGCGGCCTCGATCCAGCGGCGGCTCTCCGCGAGGTGCGCGGGGTCACCGCCCGTCCGGAAGGCGAGTGCCGGGTTGGAGGCGGCGGGGCCGAGCCAGGTGATGCTGGCGGACGGGTGGTCTGCGGGCGGGGTCAGTCCGCGGAGGCGGGCGGCCTCCTCGTACAGCCGGGCCTCCTGCGCGGGGCGCGGGCCCGGCGGCGGGGTCGCGGAGAGCAGCACGGTCAGTCCTCCGTCCGGAAGAGCGCGGTCGAGCCGTCGGCCAGTCCGACCGTCAGCACGTCACCGTCCAGCCGGGCGACGGTGACAGCCGGGCCCGCCCCGGCCGCCTGGTACACCGCGGCGAAGGTGACGCGTTCCGCCTCGGCGGTGAAGTCGACCCGGGTGCGCACGCGCTGCGGGTCGTCGGCCGGCCCGGGGCCCGGCACGGTCAACGGGCGCACCGGGACGCCCGCCGAGTGGGTGTGCAGGCCGTGCAGCGTCTCGTCGCCGTGCCAGGTGGTCCGCACCGGGCCGGCGGCCCGCACCCGGATGTCCAGCGCGGTCCCGGGGCGCAGCTGTGCGGTGAACCGGCGGGCGCTGTCGGCGCTCACCGTCAGCAGGTCGACCAGATAACAGCTGCCGAGGGCGATCCGCCGGACCGCGCGCACCCCTTCGTACGCCCCGCTCACCCCCGCTGTGACGGATGCGCGGTCCGAGCCGAGCAGGAATCCCGCGCACTCGGCCTGTTCCGCGCCGTCCGCGCGGAACGCCGGGTGCGCACCTGACGACGTGTACAGCTCCCGGAACTCCGTGTGTGCGTAAGGGACTTGACCGGGATCCGGCTGCCACGCGGTGGTGTCCCCGTACAGGTAGAGCGACAGCTTGTCGCGGTGCCCGTGCGAGCCGCCGTGCGGCCCGAAGTCCAGCACGGCATGGATCCCCGCGCCGCGCAGCACCGCGTACCCGGTCGTCGGGAACACGGTGACCGCGCCGGGCGCCGGGCGCGGTGGCAGCGCGGGGCCCGCGAACCAGCCGGCCAGCTCCCGGTCGAGCCCGTCGTCGTGGTCACCCAGCTCCTGCCTGGCCCGGACCGCGATCGTGTCGAGCCTCGCCGACGGAACCAACTGCCGTGCCATCGAGGCCAGTTCGAGCCATTCCAGGGCGAGCGGCCCGCGCAGGTACGGGCCGTCGTGCAGGGCGGGCAGGATCCCGCCCGGGGTCGCGACGGCCGCCAGCACATCCACCATCCCGGCCAGTACGTCCAGGACATCGGCCGGGACGGCCGCCGGATCGGCCGACCGCAGCGCGAGCAGCGCGGCCCGCAGCACGAAGCCGTGGTAATAGGTGCTGCCCTCCCACTCCCAGCCGTCGTCGGCGACCGCGGCCCGCAGATGCGCGTACAGGCCGTGCTCGCCCTCCAGCCACCGCTTGTCGCCGTCCCACTCCAGGCCGCGCACCGCGGCCGACGCGCGGCCCGCCGCCGAGCCCGCCGCGTTCAGCCAGGCGGTGTAGTTGGAAGCCAGGAGCCCCTGACCGGTCAGGGCTCCGCGGGCATCGAGGGCCGCCTGCTCCAGGGCGTCGAGCAGCGGCAGCACCGGGGCCAGGTCGGCGGTGCCCCGCTCGGCGAGTGTGCTCACCGCGTGGCCGATGTTCACGGCCCAGATGGCGTCGGTGAGCGCCTGGTGGAAGAGCCGGCCGCGCAGCATCCAGCCCTGGGCAGCGTCATGCTGACGGCCCGCCAGCTCTGCGTACAACTGCGCGTACTCGGTCAGCCGGGCGACGGCCTCGGCGCGCTCGCCCCGGTGCGCGAGCAGCCGCAGCCGGCGCGCCCACGCCTGGTGCGAGAGCACCAGCCAGGCCCCGCGCACCTTCTCGTCGTCGACTTGGCAGCCGTGCGCGCAGCGCGCCCCGCCCTCGGGGAACACCCCCGAGAGCAGATCGCCGTGGTCGAGTTCCACACCGTGCGCCGGGCAGACGTACGCGTGCCACCAGCCGCCCCGCTCGCGGGCGATCCGCTTCAGCGGGGCCATACGCCACCGTCGATGTCCACCGTGGTGGCGGTGAGGAAACCGGATGCGGGGGACGCCAGATGCACCACGGCCGCGCCGACGTCCTCGGGGGTGCCGGCCCGGCCGACCGGGATACCCGCCTCCATGGCCTGCTGGGCGGCGGGCGCGGTGAAGGTGTCGTGGAAGGCGGTGCCCTTGATGAAGCCGGGGGCGACGGCGTTCACGGTGATCCCGTCCGCCGCGACCTCCTTCGCCAGTCCCTTGGTGAAACCGCGTACGCCTGCCTTCGCCGCCGCGTACGCCACCGAGCCGGGGCCGCCGCCGTTGTGCGCCGCGAGCGACGACATGGTGATGATGCGGCCCGCGGACGACCGTGCGAGGTGCGGCAGCGCGGCCCGGCAGGTGCGGAACATCGAGGTGAGGTTGGTGGCGATGACCTGGTCGAAGTGGGCGTCGGTCATCTCGGCGATCTTCGCGCGGCCGATCAGATGGCCCGCGTTGCAGACCAGGATGTCGAGGCCGCCCAGGAATCCGGTGGCCTCCTCCAGCAGCCGGTCCACGTCCCCGCTGACGGTCACGTCGGCGTGGAAGGCCTTCACCCGGCGGCCCAGCGCCCCGACCGCGGACACGGTCTGCCCGGCCTCCCCGGCGGACGAGTGGTAGTGCACGGCGACGTCGGCGCCCGCCCCGGCCAGGGCGACGGCGATGGCCCGGCCGATGCCGTGGCCCGCTCCCGTCACCAGTGCGCGGGATCCGTTGAGATCAGCAGACATGCGTGAAGCCCTTTCTGGAGCAGGTCACTTGAGACCCGCGGTTGCGAAGCCCTGCACGAAATAGCGCTGGCCGATGAGGAAGAGGACGACCATGGGGAGGGTGGCCAGCGTGGTACCGGCCATCAGGTACTGCCACTGGGTGCCGTTCTCCGTCTTGAAGACGGACAGCCCCACCTGGATCACCCTCAGGTTGTCGCTGCGGGTCACCAGCAGCGGCCAGAGGAAGTTGTTCCACGACGCCTCGAAGGTGAGCAGCGCGACGGTGGTGAGCGCGGGCTTGACCTGCGGCGTCATGATCCTGGCGTAGATCCGGAACTCACCGAGTCCGTCGAGCCTGGCCGCCTCCTCCAGCTCCACCGGCAGATCGAGATAGAACTGCCGGAAGAGAAAGACCGCGAACGGGGTGACGGCGCCGGGCACGATCAGTGCCCACCAGGTGTCCAGCCAGCCGCTGCCGCCCTGGCCGAAGAGGTCGTTCCCGCCGGCCAGCGGCATGAAGCGGACGATCAGGAACTCGGGCAGCACCTTGGTGTACGTCGGGATCATCAGCGCGGCGACGAAGAGGTAGAAGATGACCTCGCTGCCGCGGAACCTGATGCGGGCCAGTGAGTACCCGGCCATCGAGGCCACCACCACGTTGATCAGCGTGTGGCTGATGGCGATGATGAAGCTGTTCCGGGCGTACGTGGCGAACGGCGCGGCCTTGAGAGCGTCCGCGTAGTTTCCGAACTGCCAGTGCTCCGGGAGGAGTTCGGTGTGGGACGAGGCGATCTCCACCGGGGTCTTCAGCGAGGTGAGCACCATCCAGACGAACGGCACCACCATCAGCAGCGAGACGACCGTCAGCGTCAGATAGAGCGCCACCCGGCCGGGCGGCACCGGCGCCGTGCGGGACCTCGGCTTGCGGAGCTCAGCTGTGGCCACGGGTGCCTCCCATGATCCGCCGGTTGACCAGGGTGAATCCCATCAGCAGCACGAAGAGCACCAGCGACTGCGCGCAGGCGTATCCGACGCGGAACTCCCGGAAGGCGGACTTGTAGATCTCGTACGTCATCATCGTGGTGCTGTTGGCGGGGCCGCCGTCGGTGAGGATGTAGATCTGGTCGAAGGACTGGAACGCGTTGATCATCGAGGTGATGAGGACGAAGAACGTCGCGGGCTTGAGCAGCGGCAGGGTGATCGAGAAGAACTGCCGTGTCCTGGAGGCGCCGTCCACCGAAGCCGCCTCGTACAGCTCCCTCGGCAGGGTCTGGAGCGCGGCCAGATAGATCAGCATCTTCATGCCGATGCCCTGCCAGATGCCGACCAGGATGACCGAGGGCATCGCCCAGGACGTCGACGACAGCCAGGCGGGGCCGCTGATCCCGGCGAACGAGAGCAGTGTGTTGAAGAGACCGTTTCCCGGGTTGTAGATCCACAGCCAGACCAGCGCGATGGCGACGGTCGCCGTCACCTGGGGCAGGAAGATCGCGGTGCGGAACAGACCCCGCGCCTTGAGCCCGGTGTGCAGGGCCAGCGCCAGCAGCAGCCCCAGCGCCATGCCGAACGGCACGGTGAAGAAGGTGTAGACGACGGTGTTGGCAACGGACTTGCGGAAGACCGCGTCGCCGAGCATCTCCCGGAAGTTGTCCAGGCCCACGAAGCGCGGCGCCGTCAGCACGTCGTACTTGGTGAAGGCCAGGACCACCGAGGCGACGACCGGCAGACCGATCCAGAGCGAGGCGTGCAGCAGCGCGGGCGCCACCATCAGCATGCCGGCGCGGCGGCGCCTGCGGCCGGGGCCCGCCGGGGTGCGACGCGTACGTACGGGCGTGGTGTTGCCGGGAGGGGAAGGCGGCCGGGCGGGCCGCGCCTTGAGTACGGATGGTGCTCCCACAGTGACGGGTCCTTACATCCGGCCGATGGCGGCCTCGGCGAGCCGGCCGAGTTCCGCGATGGCGTCCTTCGCGGACTGGCCGCCCACGATGGCGGGTTCCAGCGTCGGCTTGATCTTTTCGCGGATCTCCATCCAGGCCGCGGTGCCGCCCTCGGAGCAGGCGGCGCTCATGTTCCGCAGGGAGAGGCCGACGAACTTGTTCTTCTTGACGTAGCCGGTGTTGTTGAGATCGCTCAGGCCGGGCACGGAGCCGCGCTGTTCGGCTGCGCCGAGGACGGATGCCGGTGTCGCGAGGTACTCGACCAGCGCGCGGGCCGCTGCGGGCTGCTTGGAACTCGCGGACTGGGTGACGAGCGTGCCGCCCTGGAGCATCGCGGGCCTGCGGTTGGCGAGGACGAACGCGCCGACCTTGTCCTCCTTGATGAGCTCGGGGTTCTGCGTTTCGAGCTGGTTCCAGAGGGCGCTGCTCGTCATCATCATCGATGCCTTGCCGGTCTGGACATTCGAGGGGGCGCCCTCGTCGGTCTTCTTCGTGTAGTCCGCCGAACCGTCGGAGATCAGGTCCTTGAAGAACTGCAGGGCCCCGACCCCGCGTGCGTCGGTGAACCGCGCCTGCTTGCCGTCGGCGCTGAACAGCGAGCCGCCGTTGGCGTAGAGGAAGGTTTCCCAGCACTGGCGCAGGTCGATCGAGAACGGGTCGAAACCGATCCGCCCGTGCTTCGTCAACTGCTTTGCCACCGCGCGCAGTTCCGACCAGTTCGCGGGTGTCTTCGTGATGCCTGCCTCGGCGAAGTGGTCCTTTCGGTACACGACGATCCGGGTGTCGAGGACGACCGGCAGCGCGTACAGCTTCCCGTCGTGGCGGGACGGCTCCAGCACCCGCTTCTCGTAGTCGTGTGCGGTGGCCAGCGTCTCCGGCAGCGGGGCGATCGCCTGCTTGGCGGCGAACGGCGGGATCCAGCCGACGCCCATCATCAGGACGTCCGGAAGCAGTCCGCCCGCGAGACCGGTGGTGATCTTCTCGTTCAGCTGCGCGTACGTGGTGTAGTCCACGTTGACCTTGACGTGCGGGTACTTCTTGCGGAACCCGCCGAGGATCTTCTGCTCCAGCAGCTGCTTGCCGTCGGAGCCTTCGTAGATCGGGGTGAGGAGAGTGATCTCGCCCTCGGCGGGGCCGTCGGCCGAGCCCGCCGCCGTGGTGCCGGCGCCGCAGCCGGTGAGTGCGACGGCGGTCCCCGCGCCGATGACCGTGAGCATCGACCGTCTGCTGAGTTCCATGGGGCACCCCTCTTGAGGTGAAGGTAGTGGATCGATCCAGTCAGAAGCACCCAGGCGAATGGCTGGGATGTGCTTGTAAATCGATGCACTGAGACTAGGAACGCCTCTGGAACGACGTCAACAGCTGGTACACAAGAATTTTTCAGAGAAGTTAACGGATGTATCGGTGAAGAGAGTTCAGTAAATCGGTACACTGACGTCGCTAGTGCGGTCCGAACCGGAGGTGGCATGAGCCAGGTAACGATCCATCAGGTCGCGGAGGCCGCGGGGGTCTCCGCAAGTACGGTCTCCAACGTCCTCAATGGGCGTACGGACCGGATGCAGGCCGCCACACTCGCCCGCGTCGAGCAGGCGATCGAGCAGCTCAGCTACCGGCCCAACCGGGCGGCCCGGATGCTGCGCACCGGCCGGATCAAGGTCATCGGTCTCATCGTGCCGTCCGTGGCCAACCCTTTCTGGGGGGCGCTGGCCCGGGAGCTGGAGGCCATCGCGCTCGCCGACGGCTACCACGTCCTGCTCTGCAACAGCGAGCGCGACCCGGCCCGCGAGCTGAAGTACGGCGAGGAACTACTGGCCGACGGAGTGAGCGGGGTCGTCCTCTGCTCCTCACTGCCCACGCTCGACCATGTGACGCCACTGCTCAGCCGCGGACTGAAGATGGTCGCCTTCGACCGGACCGCGCAGGCGGGCGACCCGCCCTCGCTGGCCAGCATCAGCGTGGACAACGCGATGGGCGCCGAGCTGGCCACCCGTCATCTGATCGAACTCGGCCACCGCAGGCTGGCGTTCGTCTCCGGCTCCGTGCACAGCGTCAACCGCCGTGAGCGGCTGCGCGGCTTCCACGCCGCGCTGGAGGCGGCGGGGCTCGACCCCCGGGACGCGGTGGTCTGGCCGGGCGCGGTGACCACGGAGTTCGGTGACAAGGACGCCGCCGAGCTGGGCCGGAACGCCGCACGGGAACTGCTGACCGGGGACCGCCCGCCCACCGCGTTCGTCGCCATCAACGACATGTGCGCGATCGGGATCTGCCGGGGCGCCAAGGACGCGGGCCACAGCGCGGGGCAGGACATCTCGGTGGTCGGCTTCGACGACATCCTGCTCGCCGACCTCTTCGAGCCGCCGCTGACCACCGTCCGCCAGCCGCTGCCGGAGATGGCTGCCGAGACCTTCCAGCAGCTGCGGGCCTGCATCGACGCGGCGCCCGCGGCCGGACGGTCCCTGCTCATCCGTCCGCGTCTCGTGGTGCGGGAGTCCACCGCACCGGTGCGCAGCGGACAACGGCTGCTGGACGGTCAGCTCAGCTGACACTACGTCAACTACGCTGCGAGAGAGTGGCAGACCCGACCGTCCGGGCGACCGCCGACGGCGGTGACCGGTGCCGTCCGGCGCGCCGCGCGGTGTCAGGCCGGGGGTACGGCGTCCGCGCCGGAGTGCCGCGCCACGATCGAGGCGGCGTCCGTGCCGCGCGGCAAGGTGCCGTACTGGTGTCCGCGGTCCTCGCCGAGCCGGGCACCGATGAAGGCCTCGGCCGACGCGTCCGGTGCGTACCGCAGCATCAGCGACGACTGGAGCGCCAGCGCCATCCCCTCGACGGTGGCCCGCGCGCGGGTCTGCGCGGCGACGGGGTCACGCAGGTCCTCGGTCAGGTTCCGGCGCAGCCGCCCGATGTGCGCGTCGAGGACCGGATGCGCGCCGGAAGTCCCTGCCAGCTCGGCCCAGAAGACGTCGAGGGAGCGGGGTGTTCTGGCGATCCCGCGCAGGACGTCGAGCGCGATCACGTTGCCCGACCCCTCCCACACGGCCATGACGGGCTGTTCGCGGTAGCGCCGCGCCAGCGGCCAGTCCTCGGTGTAGCCGTTGCCGCCCAGGCACTCCAGCGCCTCATAGGCGTGGTGCGGACCGCGCTTGCAGATCCAGTACTTGGACACCGCCGTGGCCAGCCGCCGGAACGCCACCTCGGACTCGCCGCTTCCCTCCTCGTACGACGCGGCCAGCCGCAGCGAGGTCCAGGTGGCGGCCTCCGTCTCCAGCGCCAGGTCGGCGAGGACGGCGGTCATCGCCGGCTGGTCCACCAGCCGGGCGCCGAACGCGCTCCGGTACGTGGCGTGCCACACCGCTTCCGACAGCGACTGCCGCATACCGGCCGTGGAACCCAGCACACAGTCCAGCCGGGTGTGGTTCACCATCTCGATGATGGTCGGCACGCCGCGGCCCGGCTCACCGACCCGCTGCGCCCAGGTGCCGTCGAACTCGACCTCGGACGAGGCGTTGGACTTGTTGCCCAGCTTGTTCTTGAGGCGTTGTACACGGACGGAGTTGCGGGTGCCGTCCGGCAGCACCCGGGGGACGAGGAAGCAGGTGAGCCCGGCCCCGGCCTGTGCCAGGACCAGGAACGCGTCCGACTGCGGGGCGGAGAAGAACCACTTGTGGCCGGTGAGCAGATGGGCCCGGCCGTCCGGGTCCGAGGGCAGCGGGACCGCCCGGGTGGTGTTGGACCGTACGTCGGAGCCGCCCTGCTTCTCCGTCATCCCCATGCCGAAGGTGAGCCCCGCCTTGCGGCCCGGCGCGATCAGCCGTGGGTCGTAGGTGCGGCTGAACAGACCGGGCAGCCAGTCGCGGCCGACCTCCGGGTCGCGCTGGAGCACCGGGACCACGGCGTGCGACATGGACATCGGGCAGGCGTGGCCCGGCTCGATCTGGGCGAACAGCATGAAGGAGGCCGCCCGGGCCACCACCGCGCCGGGCTTGGGGTCCGCCCAGGCCGCCGTATGGGTGCCGTGCCGCACGGAGGCGCCGATCACCTCGTGGTACGCGGGGTGGAAGTCGATCTCGTCGACCCGGTTGCCGTAGCGGTCGTGGGTCCGCAGCACGGGCGGGCTGGTGTGGGCCAGTTCGGCCCAGCCCTGGAATTCACCGGAGCCGACGAGAGCGCCGATCCCGTGCAATCCGGGTGCGTGGCGGGCCGCGCCGAACTCCCGGACGGCCGCCATCAGCGGGGTGTTGGCCGCGTACTCGTCGATGCCGACGCGGGGTGGCACCTGGTTGGCGACCTCATGGGTGAGCCGCGGCCCGGGGAGACCGGCGGCGGGGGGCGGGTGCTCCGTCATGGCTGAATCCTGTCTGCTGTCGGTGGGACGGGCTGTGGTGCGGGCGGGGCCGGGCGGGAGTGGCTCAGGGCCGGCGGGCGCCGACAGCCCGGAGGCAGAGGGCGCTGATGGCGGCGACCACGGGCCCGGGGCGGTGCTCTTCGCCGACCGGTGAGAGCGGTCCGAGCAGGGCTTCACTGATCGCGCCGATGACTGCGGCGGCGGAGAGGCCGGGGTCCTGCGCCGGCAGTTCGCCCGCCGCGACCCCGGCCGCGATGATCTCCTCGGCCAGCCCGTGATAACCGCTGCGATAGGTGCGGCGCTCCGCCTCCACCAGTGGATCCACCCGCTCGGCGAGCAGCGCCCAGGCGGTACGCGGCGACTTCAGCGCACGGTACGAGAACACCTCGACCAGGGCGCCGAGCCGGGCCGTGGTGTCGTCCTCGGCCCGCACCGCATCGCGTACGGCGGCGAGTTCATGACCGGCGGTGTGCCGGAAGACCGCCGCCATCAGCTCCTGCTTGGAGGCGAAGTGGTTGTACACGCTGCCGGTGGAGACACCGGCCCGCGCCGCGAGTGCGGCGACACCCGACGCCGCGTAACCCCCTTCGGCCAGCAGGCTCCGGGCGGCTTCGAGCAGCCGTTCGCGATGGGCGGTACGGGTCGCCTCCGTACGGGCCGTCGGTCGGTACGCCATGGTCTGAACCCCGATTCATATCTTCCCTGTCACTGAACCACCCGCACCCGGCGCCCGCAAGGAGAGCGGGCCGGATACTCCGGGTCGCCGTCCACGTAACCTGATGCCTCTGAAAGGTGGCACGGCCCATGTCCTCACTCGCCGACGAGCCCGCGGAACGCGGCGCCCCGACGTTCTCCTCCCGCGCCGCGGCCGTGCTCACGGGCGTGCGCCGGCCGTTCGCCCCGCAGGGGCCGACTCTCCGGGAGCTGACCGTGCAGGCGCTCTCCTCGATCGAGCAGGGCTACGACCTGCTGGCGCCGAAATTCGACCAGACCCCGTTCCGTACGCCCGACCGCGTCCTGGACGCGGTCGGCGGCGCGCTTCGCCCACTCGGCCCGTTCGGTGCGGGACTCGATGTCTGCTGCGGGACGGGAGCGGGCGCCCCGGTGCTGCGCTCCCTCTGCACGGAGCGTGTCACCGGGGTGGACTTCAGCGCCGGGATGCTGGCGGCCGCCCGCCGGGCGGAGACGGCCGGCGCGGGGTCACCGGCGGCCGAGTGGGTGCGCGCCGATGCCCGGGACCTGCCGTTCCGGAGCGCGTTCGATCTGGCGGTGAGTTTCGGCGCTTTCGGCCATTTCCTGCCCGCTGAGCGTCCAGGCCTGTTCGCCGGGGTCCACCGGGCGCTGCGCCCCGGCGGGGTCTTCGCGTTCCCCATCGGGGCGCCGCAGTCCTTCCGTGATCCGCTGTACTGGACGCTGCTCGGCTTCGACTCGGTGATGCGGGTGCGGAACCTGGTGTGGCGGCCGCAGTTCGTCATGTACTACCGGACGTTCCCGCTGGGCGCTGTGCGGGACGATCTGACCCGGGCCGGATTCTCGGTGGAGCTGCTGCCGCTGGAGGAGTTCGGACGCCGCCCGGACGGCAGCCCGCACTGGCGCCTTGTCGTGGCGCGGCGGAGGTGAGCGGGGCGCCGTGGTGACCTGATGGGCCGTCAATTCGGTTGCCCGGCAGGGGGAGTGCAAGGCAAACACTCGGGAACGAACTGGTCTGGACCCTTGACGCCTTGTTGGTCCAGACCAATCATGGGGCTCGATCCGCCTGTTGTCTCACCCACTGGGAGCCCCCATGAGACGTAAGAGATCCGTCCGCGCCCTGCTGACCACTCTGGTGACCGCCGCGGCCTCCGCCGGGATGGTCCTGGTCGGAGGCGGCGCGGCGCACGCGGCCGCGACGCCCCTGCCCGCGCACGTCTTCGCCCCGTACTTCGAGGCGTACAACGGCGACAGCCTCGCGGACCTCTCGCAGCAGTCCGGCGCCAAGTACCTGACCATGGCCTTCCTCCAGTCCGAAGCGAAGGGTTCCTGCACGCCCTACTGGAACGGCGACACGGGCCAGCCGGTGTCCTCCTCCGTGTACGGAGCGGACATCACGACGATGCGCTCGCGCGGCGGCGACGTGATCCCGTCGTTCGGCGGGTACGCGGCGGACAACGGCAGCACCGAGATCGCGGACAGCTGCACCGATGTGGACTCCATCGCCGCGGCGTACGAGAAGGTCATCACGACCTACGACGTCTCGCGTCTCGACATGGACATCGAGGACAACTCGCTGACCAACAAGGCGGGCATCGACCGCCGCAACCAGGCCATCAAGAAGGTGCAGGACTGGGCGGCGGCCAACGGCCGCTCGGTGCAGTTCTCCTACACGCTCCCCACCACCACGAGCGGTCTCGCGAGCAGCGGGCTCGCGGTGCTGAAGAGCGCGAACACCTACGGTGCCAAGGTCGACGTCGTCAACCTCATGACCTTCGACTACTACGACAACGCCACCCACAACATGGCGAACGACACCCAGACCGCGACCGGTGGCCTGGAGAAGCAGCTCGCCGCGCTCTACCCGTCGAAGACCGAGGCGCAGCTCTGGGGGATGATCGGCGTCATCGAGATGCCGGGCATCGACGACTTCGGGGCCGCCGAGACCTTCACCACGGCCGACGCCACCGCGGTCTACGACTGGGCCACCGCCAAGGGGCTCAGCACCCTCTCCTTCTGGGCGCTGCAGCGCGACAACGGCGGCTGCCCGGGGACCGGCGGCTCGGACACCTGCTCCGGGATCGCCCAGGACACGTGGTACTTCAGCCACACCTTCGCCCCCTTCACCGGCGGCGGCAGCGTGCCGGTGGGCGACGACTTCTCGATCGGTGCCACGCCGGGAGCGGCGTCCGTGACACCCGGCGGGTCGGCCACCGCGACGGTGAGCACGGCGGTCACCTCCGGCTCCGCCCAGAGCGTCGCGCTGAAGGCCACCGGCGCACCGGCCGGAGTGACGGCGTCCCTCAGCCCCGCGACGGTCACCGCGGGCGGCACGGCGAAGCTCACGGTCAGTGCCTCGGCCTCGGCCGCACCCGGCACGTATCCGATCACGGTCACCGGTACGGCCGGCAAGGTCAGCCACTCCAGCACCTTCACGCTGACGGTGTCAGGACCGGGCGGCGGAGGCGGCTCGCTCGTGAACGGTGACTTCGAGAGCGGCTCCCTGGCGCCCTGGACCTGCGAGAGCGGTGGCTCGGTCGTCGCCACCCCGGCGCACGGCGGAACGCACGCGCTGAAGGCGGCCCCGACCGCGTCGCAGCTCGGCGAGTGCGCCGAGACGGTCAAGCTGGCGCCCAACACCAAGTACACGCTGAGCGGTTGGGTGCAGGGCGACTACGCCTACCTGGGCGTACGCGGAGGGGCGACCGGCAGCGCCTGGACCAGCGCGAGCGGCTGGTCCAAACTGACGGTCCCGTTCACCACGGACGCCTCGGGCGCGGCCACGGTCTATCTGCACGGCTGGTACGGACAGGGCACGGTCTACGGCGACGACTTCTCGCTGAGCTGAGCTGAGCTGACCAACCCGCCCGGGAGGTGGACGCGTTCATCCGGCGGAAGCCGGGTGAACGCGCCCACCTCGATCCAGCCCCCGGGGAGGACGAATGAGCGACGTCCTGCCCGCCTGGGCCGCCATCACCTGCGGGGCCGGGACATCGTTACGGGCGCTGCGTCGTCGATGACCGTGAGTATCCCGCTCCATGAGCCGAGCTGTCCCGGTCCGGCCGGTGACTAAGGTACGGGATCCCGTCTCTGCCGCCGGCCGGGCCCACTGTCCGGCGGGGCATCCGCCGAACAGGCCGCGGACCCGGGAGGATGAGCTGACAAACTGGGTGTGACGACCGATGCGGAGGAGTGGGCAGATGGCGCACGAACGAGCGGGGCAGCCGGCGCGACCGGAGGACCTGACCGATGTCGCCCGGCTGGTGACCTCGTACTACGCGTTGCACCCGGACCCCGAAGAGCCAGCCCAGCGCGTGGCGTTCGGCACCTCCGGACACCGCGGGTCGTCCTTCGCCACCGCGTTCAACGAGGACCACATCGCCGCCACCAGCCAGGCGATCTGCGAGTACCGTGCCCGGCAGGGGACCGACGGCCCGCTCTTCCTCGGCGCCGACACCCACGCGCTCTCCGAGCCGGCCAGGGTGACCGCCATCGAGGTCTTCGCGGCCAACGAGGTGACCCTGCTCATCGACTCGGCCGACGGCTACACCCCGACCCCGGCCGTCTCGCACGCCATCCTCACGTACAACCGCGGCCGGACCTCGGGACTCGCCGACGGCGTGGTGGTCACCCCCTCGCACAACCCGCCCGCCGACGGCGGGTTCAAGTACAACCCGCCGAGCGGTGGCCCGGCCGGGTCGGACGCCACCGGCTGGATCCAGGACCGCGCCAACGAGATCATCGCCGCCGGTCTCAAGGACGTACACCGGGTGCCGTACACCCGCGCGCTGTCGGCCTCCACCACCGGGCGCCACGACTTCCTGGGTACGTACGTGAGCGACCTGCCCGCCGTCCTCGATCTGGACGCCGTACGCGCCGCCGGACTGCGCATCGGCGCCGACCCGCTGGGCGGCGCATCCGTCGCGTACTGGGGCCGGATCGCCGAACAGCACCGGATCGACCTGACCGTCGTCAATCCGCTCGCCGACCCGACCTGGCGGTTCATGACCCTGGACTGGGACGGGAAGATCCGGATGGACTGCTCGTCGCCGTACGCGATGGCGTCGCTGATCGAGCGGCGCGACGCGTACCGGATCGCGACCGGCAACGACGCGGACGCCGACCGGCACGGCATCGTCACCCCGGACGCCGGGCTGATGAACCCCAACCACTATCTGGCCGCCGCGATCTCGTACCTGTTCACGCACCGGGAACAGTGGCCGGCGGGTGCGGGCATCGGCAAGACACTGGTCTCATCGGGGATGATCGACCGGGTGGCGGCCGATCTCGGCCGCGAACTGGTCGAGGTACCGGTCGGCTTCAAGTGGTTCGTGGACGGTCTGGTGGACGGTTCGCTGGGCTTCGGCGGCGAGGAGTCCGCGGGCGCCTCGTTCCTGCGCCGTGACGGGTCGGTGTGGACCACCGACAAGGACGGCATCATCCTGGCCCTGCTCGCCTCCGAGATCCTCGCGGTCACCGGGAAGACGCCGTCCGAGCACTACACGGCGCTCACCGAGCGGTTCGGCGCTCCCGCCTACGCCCGGATCGACGCCCCGGCCGACCGGACGGAGAAGGCGGTGCTCGCCAGGCTCTCGCCCGAGCAGATCACCGCGGACACCCTGGCGGGGGAGCGGGTCACGGCGGTGCTCACCGAGGCACCGGGCAACGGCGCGCCCATCGGCGGCATCAAGGTGACCACGGAGAACGCCTGGTTCGCGGCCCGGCCATCGGGCACCGAGGACGTCTACAAGATCTACGCCGAGTCCTTCCTTGGGGCCGGTCATCTCGGCCAGGTCCAGGAGGAGGCGAAGGCCGTCGTCTCCGCGGCCCTGGCGGGCTGAGGCTCCGCAGCGGGAACCCCGGGCACCTGGAGGTCAGGCGCCCGGGACCGTGCGGTGGATCTGGCGCAGGAACGCGGCGTTGTCGGGGGTGTGCCGGATCTTGTCCAGCAGCGCTTCGAGCGTCGTCTGCCCGTCCCTGGAGCGGAGCGCCCGCCGCAGCCCCCGTACAGCGGCCAACTCGTTCTCGGCAAGCAGCAGTTCTTCGCGGCGCGTACCCGAAGGGGTGATGTCGACGGCAGGGAAGACACGCTTGTCGGCCAGTGCGCGGTCCAGCCGGAGCTCCATGTTGCCGGTGCTCTTCAGCTCCTCGAAGAAGTAGTCGTCGGCCCGGGAGCCGGTGTCGACCAGGGCGGTCGCGAGGATGGTCAGCGATCCGCCCTCCTCGGCGAGGCGCGCGGCGCCGAAGAGCCGCTTGGGACCCTGCACCGCCGCGGCGTCGACACCGCCGGACAGAGTCCGGCCGCCCGAGGCGGCCGCGTTGTTGTGCGCCCGGCAGAGCCGGGTCAGCGAGTCGAGCAGGATGACGACGTCCTCGCCCTGTTCGACAAGGCGCTTGGCGCGCTCCACGGCCAGGTCGGCGAGTGCGATGTGCTCCTTCGCCGGCCTGTCGAAGGTCGACGCGAGGACATCGCCCCGTACGGAGCGGCGCATGTCGGTGACCTCCTCGGGGCGTTCGTCGAGCAGCACCACCATCAGATGGCACTCCGGGTGGTTCGTCGCGACGGCGGCCGCGAGCTGCTGGAGCAGCACGGTCTTGCCGGTCCTGGGCGGGGCGACGATCAGGCCGCGCTGCCCCTTGCCGATCGGGGCGATCAGATCGATGAGACGGGTCGCCGCAGCGCCGCCCGGCGTTTCCAGCCGCAGCCGCTCACGGGGATGCAGCGGGGTCAGGTCGCGGAAGCGACGGCGGCCCCGAAGGGCCTCGGGCGGGCGGCCGTTGACCCGGTCGACCCGGGCCGGGGCGCCCGGCCGTGCGCAGGTTCCTTCGACGAAGTCGCCCGTACGCAGGCCGAATTGACGAATCTGGGCGGCGGTCACCTGGACATCGTCGGGCGACGGGCGGGAGCCCGGCCCGGTGTGGGTGCGCAGCAGGCCGTGTCCCCGGGCGGTCACATCGAGGACACCGGAGGACGCGACGGACAGGTCCTGCTGGACAGGAGGGCGTTCGAGTGTGGTGGTCATGACGAATCCTTTCGCGGGCATGCCGTCTCGCGGACATGCGGAGGAGAGACCCGGCGGGGCGGAGTCGTCACGCCCCGTGCGACGGGCGGAAGAGCCCGGGCCGGGAGAGGTGGTGCTTGTGAGCCGGATCGCCGATCATGAGAAGAACGGCGCAGCAGCAGGAGAACGCGCTATGCGGTAGATGCGATAACTGGCACCGGCGCCCATCGAGGGGCGTACACAAGTGCTGACCGCACCGTACCACACATCCCGCGCGGTGCCGACGGGCCGCATCGGGCCGCGGGCCGCCGGTGGGCTGCGCCTGCCCGCTGGGCCGTCCGGGACCTCTGGCGTTGTCGTGGCACGGATATGCGAGCACGCTGGAAGGGCGAACGGTCCTGCCGGGCGAACGGCCCGGAGGCACGAACGGACGCACCGAGGGACGGACGAAGGAGCACACCGTGGCGATGGGAGCGGACGACGCCAGGGGTGATGACGTCTACCAGCCGGACGGCACCGAAGTCACCGAGGACTCGGGCATTCTCGACCGCGAGGACACACTCACCGGCCGTGCGTCCGATCCGTACGACGAGGGCTGGTCCCCGCCGGAACGGCCGCTGGGCGTCGACCACGCGGGTACCACCCAGGAGGAGCAGGAGGCGGGCGAGACGCTGGACCAGCGCCTGGCCGAGGAGCTGCCCGACCCGGCGCTGCTCCGCGCCCGGGGCGGCGACGGCATCGGCGACGCGTCCGACAGCGACGGCGAGCCGCTCGACGACGAGGTCGGCGACGGCAGGTCGGGCAGGCTGGTCGCGCCGGACGAAGGGGCGCACGAGGAGGCCGAGAAGGACATGCTCGCCGAGGACGTGGGCGTCGACGGCGGCGCGGCCTCCGCCGAGGAGGCCGCGGTGCACGTCGTCGGGGAGCCGTCGGCCGACAGCGGCCGGCCGCGGGGTCAGTAGCGCAGGTCGGCCGCGATGCGGTCGTGGTCGGCGAGCGTGCCGTCCTGGACGAAGACGACCTCGGCCCCGGTGTCGAGGGCCAGCTCCACCAGCTCGTCGACGATGTCCTCACGGACGGTCTCGCCGTCCGGGCCGGGCGCCTCCGGTTCCTCCGGATCGACCGGGACGAGGTGGCCGTCCTTCACCCGTACGGTCCGCTGGAAGTTCTCCTCGACCGCCACCAGGGCGACCCGGCGCTCCCGGACCGACTCCCACACCTCGTCGAGGCCCGCTGCGAAGGTCCGCCTGCCGCGCGCCGCGTCGAGCCGGTCCGCGGTCCGTTCAGCCGTCCGCTCCCGGAACTCACGCAGGCTCGGCTCCAGCTCCTTGTGCAGTTCGGGCGCCGGACCGTTCACCAGTCCGCCGGTGGTGACCTTGCCCGCCGCGTGCCGGGTGGCGGTCCCCACGTCGTCGAGCAGGCTCAGCGCGGGTGCCAGACCCACCACGTGGAGCGGCCTGGGGGTCGCTGCGAGGACCGCGGCGAGTGCGCTGTCCACGTGACGGAAGAACCGCCGGGTCTCCTCGTCCTGGAACGTGCTGGCCACGTCGCCGATCCGCTCCTCGCGCTCCACATCGGTCTGGAGCTCGTCGGGGGTGACGGGGAAGCTGTTGCCCGTGTGTTCGCGCACCGTCTCCTGGGTCCCGTGCCAGAGCGTGGCACGGGTCGCGGCCACGACGAGCACCCAGTAGGGGGTGGCCCGGGCCCGTGCGGCGACCAGGTTCCTGGTCAGATAGCTGTCGCTGATCACCACGCGCTCCGGAACCTCCCTGGGCAGCACCCAGGTCTGGTACTCGTCCGTACTCGCGAAGATCACCAGCCCGTCCAGGGAGTACCGCAGATCGACCTCCGCGTGCGCCCGGTCGAGCTGGGCCCTGAGCCCGGCCCGCACCTCCCGCGAGAGCGGTTCGCCGTCGTCGGTGCAGCCGTCGATCCGGCGGCCGGCTTCGGCCACGAGATTGCGCAGCCGCACCGCGTCCTGGGCGTTGTCGGGCTCGCGCCGGTGCGTCGGCATACTGACGGACACCACCGGACGGGGCTGCTTCCTGCGCAGGCTCTGCAGGACCGCAGGCGTCAGAGCGTTGGTTTCCATGACTCCCTTTCTGGTACTGGTGCCCCTTCACGATCCACCAGCCGTCGCACGGCTGCATCCGGACGCGGCCCGCCGGTATCCGTGATTAGCATGGCGAATGGCGAAGGACAGTCCCGTACTCGATGTGGTGACGGATTCCCTGGCGGAGCTCCACGACCGGCTCGGCGCGCTGCGGGACGGCGCGGTGGCCGACTACATCCCGCAGCTGGCGTTCGCGGACCCGGACTCCTTCGGGCTCTCGCTGGTGAGCATGTACGGACACCGGTACCGGGCGGGCGACGCGGAACTTCCCTTCACCATCCAGTCGGTGTCGAAGCCGTTCGTCTACGCGCTCGTCCTCTCACTGCTCGGGCTCGACGAGGTGACCCGGTGGGTGGGTACGGAGCCGAGCGGCGAGGGGTTCAGCGCGATCAGCCTGGAGCCGGACACGGGCCGGCCGGACAACGCGATGATCAACGCGGGGGCCATCGCCACGACGGCCCTGGTGCCCGGCGCCACCGACGGGGAGCGGTTCGATCGCATCCTGGACTGCCTGAGCCGCTTCGCCGGCCGCCGTCTCGACGTCGACGAGACCGTGTACGCGTCGGAGGCGGAGACCGGCGACCGCAACCGCGCCCTCGCGTATCTGATGAGCAGCCTCGGAGCACTGCCCGGTCCGCCCTCGGTCGTGGACACCTACTTCCGGCAGTGTGCGGTACGGGTCACGACCGGAGACCTCGCGGTGATGGCGGCGACCCTGGCCAACGGGGGTGTCAACCCGGTGAGCGGCGAGACGGTGGTGTCCGAGACCGTCGCCTGCCAGGTCCTCGCGGTGATGGCGTCGTGCGGGATGTACGACGCGTCCGGCGCGTGGCTGCTGCGGGTGGGCCTGCCCGCGAAGAGCGGGGTGTCCGGCGGGCTGATCGCCGTGAGCCCGGCCCGGTTCGGAGTCGCCGTCCACAGCCCGCCGCTCGACGCCACGGGCACGCCGGTACGCGGTATCGAGGCCCTGCGTGAGCTGTCCGAGCGGTTCGGTCTCCATTTGATGCGCCACCCCACGCTGTCCGCCCCCACCATCACGGAGGCGGACCACGGGACGCGGACGGGACTGGTGGCCGCACAGGGCGCCCTGGACTTCACCGCGGCCGAACGGCTGCTGCACGGTCTGTCCGAAGTGGTCCCGGAGTCGGGCGGCTGGGTGGTGCTCGACCTGCTCGACGTCACCAGCGTGGAACCCTCGGGCGCGTCGGTCGTGGCCTCCGCGCTGGCCCGTCTTGAGGGGGAGGGACACCGGGTGGCTGTCGTGGTCGATCCGCGCGCGCCGGGCGGAGCCCGGCTGACGCCCTGGATGAGGTTCCCGTCCCGTGAGGAAGCCGTCGCCTGGTGCGAGCGGGGGCGGTCCGCAGGGGGCGCGAACGATCCTGTGCCAGGGGCGAATTGAGGAGGACAAGGGCGTTCCCGGCGTCGCACGGCGAGCCGGTCGGGGCGGACCCGCGCGGTCGCGGGTCCGCCCCTGCGGTTTCTCCGTCCTGAGGTGTCCCAGTACTGCGCTGTCCCGGTGCTTCGGTGTCTCAGTGGTGCCGGGCCGGGCCGGAAACGGGTGCGGCGTTGCTGGTGGTGACCTGCACGTCGTCGACGACCAGCTGTTGCGGGAACGCGGTGCTGCCGTCCGGGTCGCCGGGCCAGTATCCGCCGACGGCCAGGTTGAGGATCAGGAAGAAGGGCTTGTTGAACACCCACTGGTTGCCGCCCACATCGGCGGGCGTGCGGGTCTGGTAGACGGTCCCGTCCACGGACCACTTGATGGAGTCGGGCGCCCAGTCGACGGCGAAGGTGTGGAAGTCGTCGGAGAACGCCTGGCCGCCCGGGAGCGTGTAGGGGGCCCCGATGCCCGCGGAACCGGAGTAGCCCGGGCCGTGGATGGTGCCGTGGACGGTCGACGGTTCGAAGCCGACGTTCTCCATGACGTCGATCTCACCGGAGTTGGGCCAGCCGACCTGTCCGATGTCGTCGCCCAGCATCCAGAAGGCGGGCCACATGCCCTGCCCCTTGGGGATCTTCATCCGGGCCTCGACATGGCCGTACGCGGCCGAGAACTTGCCCGAGGTGTTCAGCCGCGCCGATGTGTACTCGCACGAGCCGTACCAGCACTGGTAGTTGCCCGGGTTCTCCTTGCGTGCCGTGATGACCAGATGGCCCTGGCCGTCGAGCGCGGCATTGGCGCTGCCGGGGGTGTAGTACTCGCGTTCGTGGTTGTCCACGTTGTCGCCGGTCTCCGTCTGCCACTTGCTGCCGTCGACGGCGGAACCCGCCGGCCCGTCGAAGGTGTCGGAGAAGGCCCCGGCGGCCGTCTTCGCCGCCGGACGGCCGGTGGGGGAGGGGTTGTCGGCACTCGCGGTGGACGCGACGACCGGGGCGAGGAGCAGGGCGGACGCGGTGGCGACGAGGAGGCGCCGGGTCAGGCGTGTGGAGGCCATGGTTCTCCCTTCCGGTGCACGGATCAGGTGCACTGAACGGGCATGTTTGACATGGATATGACAGACATGCGCAACGGGGTCGCCCGGGAGTTGCGGCGACCGGGGTGGGGGGCGCGCGTTTCACTTCGAGATTTAAGAAGTGAACCAACCCGCTGTCAAGGTCTTGGTATGTACCACTCCGTGCACAGGTGAATTCATGCCTGAACGCATGGAAGTGAAAAGGGATGTGTGTCCGAGTTGTGTGTTCGGGAATCGAAAGGACCGCGGACCGGCAGGAAGTGACGGCCGGTCCGGACCGGGCCCGGAATTCACCGGGGCGACAGCGGCCGGAACCCGGGGCGCCAACTGGACGGTGATCCCCGATGGTTGGTTACCGGAGTGAAGTGCGGGGCGCCTGTGTGACAAGTGGCGCGGGGGCGGTACCCTGCGCGCGCACCGCCAAACGGGCGGCGCAGCAAGTGTGGAGGAATTTGTGACCGTTTCCAATGGATCGTGGCGGCTCCGGGGGGCTTTCATAGCCGCGGCGGCGAGCGTGGTCGGCGTCGGTCTGTGTGCTGTCCCGGCTCAGGCGCACACCCCGACGTGGGGCGTTACGTGCTCCCAGGTCACCCTTGACCTGACGGCGTACAACCCTGGCGTCACCAACACCGTGACCGTCAGCGTGGACGGGAAGGACATCCTTCCCACCGAGAAGTTCGGCTCCTCGATCAGCAAGACGCTGCCGCTGGGTGAGCACAAGGAGCCGCTCACCGTGCACCTGGTCGTGAAGGCCGGCGACAGCGACCAGTTCTCGAAGGACGACACGAAGACGGCGCCTGTCTGCGACACGCCGTCCACCCCGCCGCCGTCCGCCAAGCCGACCCCGACGGACGCTCCGAGCTCCGCGGCCCCCGCCCCGAGCAAGGCGCCGAGCTCCGCACCCAGCAGTCCCGCGGCCGCGGCCCCCGTGCCGTCGCCGAGCGCCACCGCGCCGTCCGACCTGGCCGAGACCGGTTCCTCCAGCTCCACGCCGCTCATCGCGGGCGCGGCTGCCGTGGTCATCCTCGCCGGTGGCGGCATCATGTTCGCCGCGCGCAAGCGTCGCAGCAGCGAGAACTGATCCACCACGACCACACCGGCCGGCGCCTCGGTGCGAGGCGCCGGCCGGTGTGTGTGCGGGCCTCCGGCCCGGAGACAGCCTCTCCCCGTACCTCAAAGCCCTTCATTTTCCTGGGCGTTGAAGCCAGTCCGGGTGCCGGAGCCGAGGAGGGACCCAGTGCCGCCCTCACACCTTCCGGTAGTCGTACGCCTCCACGGCCGCGGCCTCCACCGCGTCCAGATCACCGCCTGCCGAAGCGGTGACCATGGCCGCCACCGACCCTTCCAGGAACGGGGCGTCCACCAGTCTCGTGTTGTCCGGGAGCTCGTCACCCTCGGCCAGCAGGGCCTTCACGGTCAGCACCGCGCTGCCGAGGTCGACGAGGACCGCCACACCCGCACCCCGGTCGACCGCCGCGGCTGCCGACGAGATCAGCTCCGAACTGGTACCGAGGCCCCCGTCAGGAGTCCCGCCCGCGGCCGCGACCGGCGCGGTCGTCGCCCCGCCCGCCAGCCCGGTCGCCAGCTCGGCCACGGCCGCCGCGACCGGCGCGCTGTGGGACACCAGGACGATCCCCACCAGCGCGCTCACGCGGCCGCCTCTGCCAGGGCGCCGAACAGCAGCGCCGACGACGTCGCCCCCGGATCCTGGTGGCCGACGCTGCGCTCACCGAGATAGCTCGCCCGGCCCTTGCGCGCCAGCAGCGGTACGGTCGCGAGCGCACCGGCATCCGCGGCCTCGGCCGCGGCCGCGAAGGATTCCCCGAGCGCGGCGGCGGCGGGCAGCAGCGCGTCCAGCATCGTCTTGTCGCCCGCGGCGGCGCCGCCGAGCCGGCCCACCGCCTCGGTCCCGGCCTTCAGCGCGGCCGACAACTGTTCCCGGTCGACGGAGGGGGAGTCGCCGAGCGCCTTCCCGGTGCGGCGCAGGAGCGTCCCGTACAGCGGTCCGGAAGCCCCGCCCACCGTGGAGATGAGCTGCCGTCCGGCCAGTGTGAGGACGGCGCCCGGAGTCTGCGGAGCCTCCTTCTCCAGCACGTCCCGCACGGCGGCGAACCCGCGCCGCAGATTGCTGCCGTGGTCGGCGTCGCCGATGGCCGAGTCGAGTTCGGTCAGCCGGTCCGCCTCCCTGTCGACGGCCGCGGCCGTCCCGGCCATCCAGCGACGGAAGAATTCGGCGTCGAGCACAGGTCCTCCTTGGTGAGTCGGTGCACGGGACGGTCAGCAGCCCCAGCGCAGCGCGGCGGTCTTCACCGGCGCGTCCCACAACCGCAGCAACTCCTCGTCCACCTGGCAGAGCGTCACGGAGCAGCCTGCCATGTCGAGCGAGGTCACATAGTTCCCCACGAGCGTACGGGCGACGGTCACGCCACGCTCGGCCAGTACGCGCTGCACCTCGGCATTGAAGCCGTACAGCTCCAGCAGGGGAGTCGCCCCGGCGCCGTTCACCAGCACGAGTACCGGACGGTCCGGCCGCAGATCCTCCAGGACGGCGTTCACCGCATAGTCCGCGATCTCCCGCGAGGTCATCATCGCGCGCCGTTCGCGCCCCGGCTCGCCATGGATTCCGACGCCCAACTCCAGCTGGCCGGCCGGGAGATCGAAGGTCGGACCGCCCTTGGCGGGCGTGCTGCAGGCGCTCAGGGCGACCCCGAAGGACCGGGCACTCGCACATACCTGGCGGGCGACGGCCTCCACCCGCTCCAGCGGCGCGCCTTCGTCGGCCGCGGCTCCCGCCAGCTTCTCCACGAAGAGAGTGGCCCCCGTACCGCGCCGCCCGGCGGTGAACGTGCTGTCGCTCACCGCCACGTCATCGTTGACCAGTACCTTGGCGACCCTCACGCCTTCGTCCTCCGCGAGCTCGGCCGCCATGTCGAAGTTGAGGACGTCGCCCGTGTAGTTCTTCACGACGAACAGCACGCCTTCACCGCTGTCCACGGCCGCCGCGGCCCGCACCATCTGATCGGGCACCGGTGACGTGAACACCTCGCCGGGGCAGGCGGCGGAGAGCATCCCGCGCCCGACGAACCCGCCGTGCAGCGGCTCGTGCCCCGAGCCGCCGCCCGAGACCAGGGCGACCTTTCCGGCCACGGGCGCGTCGCTCCGTACGATCACGCGGTTCTCGACATCGACGGAGAGCTCCGGATGGGCGGCTGCCATGCCTCGCAGGGCGTCCGCCACCACGGTTTCCGGGACATTGATGAGCATGTGCATGTGTACCTCCTGGTGAGGCCGGCGCTTCGGGTGCTGACCTGCGTTTCAGCGGGGTGAACCGCGTCGGACGGTAGTTGATCCTGGCGGTTCCAGGCGCTGGTTGGCGGGTCCGGCGGTGCGGATGCCGACCAAATGCCACTTTCCGGATGGGGTGTCAGTCCCGACGGCGGTCGGCCCTCCGGGGGCCGTGCAGCTGGGGACTCAGTATCGAACGGTCGTCTCCGAAGGTCACGCCTCACAGACATGTGTCAGGCGTGAGTCGCACGAAGAGCGGCCCTCCGGAGAGGGACGCGGAGCATGACTCCCGTGCGACACCGGAGCCGCGCGCTCCTCACCTCGCTCCGGCCGGGCTGCGGGGTCGGGGCGGCCACACCATACTGGCGAAATGGGCCAAAAGTACCTACTCCGCAGGCAGGAGCCGTCCCACGGTCCGATCGTGTGTCCGACGTAGCGCGGCGACGTTCCCGAAGCACGCATACGGCCCCATACGGCAGCCCAGGAGGCGAACGATGGACCAACGCGAGCCGAAGCACAGCGGAGCCACCGCGGGAGCCGGCGGAGCGGGGAAGGCGCCCGAGAAGCCGTCGGACCTGCCGGCCGGGTCCTCCCGCGGGATCTTGAAGCGCACGCTCAAGGAGTACAAGGCCGACAACCTGGCCGACCTGGCGGCGGCGCTCACGTACTACGCGATCCTGGCGATCTTTCCCGCGCTGCTCGCCCTGGTTTCGATCGTGGGGCTCCTGAGCAAGCCGACTGCCAAGTCGCTGACCGACAACATCACCAGTGTGGCGCCGGGCGCCGTCCGCTCCATCCTGACCGACATCGTCACGCAGGTGCAGGCCGGCGGCAACAAGGCGCTGATCCCCCTGATCATCGGGGTCGTGGTCGCACTGTGGTCGGCGTCGGGATACGTGGCCGCCTTCATGCGGGCCGGTAACACCGTCTACGACATCGGTGAGGGGCGCCCCGCGTGGAAGGCGCTGCCCGTCCGGTTCGCGATCACGGTCTTCATTGTCGTGGTGCTGGCAGCGATCTCGGTGGGCATCGTGTTCACCGGCAGCCTGGCCCGCAGGACGGGGAGCGTTCTGGGCCTGGGCGATACGGCGGTGACCGTATGGAACTATGCCAAATGGCCCGTCATGGTCATCCTGTTCGCCCTGGTCGTCGCGGTGCTGCACTGGGCCGCACCGAACGTCAGACACGGCTTCGCATGGATCACCCGCGGCAGCCTGCTGAGCGTCGTCATCTGGATCGTCGCCTCCGCTCTTTTCGCCCTCTACGTCGCGAACTTCAGCAGCTACAACAAGACGTACGGTGCCTTCGCCGGGATCATCATCTTCCTCATCTGGCTCTGGATCTCCAATATCGCCCTGCTTCTGGGGCTGGAGTACAGCGCCGAATCCGAGCGGGCCCGGGCTTACGAAGGAGGGCACCCCGCCGGTAAGGAGCCGTACGTCGAGCCACGCGACACCCGCAAACTCCGACCGCCGGGGGCCCCTCCGTCCTGAGGGACCCCCGAGTACGTCCTGAGGGCCCCGGGCCAATGGCGCCCTCACACCGGGTGCGGAGCTCACCCGGGCACGGAAGCCCCGGGCACCGCACTCGCCGGTTCCATGACAGCAGTTGCGAAAGACTCCCGGCCCTCGGACCGTCGAGAGGGCGTAACGCTCCATCCCGCCGACGGAACCACACCCTGGAAAGGCGCATCATGGCCGACAAGCCGCTCAATGGTCACCGTGTTCTTGCACTCGTCACCAATTACGGTGTCGAGCAGGACGAACTGCTCGTTCCCTTCAGACGGCTGCGTGAGGACGGCGCGGATGTCACTGTCGCGGCTGCCACGGCGGAGCCCGTCCAGACCCTGGTGGGCGACAAGGACGCCGGTGAGACCGTACAGCCCGATGCCACCTTCGAGACGGTGGATCCTCTCGCCCACCAGCTGCTGCTGATTCCCGGCGGCACCATCAACGCCGACAACCTCCGGCTGAATGACAAGGCCATCGGTATGGTCAGGGCATTCGCCGCTTCCGGCCGCCCCATCGCGGCGATCTG
Source organism: Streptomyces sp. NBC_01471 (assembly GCF_041438865.1). NCBI lineage: Bacteria > Bacillati > Actinomycetota > Actinomycetes > Kitasatosporales > Streptomycetaceae > Streptomyces > Streptomyces sp. NBC_01471. Next base: position 7,579,193 of record NZ_CP109450.1, read on the forward strand.
CCATGGCCCCTGGGCTCTGGTGGAGGCGGGAGTCCTGCGGGACAAGACGCTCACTTCCTACCCCTCCCTGCGGACCGACATCCGCAACGCGGGAGCAAAGTCCTGGGTGGACGAACCAGTGGTGAGCGACCCCGAAGGCGGCTATACGCTGGTGACCTCCCGGACACCGAAGGACCTCGACGACTTCCTCGGCGCGATTCACCACGCCCTCGTCGGTCCTTGAACTCGCGGCTCCACGCGGACGCCGAGGTTGCGGCGGGAGGCCGGTCACGGCCCGAGCCACGCTCGCGCTTCGGTCCGGGCAGGACCGTGACATCCGCTCGGCCGGGCAGCTCCTTCCCAGCAGCCAGGCGCGGGTACTCGGCCACCGGACGGCACCCGGGTCGCCGTCGTGGCCACTCCGGGCGACTCTGAGAGGGAGCAGCGGGCTGTCCCGAGGGGTGGAGCCCCGGCCGGGAGAGCACGCAGGGCACTTATGCGGAGGTGGACGAGATGGGCCTGCGGACCTGGGTCACCGAGTGGCCCGTCTACCGGCAGCTCACCGGGAACGACCCGCTCGGACGCGGGCACGCTGCCCGCTCCGCGCAGACGGAGGAGATCCGGCCGCGCACCGACGGCGCCGACCGTGTCGTGCGGTCGGTGTGCCCGTACTGTGCCGTCGGCTGCGGTCAGCAGGTCTACGTCAAAGACGACACGGTCGTGCAGATCGAGGGCGATCCGGACTCTCCGGTCAGTCGAGGCAGGCTGTGCCCCAAGGGGTCCGCCACCCTCCAGCTCACTACCGGCGAGGCGCGGCTTCACCAGGTCCTCCACCGCCGGCCCCACAGCAGCGACTGGGAGCCGCTCGACCTGGAGACCGCCATGGACATGGTGGCCGAGCGGGTGGTCCGTACCCGTGCCGAGGGATGGGAGTGGGAGCGCGACGGTGTGCGCACGTCCCGCACCATGGGCCTGGCGAGTCTCGGAGGAGCGACCCTCGACAACGAGGAGAACTACCTCATCAAGAAACTGATGACCGGCCTGGGGGTCGTTCAGGTCGAGAACCAGGCCCGCGTGTGCCACAGCTCGACCGTCGCCGGCCTCGGTACCTCTTTCGGACGTGGCGGCGCGACGACCTTCATGCAGGACCTTCAGCACTCCGACTGCATCGTGATCCAGGGTTCCAACTACGCGGAAGCCCACCCGGTCGGCTTCCAGTGGGTCATGGAGGCCAAGGCGCGCGGGGCGAAGATCATTCACGTCGATCCCCGCTTCACCCGTACGAGCGCCCTCGCCGATCTGCACGTCCCGATCCGGGCGGGCAGCGACATCGTCTTCCTCGGGGCGCTCATCAACCACGTCCTGACCGAGGGCAAGGACTTCCGCGAGTACGTCCTGCGCTACACCAATGCGGCTTCGCTCGTGAGTGAGGACTTCCGCGACACCGAGGACCTGGGAGGCGTCTTCTCCGGCTTCGACCCCGAGACCGGCACCTACGACCCGGCGAGCTGGCAGTACGACGGCGCCGAAGTACAGAACCCGGCGGGAGACCCCGACCAACGCTACGAGGAACGTGTCCGCCAGGCCGGCGGCCCGGAGGCCCACGGATCGGGCGGCGCACAGACCGCCGCCCGCCCGCGGCGCGACGACACTCTCCAGCACCCGCGCTGCGTGTACCAGGTCCTCAAACGGCACTACGCGCGCTACACGCCCGAGATCGTCGAGGAGACCTGCGGCGTCCCCCGGGCGGCCTTCCGCGAGGTGTGCGACGCGCTCACGGCCAACTCCGGGCGCGAACGCACCAGCGCCTTCTGCTACGCCGTCGGCTGGACCCAGCACACCGTCGGCTCCCAGTACATCCGGGCTGCCTGCGTGCTCCAACTGCTGCTCGGCAACATCGGCCGCCCCGGCGGCGGTATCCAGGCCCTGCGCGGACACGCCTCCATCCAGGGCTCCAGTGACATCCCCACCCTCTTCAACCTGCTGCCCGGTTACCTGCCCATGCCGCATGCCCACGCCCACGAGAACCTCGACGCGTTCATCACCGCCAGCCGCACCGACAAGGGCTTCTGGGGCAACATGCGCGCCTACTTCGTGAGCCTCCTCAAGGCGTACTACGGCGATGCCGCCACCGCCGAGAACGACTTCTGCTTCGACCACCTGCCTCGTCTCACCGGCTCGCACAGCACGTACGAGACCGTCATGGCCCAGCTCGACGGCGAGTGCAAGGGGTACTTCCTGATGGGGGAGAACCCGGCCGTGGGCTCCGCCAACACCCGCCTTCAGCGCATGGGGATGGCACAGCTCGACTGGCTCGTGGTCCGTGACTTCTCCCTGATCGAGTCCGCGACGTGGTGGAAGGACGGCCCCGAGATCGCCACGGGCGAGATGCGCACCGAGGACATCGGCACCGAGGTCTTCTTCTTCCCCGCCGCCGCGCACACCGAGAAATCCGGCTCCTTCACCAACACCAACAGGTGGATCCAGTGGCACCGGGCCGCCGTCGAGCCCGAGGGCGAGGCCCGCAGCGACCTGTGGTTCATGTACCACCTCGGACGCCGCATCAAGGAACTCCTCAAGGACTCCACCGACCCACGGGACCGGCCCGTCCAGGACCTCGCCTGGGAGTACCCCGTGGAGGGCCCGCTGCGCGAACCCGTCGCCGCCGCTGTTCTCGCGGAGATCAACGGCCACGGGCCGGACGGCGCCCCACTTTCGGCCTACACGCAGCTCAGGGACGACGGTTCCACGAAGTGCGGCTGCTGGATCTACTGCGGGGTCTACGCCGACGGCGTCAACCAGGCCGACCGCCGCAAGCCGCACACCGAGCAGAGCTGGACCGCACGCGAGTGGGCCTGGGCCTGGCCCGCCAACCGCCGCATCCTCTACAACCGGGCTTCGGCCGACCCCGAGGGACGCCCCTGGAGCGCCCGCAAGGCCTACGTGTGGTGGGATGCCGGCTCCGGGCGCTGGACCGGCCACGACGTGCCCGACTTCATCCCCGATCTGGATCCGGCCCATGTCCCGCCCGAGGACGCCACCGGCCCCGAAGCGCTGCGCGGCGACGACCCGTTCATCATGCAGGCCGACGGCAAGGGCTGGCTCTACGTGCCCGCCGGGCTGGAGGACGGCCCGCTGCCCGCGCACTACGAACCGCAGGACTCGCCCTTCCCCAACCTTCTGTACCCGGACGTCGACCGGTCTCCGGTCCGCAAGACCCTGCCCCGCGAGGGCAACCGCTACCACCCCAGCGGCAACGAACCGGGCGCCGAGGTCTATCCGTATATCGTCACGACGCACCGCCTGACGGAGCACTTCACGGCGGGCGGCATGAGCCGCTGGTCGCCCTATCTGAGCGAACTGCAACCGGAGTTCTTCTGCGAACTGTCCCCCCAGCTCGCGGCCGAGCGCGGCCTTGAACACGGCGGCTGGGCCACCGTCATCACTGCCCGCAACGCCGTTGAGGCCCGTGTCCTGGTCACCGAGCGGCTCCGGCCGCTGACCGTCCACGGCCGCACCGTGCACCAGATCGGGATGCCCTTCCACTGGGGGCCCAACGGCATCGTGACCGGAGACGCGGCCAACGAGCTGATGGCCATCTCGATGGACCCCAACGCGCACATCCAGGAGGACAAGGCGCTCACGGCCGACATCAGGCCGGGACGCCGGCCACGCGGCCCCGCGCTGCCCGCGCTCGTGGCCGAGTACCGGAGCCGCGCGGGCATCACGGAGCACACCGGAGTGGAGGAGAGCACATGACGGCCGATCCCGAGCCGGAGGCCGGTCCGGAACGCGCGGGCCGGTTCCTCACCGGCGGGCTTCTGTCCGGCCCCGAGGCCGACCCCGCCGGCGACGCCGGGTACGAGGACGCCCCGCCCCGCGTCGGCTTCTTCACCGACACCTCGGTGTGCATCGGCTGCAAGGCCTGCGAGGTGGCCTGCAAGGAGTGGAACGCGATCCCCGAGGACGGCCTCTCGCTCACCGGCATGTCGTACGACAACACCCAGGGTCTCGGCGCATCCACCTGGCGGCACGTCGCCTTCATCGAACAGCAGAAGCCCGTGAGCCCGGCCACGCGGCAGGGAGGCGTGAGCACCGGCCCGCCCGAGCCGGAGGGCCGCACCCGACTGCCGCTGGCCGATGCCCCGGCGCCCGCCGGGTCCGCCGAGGGGCCTGGCGGGATGCGGTGGCTCATGTCCTCCGACGTGTGCAAGCACTGCACCCACGCGGCCTGCCTCGACGTCTGCCCCACGGGCTCGCTCTTCCGTACCGAGTTCGGGACCGTCGTCGTGCAGGAGGACATCTGCAACGGCTGCGGCTACTGCGTCCCGGCCTGCCCGTACGGTGTGATCGAGCAACGCCCCGAGGACGGAAGGGCGTTCAAGTGCACGATGTGTTACGACCGGCTCGGTGCCGGGCAGGAACCGGCCTGCGCCAAGGCGTGCCCCACCGAATCCATCCAGTTCGGCCCTCTCGACGAACTGCGGGAACGTGCGGCTCTGCGCGTGGAGCAACTCCAGGAGGCCGGCGTCCCCGGGGCGCGGCTGTACGGACACGAACCTGACGACGGAGTGGGCGGTGACGGCGCCTTCTTCCTGCTCCTGGACGAACCCGAGGTCTACGGACTGCCGCCGGCACCCGTTGTGACCACCCGGGACCTGCCGGCGATGTGGAAACACGCGGGTGCCGCCGCGCTGTCCCTGCTCGCCGCCGGGGCCCTCTCCCACGTACTGCCTGCTCTCGGCCGGGCCACCGGCCTGCGGAAGGGACACCGATGACCACCACCCCCGAGAGCCCGCGTGCCCCGCACCGCAAGGGCGGCGGCCGAAGGCGCCGGGGCGAGGAACTCATGGTGCCGCGCGCCGAGTTCCGGTCCTACTACGGCAGACCCATCATCAAGGCGCCGTCCTGGGCGCCCCGCGACATCGCCGGCTACTTCTTCCTCGGTGGGCTCGCGGGGGCCGGCTCGGTCCTGGCGGCGGGCGCCCACTTCACAGGGCGCCCCGTGACCGCGACCGCCCTCAAGGTTTCCTCACTCGGCGCCATCGGCCTGTCCGCCGCCGCGCTGGTCAACGACCTCGGGCGCCCCTCGCGGTTCACCCACATGCTGCGGGTGTTCAAGCCGACCTCGCCGATGAGCGTCGGCTCCTGGCTGCTCGGCATCTACGGACCGGCCGCCGGAGTCGCCGCAGCCACCGCCGTCAGCGGCACCTTCCGCCGTGCGGGCGCCGCCGCGACGCTCGGCGCCGCGCTCACCGGCCCCGCCGTCGCCACGTACACCGCTGTTCTCGCGGCCGACACCGCCGTTCCCGCGTGGCACGGCGCGTACCGCGAGCTGCCCTATCTCTTCGCCGCCTCCGCGACCGCCGCAGCGTCCGGGATGGCCCTCGTCACCGGACCGGCCCGGGAGACGGGACCGGCCCGGTGCGCCGCCGTGCTCGCCGCTGCCGCAGATCTCGCTGCGAGCGCCGCCGCCGAGCGACGGCTCGGCAGTGTCGCCGAGACCTGGCGGCAAGGGCGCGCGGGCACCCTGCTGCGCGCCGCCCGCGCGCTCACCGTGGGCGGCGCGGTGAGCGCCGTCACCGCCCCGTCCCTGGGGCGCGTCGCACGGCCCGCCGCGGCTCTCGGCGGGCTGGCCCTGCTCGCCGGCTCGGCCTGCACCCGCTTCGGGGTCTTCGCGGCGGGAATCGCCTCGGCCGAGGACCCCCGCCACACCGTCGTACCGCAACGCGAACGCCTCGAACGCGAGCGCGCCGCACGAGAGAACGACGGAGAGTACGACCCGAACGAGGAGTGAACCGTGCAGATCGGCTACAAACTCGCCGCCGAGTCCTTCGGCCCCAGGGAACTGGTACGACAGGCCGTGCTCGCGGAGCAGGCCGGCTTCGACTTCGTGGAGATGAGCGACCACTACCATCCCTGGCTGGATGTCCAGGGGCACTCACCGTTCGCCTGGACGGTCCTCGGGACCATCGCCGCCAAGACCGGGCGCATCGGCCTGGCAACCGGGGTGACCTGCCCCACGGTCCGCTACCACCCCGCGGTGATCGCGCAGGCCGCAGCGACCCTCGCCCTGCTGTCCGACGGCCGTTTCACGCTCGGCGTCGGCTCGGGGGAGCGGCTCAACGAGCACGTGACCGGCGAGGGATTCCCCAACTCCGTGCCGGAGCGGCACGCACGGCTTCGGGAGGCACTGGAGATCATCAGGCTGCTGTGGAGCGGCGGTTACCGGTCTTACGACGGCCGGTACCTGAAACTGGACGACGCCCGCGTCTTCGACCTTCCGCCGGAACTCCCGGAGATCGCGGTGGCCGCGGGTGGCCCCGTAGCGGCCCGGATCGCCGCCGAACTGGGGGACGGGCTCTTCGCCACCGAGCCCGGGGCCGAGACGGTGGAGGCGTACCGCCGTGCGGGCGGTGACGGCCCGAGATACGCCGAGGTGCCCATGGCCTGGGCCCCCGACGCGCGCGCCGGGGCTCAGGCCGCCCAGGAGACCTCGCGGTGGGCGGTGACCGGGTGGAAGGTGATGAGCGAACTGCCCAATCCGGCGAACTTCGAGGCCGCGACCTCCACCGTGCGCGAAGAGGACATCCTGTCCACGTTCGCCTGCGGCACCGACCCCGCGCGGTTCCTGGAGGTCGCGCAGCCGTTCGTGGACGCGGGCTTCGACCGGCTGGTGACACAGAACGCCGGACCGGACCCGGACGGGTTCATGGACTTCTACCGCAGCGAGCTCGACCAGCAGTTGCGCGCCCTGAAGCCCGCCACCACGGGCCCCTGATCCATCCGAGTCCGGCGGGACGGGGCTGAACCGCCGCCGCGGCCGGGCCGGAGTCGCGGAAGGTGTTCCGAAGCAGAGCGCGGGCAGAGCTGTCCGCCGTATGGTCCAGCCGGATGGCGCCGGTGACCATACGGGTACTTGGCTGGAGGCCGGCATGCCCCGTGCCTGCTCGGTGCCGGACCGTCGGTACTGACTCCTGGCCCCGCCTTCCGTGGAGAACCACCATGTCCCGCGCACCCGCTCTCCCAGCTCCGGGCACCGCCTGCTGCCGGCCTCCGGCAGTGCCGGGGGACGCGGCACGCAGACGGCCGCGCGGACGTCAGGGATGACGAGCCCCGAAGTGAGCCAGGAGGAACGGCTGCTGCAGGAATTCCTGGCCGCCGTGCACAGCACTGCGCCGACCGGGCTGCCGTCCCTGGTCGACAGCTACGCCGTGAGACTCGGGGCGCGAAAGGTCGTCATCCACCTGGTCGACCTTCAGCAGCGACAGCTGACGCCCCTCTCCGGCGGAGAGCAGCTGGACGTGGACCGGTCCCTGGCGGGCCGTTCCTACCGTGCGCTCGATCTGCGCGTGGAAGCGACCGCCGACGGTGTGCTGGTCATCTGGCTTCCCCTCGTCGACGGAGTGGAGCGGCTGGGGGTCATCGGTGTGCACATGGACTCCCTGGACACCACGTTGCTGGAGCGCTGCCGAGCTCTGGCCTCGATCCTGGCGATGGTCATCACGTCCAAGCGGGCCTTCAGCGACCGGCTCGTGCAGCGGGCGCGCAGCGGCACGATGACCCTCCCGGCCGAAATGGTGCGTGCCCTGCTGCCCCCGCGCACCATCGGCAACGAATGGGCCGTCTCCACAGCGGTACTCGAACCCGCCTACGAGCTCGGTGGGGACGCCTTCGACCACTCGCTGACCGAGTCGACGCTGCATGCCGTGATCCTCGACGCCATGGGACACAACCTCGCGTCCGGACTGACGACCGCCATCGCCATGGCCGGCTTCAGGAGCTCCCGCCGCAACGACGCTGGTCTGCAGGAGTGTGTCGACACCGTCGACGACGTACTCGCCGAATGGCTGCCGGATCAGTTCTGCACCGGGATCGCCATCAGGCTGGACCTGCCCAGTGGTGTCCTGAGCTGGGTCAACTGCGGCCACCCGCCGCCCCTGCTGATCCGTGACCAGCAGGTACTCGACCAGGCGTTGGAACACCCGGGAGAGCCTCCGCTGGGGATGCCTGCCAAGCTGGCGGGCACTCCACGGGAGATCCACCGGATCACGCTGGAGCCGGGCGACCGGGTGCTGCTCTACACCGACGGTGTGACCGAAGCCCGCATCGCGGACGGCGCCGAGTTCGGGCTGAGCGGGTTCACCGGCTCCATCATCCGTGCCACCTCGGCGGGAGAGCTTGCCTCCGAAGCGCTCCGGCAGCTGATCCACTCCATTCTGGAGCGCCAGAGCGACACACTCCGCGACGACGCCACCATCCTCCTCATCGAGTGGCGGCCGCCCGCGCGACCGGGCCCGGGGCCCGCCGAGCGCGAAGGGCGGGACAAGGGCCATGCGGACGGGTGGAAAGGTGACGGCGCGACAGAGGACCATGGGCACTGACGGGCCGAAGCCCACGGGGGCCGAAGGAGAGGAGACCCGGACGTATGCCTGCCTGGATCTGTGTGACCTGCGGCGTGCAGTACCCCGACACGGAACAGTCACCGGCGCGGTGTCCTGTCTGCGAGGACGAGCGCCAGTACGTCGGCCCGGAGGGCCAGCGCTGGAGCACGATGGGCGAACTGGGCCGCGACCACACCAACGAGCTGCGGGTCGAGGAGGCGGACCTTGTCGGCATCGGTGTGAGGCCGTCGGTCGCGATCGGTCAGCGCGCGCTCCTGGTCCGTACGCCGCACGGCAACGTGCTGTGGGACTGCGTCCCCCTGCTCGACGACGACGCGCGACAGCAGATCGCCGACCTGGGCGGGATCGACGCCATCTGCATGTCGCACCCGCACTTCTACGGAGCCAACATCGAGTTCGCCGAGGCTTTCGACGCCCGTGTGCTGATCCCGCGCGCGGACCAGCGGTGGATCCAACGGCCCTCGCCCCGGATCGAGTTGTTCGACGATGACATCGAGCCGGTCCCCGGGGTCACCCTGGCACGGATCGGCGGTCACTTCGACGGTGCCTCGGTTCTGCACTGGCCCGCGGGCTCCGCAGGCAGAGGCGCGCTGCTGACCGGCGACACCGTCGCCGTCGTCCAGGACCGGCGCTGGGTCAGCTTCATGTGGAGCTTCCCCAACCTCATCCCCCTCGACGAACACACCGTGGACGACATCGCCCGCAGGGTCGAGCGCTTCACCTTCGACCGCGTCTACGGCGGCTGGTGGGGACGCGTCGTGATCGGTGACGGCGCCGCGGCGGTCCGCCGCTCGGCCGACCGCTACATCGCACGGCTGCGTGGTGAGCGGCCCCCCGGCTGAGCGGAACGGGAGGGAGGGCGTGTCGCACCACATCCATGACGGCTGCCGCGTCCTTGGCCCTCCAGCGGCTGGAAGGCCAGTATCCATGCGGGGCAAGGGTGTTGAGTACTTCTGCACGCTCGCCGAGTACTACTCCGGTACCGCCCGGCGGCAGAGCCCCGGCGCTCCCGCGTCCCCGGTGCCGGGGACGCGAGAGCGGGAGAGCACCGGGTTCCGGCCGGGCGGCCGGGGCTACGTGAAGGAGCGCAGCCGGAGGCTGTTGGTGACCACGAAGACCGACGAGAAGGCCATCGCGGCTCCGGCGATCATCGGGTTCAGCAGCCCCGCGGCGGCCAGTGGCAGCGCCGCCACGTTGTAGCCGAAGGCCCAGAACAGGTTTCCCCTGATGGTGCCGAGGGTCCTGCGGGAGAGCCGGATCGCGTCCGCCGCCACGCGCAGGTCGCCCCGTACCAGCGTCAGGTCCCCGGCCTCGATGGCCGCGTCCGTCCCGGTGCCCATCGCCAGGCCCAGGTCGGCCGTGGCCAGAGCGGCCGCGTCGTTCACGCCGTCGCCGACCATCGCCACCGAACGGCCTTCGCCCTGAAGGCGCTTGATGACGTCCACCTTGTCCTGCGGCAGTACCTCGGCGATGATCTCGTCGATGCCGACGGCCCGGCCCACCGACTCGGCCACCGCCCTGTTGTCGCCGGTCAGCAGTACGGGGGTGAGGCCGAGCGCACGCAGCTGGGCGACCGCCTCGGCGCTGGTCTCCTTGATGGCGTCGGCGACGGTGAGGACGCCCCGTGCCTCGCCGTTCCAGGCCACGACGACCGCCGTACGGCCCTCCGCCTCCGCTGCGGCCTTTGCGTCCGCCAGCCCGGGCGGCAGTTCGATGGCCCACTCGGCCAGCAGTTCCTCCCGGCCGACGACCACCGCGTGACCGTCGACGATGCCCTGTACACCGAGCCCGGCGACGTTCTCGAACTCCTCGGGGACGGGGAGAGGCCCGGCCTGTTCTTCCGCGCCCGCCGCGACGGCCTGGGCGATCGGGTGCTCCGATGCGTGCTCCAGGGAGCCGGCCAGCCGCAGCAGTTCCCTCTCCCCGACGCCCGGCGCGGTGAAGACGTCCTGGAGGGTCATCCTCCCGGTCGTGACCGTCCCGGTCTTGTCGAGCACCACGGTGTCGACCCGGCGGGTGGACTCCAGTACCTCGGGGCCCTTGATCAGGATGCCGAGCTGCGCGCCGCGTCCCGTACCGACCATGAGCGCGGTCGGTGTGGCCAGGCCCAGGGCGCACGGGCAGGCGATGATCAGCACGGCGACGGCGGCGGTGAACGCGGCTGTCGCGTCCCCGGTCGCCGTCAGCCAGCTCAGCAGCGTGCCCAGCGCGATGACGAGGACGACCGGTACGAAGACGCCGGAGATCCGGTCGGCGAGGCGCTGCACCTCCGCCTTGCCGTTCTGGGCCTCCTCCACCAGCCGTGCCATCCGGGACAGCTGGGTGTCCGCCCCGATCCGGGTGGTCTCGACGACCAGCCGTCCCGAGACGTTCACAGTGGCCCCGGTGACGGCGTCGCCCACGGTCACATCGACCGGCACCGACTCACCGGTCAGCGTCGACGCGTCGATGGCCGACGCCCCTTCGACCACGGTTCCGTCGCCTGCGATCTTCTCTCCGGGGCGTACGACGAAGCGGTCACCGACGGCGAGCCCCGAGACGGGGATACGCGACTCGCGGCCGTCCCGGAGCACGGTCACGTCCTTGGCGCCCAGCTCCAGCAGCGCGCGCAGTGCGGCGCCGGCCTTCCGCTTGGACTTCGCCTCCAGATAGCGCCCGGCGAGGATGAACGTGGTCACCCCGGCAGCGGCCTCCAGATAGATGGAGGACGATCCGTCCGCGCGCGACACGGTGAACTCGAACCCGTGCCGCATGCCGGTCATCCCCGCCCGGCCGAAGAACAGGGCCCACAGGGACCAGCCGAACGCGGCGAGGGTGCCGATGGACACGAGGGTGTCCATGGTGGCCGCGCCGTGCCGGGCGTTGGTCCAGGCGGCCCGGTGGAACGGCAGCGCGCCCCAGACCACCACGGGGGCGGCAAGCGTGAGGGAGAGCCACTGCCAGTTGTCGAACTGCAGGACCGGCACCATCGCCATCAGGACGACGGGCACGGAGAGCGTCAGGGACACCAGCAGCCGCTGCCTGAGCGCGACCGGTTCACCGCCGGCGGCAGGGGGCCCGGGTTCCACGGACTCCCGGGTGGCCGGCGGCGCGGGCTCCTCGGCGGTGTAGCCCGTTCGCTCGACGGTGGCGATGAGGTCGGCGACGTCCGTGCCCTCGCCGTAGGCGACCTTCGCCTTCTCCGTGGCGAAGTTGACCGTGGCGGTGACCCCGTCCAGCCGGTTGAGTTTCTTCTCGACGCGAGCCGCACACGACGCGCAGGTCATCCCGCCGATGGAGAGCTCGACTTCGGCGGCGGCCGGAGCCACCGATTCCTCGTAGGCCGTACTGGTCATGGCGTGTCTCCTGGGGGAGGCCGGTACGCACGGCTTCCGTATGAGCGGGGCGGTACGGACCGGTGGGAATCCGCGACCCGGGGCGGAGGAGCCCCGGGCGGGAGGGAACGTCAGAGACGGCCGGCGAGCTCGTAGCCCGCCTCGTCGACGGCGGCCCGGACGGCCTCGTCGTCCAGTGCCGCGGCGGAGGTGACCGTGACCTCGCCGGTGGAGGCCACGGCCTTGACGGAGGTGACACCGTCGATCGCCGAGATCTCCTCGGACACCGCGCCTTCGCAGTGGCCGCAGGTCATGCCCGACACCCGGTACGCGGTGGTGACGGGGCCGCCCGCCGTGTCGGTCGCGGCGCTGGAACGGGGCTCTGCCTGGGAGGTCATTGCTTCTTCCTTAGGGTTGCCGTGGGTGGGGCTGTCGGGCGGAACAGGGTCTCCCCTGTCCTTCGAAGACAGGAACACCATACCCAAGGGGGGTATTCCCTCGCCCGTCGGCCCCTCCTGCTGGACCGGACGGCAGCCCAGAACGTCGCCTCCGGGGCTCAGTGGTCGTGCGGGCCCGCGTGATGGGTGGGGCCGTGGGCGTCCTCGCAGTGTGCGGCGGCCCCGGCGGCGGGCGGCGGGGCGGAGCCGATGGTGACGTCCTGTCGGGCTGCGGCCGTGTGGGCGTGGTCGACCTGGAGTGTGGTGTGGGTGATGCCCCACTGGTCCGCCAGGAGGCGTTCGAGGCCGCGGCGTACGGCATGGCAGTCACCGGCGGGGGTGACCAGCACATGCGCCGACAGGGCGGTCTGCTCGGAGCCGATCTGCCAGACGTGCAGATCGTGGACCTCCACGACGCCTTCCTGGGCGGCGAGCTGGTCGCCCAGCGCGTCGGGGTCGGTGCCCGCGGGGGCGGCTTCGAGGAAGATGCGGCCCGAGGCCCGGCAGAGGCCGGTACCGGCGCGGAGCATGAGCGCCACCACGACCAGGGTGGCGACGGCGTCGGCCCTGGCGAAACCGGTGGTCAGCACGGCCACACCGGCGACGGCGGTGGCGATGAAGCCGTACAGGTCGGTGAGGATGTGCTGGTAGGCGCCCTCGACGTTGAGGCTGGTGCGGTTGGCCCTGGAGATGCACCAGGCGGCCAGGAGGTTGACGGCGACGCCGACGAGAGCCGTGACCAGGACCGGTCCGCCGGCGACCGGGGGAGGGTCGATCAGACGCCGCACGGCTTCGTAGGCCAGCCAGGCGGCGAGTACGAGCAGGGTGATGCCGTTGGCCTGGGCGGAGAGGATCTCGGCGCGCTTGAGGCCGAAGGTGTAGCCGCCCCGGGCGGGGCGCGCGGCCAGCCGCATCGCGACCAGGGCCAGGACGATGGACGCGGCGTCGGTGAGCATATGGGCCGCGTCGGAGAGCAGGGCCAGCGAATGTGAGGCCACCCCGACGGCGACTTCCCCGGCCATGAAGGCGAGGATCAGGGCGAGGGCCGCGCCCAGCCAGCGGCGGTCGGCGTTCTGGGCCACGCCGTGGCTGTGTCCGTGGTCACCCGTGCCCGGATGGTTGTGATCGTGGCTGCTCACGTGATGCCCCCTGTGCGGTCCGAGACGGGCAGTGAACCTCAGTACGGGCCCTCGGTGCAAAGGCTGCATCGATGTCGGTTACCAGTGTCGATACGGGCGCGTCGGCGGACCGGCCGCCGGGCCGGAGGGGATGGCCGGCCACCCGTACGTGGCGGAGCCCGGCCGCGCTCCGGATACCAGGCCGGGGTATGGTCGGGCCGGGCGGTCGTGACCGCCCGGAACGAGCAGAGGCCGGAACGCCGGAATGCGCAGAACGGGGGAGTCGGGTGAGCGCCGGAGTCGCACGCGGACGGGCCACGGCCCGGCTGGCCGCGGTGTGCGCGGTGCTGTTCGGCCTGTTCCTCATGCACGGCGCTCCGGCTTCGGCGGCCGGCGGTTGTCACGGCTCCCTCTCCATGGGCGCCGCGATGCATGGTGACCACGGCGATCACGGCGACCACGGCGGTTCCGCGATGGCGCCCGCAGGCGTCCACCCGATCGCCGTTCACCCCGGGCCCGCGGTCCGGGCCGGGACCGAGCCGGGGACGCGCGGGGCGGTCTGTGTGTCGACCCCCGCCCGTGATCGCACCCTGCTCGGGCCGGCCGGCCTCAGCGGTGGCCTGGCCGTCCTCGCGCTCGTGGCCGCCCGGTCGTCGGTCGGCCGGCCGCTGCTCCCGGGCCGGACCGGGCGAAGAGGGCCGCCGAGAAGCGGGCGAAGTCTGCTGCTGCAGGTGTGTGTCGCGCGGGCGTGACAGGGCCGCGCCGGACCCGGCCGATACGGCCAGGGATCCGGCAATGGTCCCCGCTCACCCGCGCGCCCCGGGCGCGCCCATCCGGAAAGACCCTGCCATGTCTGATCTCCCGTACTCGCCCGCTCTCCTGCACCCCTCCGCCCGCCGGCGGACGGCCGTGGCCGTGGGCCTCTTCGCCGCTCTCTCCTTGGGGCTCGCCGCCTGCGGCTCCGGCGACGAGCACGCGGCCGAGCCCGGCGCACACCACGGAAGCAGCCCCTCCGCTTCTGCGTCGGGGAAGTTCGACGCAGCGGACGTGACGTTCGCGCAGATGATGATCCCGCACCACCAGCAGGCCGTGTCCATGGCGAAACTGGCCGACGGCCGGGCCTCGGACCAGGAGGTCAAGACCCTGGCCGTGGACATCGAGAAGGCCCAGGGCCCTGAGATCAACACCATGCGGGGCTGGCTGACGGCGTGGGGCAAGCCCGCTTCCCCGTCCATGGACCACAGCATGCCGGGCATGGCCCACGGCGGCGGCTCGTCCATGCCCGGAATGATGACCGGCAAGGACATGACCGGACTTGAGGCCGCCAGGGGCAAGGCCTTCGACAAGAGGTTCACCGAGATGATGATCGGCCACCACAAGGGTGCGATCACCATGGCCGAGGACGAGCAGAAGAACGGCCGTAACGCCGCGGCCAGGAAACTCGCCGTCACCGTGGTGAAGAACCAGCGCGCCGAAGTCGACAGGATGCGGAAGATCCTCGACCGCCTCTGAGCGGCCCCGGCCGCGATCGGTACGCCGTGACCGGCACCGCGTGACCCTGTTCCGGGCCCTCTGCGAGGAGGGCCCGGAACGGCGCTGCCGGTCGCTGTCCGGTCGCCGGTCAGATGCCAGGTGCTGCCCGGCCGGACAGCAGCCGCGTCTCCGGGGCCCGGTGCGGGCGCAGGTCCCTGAGGACGGACTCGACTTCGTCGAGAAGGGCTTCGTAGGAGGTCAGGCGCTGCCATTCGGGGTCGGGGGCGCCCGGCACGGTGGCGCCGCGCGCCGCCCACTGGGCGGCCAGCTCCGAGTACAGCGGCGTCCGGACCTCCATTCGGCCGAATGCGTAAGCGCTTGAATGCCTCCCCGGTGACGGAGGAGGGCCTTGAGGTGCCATTGGCTGTGGTGTGGGTACCCGCTGGGCCTGCGCGGGAGGCGGGATGAAGACCGCTGAGCCTCTGGCCGTGGTGGTAGCGGGCGCGCGTGCGTTCATGACGGGGGTAACGACCGGCGCCAGTCGGGGTAACTCCGTGTAGTGCGAAACGATAAGATTTGATTTCACCTTTTACGGTTCAATTAACTGGGAAGTCGCTTCAAAACGGGCGATACGGCGTTGATACGGGCATGGATCCAAGGGAGCTGTGGGAGCGCCATGCCGTGCTGGCACAGGCGTTCTGCGCCAATGACGAAGAGGTGCGCCGTGCTCAGGGAGCGCTGGACGAAGGGCACGCGGTGCGTACCCGGACGCTCGCCGCGTTCGCGGTGACGCTGGGGAGCGACGGCACCGTCGCGGGACTGCTCGGGCTCCCCGAGCGTGAAGTACGCCTCGCCCGGCGCACAGTGGGCAAGGACGACGCCCGGGCGGTGGCGCAGGCGCTCCTGGCGGAGCACACGCCCGAGCAGCCCGAAACACTCCACGCCGACAGTGTGGACACCGGTCAGGCGCAGCCCGAACCGGACGGTGCCCAGTCGTTCCGCGCCACCATCCCGGGGCCGCGCCCCGCGCAGGCGCCCGGCATCGCCCCCGTTCCCGAGGAACTGGGCCAGGAACCCGCGTCATCGCCTGCTGTGGACGCCGTTCTCGTCGGCGCCTGGAGCACCGGGGTCGATCTCTCCGTACTGGCGAACGAGCTAGGTCTCGACCTGGCCCACCTCGTCACCAGGGCGCGCTACCTGGAGTCCCAGGGCCGTCTCACGTACGCCCCGCCTCCCGCCGACCGCTCCGGGCGTCACCGGCGCTCCGGTGCCGAGGCGGCTGCCGCCGCGCCGTCCCAGCAGTGGTACCACCCTGCCCAGCACCAGCCGGCCCACCAGCAGAACCCGTGGGACCAGCAGAACCCGTGGGACCAGCAGAACCCGTGGGATCAGCAGAACCCGTGGGACCAGCAGTCCCCGCTCCCCGATTTCACCACCGGGGCGATGCACGACTGGGACGGCATCCTCAATCAGTGGGACGCGAACTCCAACCCGACGATCAACTCGGTGGCCTCCTGGCAGGGGCGCGGGTGAACGCCCTGCTCCGCCCCCTCCGGCCGTGCGCGGGCCCTTGTCCCGCGTCGTCCCAGGTGGTGGCGGAGTGCGTCTCGTGCAGACTGGCGGTGTGGTCACAGACGACGCGGAGGACCGGCTCGCGGCGGTCAGACAGGATCTGGAGCGGGCGACCGCCCGTCTGCGGCTGCTCGCCGATGCCAGTACCGCCCTGTCGAGTGTTCTCGACGCGGACGAGGCGCTCAACCGGCTGGCCCGGCTGATCGTTCCGCAGGTGGCGGACGGGTGCGTGGTGGATCTGGTCGTGGACAGCGGGGTGCGCCGGCTGACCGCCGTGCACCGCGACCCCGCACGTGAGCTGCCACCGGCGCCGGAGAGCCTGCCCTGGTCCGACGAGTTCGCCGCACCGCTGGCCCGGGTGCTGCGCGGCGCAGGACCGGTCACGGTGACCGGCTTCGGAGCGCACGCGGCGGCCGGCTCCCTCCAGTCCGCGCAGCTGGAGCTCTACCGTGCCCTCGGTACCAGGACGGTGCTGATCGTGCCGCTCCAGGTGCGCAGAGAGGTGTTCGGCGCGCTCAGCCTGGTCCGCACCGAGTCCACCGAGCCGTTCGGCGAGGAGGAGATCTCCCTCGCGGCCGACCTGGGGCACCGGGCCGGGCTCGCCGTCGAGAACGCCCGGCTGTACGCGATCCAGCTGCGTACGGCTGAGCAGTTGCAGCGCTCGCTCCTGCCCGACCTGTCGGGGATCGAGCACCTGGAACTCGCGGCACGGTATGTCCCCGCCCGGGAGGGGGCCGAAGTCGGCGGTGACTGGTTCGACGCGTTCAGGCTCTGCGACGGCTCCACCGTGCTGGCCATCGGCGACGTCGTCGGACACGATCTCGCCGCCGCCGTCGGGATGGGGCAGCTGCGCAACATGCTGCGGTCGCTGGCGTACGACAGCGGGGACTCACCCGCCGGTGTGATGCGCCGCCTCGACGGTGTCATGCAGGGCCTGAGCACCACCGAACTGGTCACCGGTGTCATCGCACGCGTCTACACGCCCCCGACCGGGCCGTGGTTCGTGCACTGGACGAACGCCGGGCACCCGCCCCCGGTGCTGACCAGCCCCGCCGAGGGCAGCAGACTGCTGGAGGAGGGCCTTGCCCCGGTCCTCGGAGTGGATCCGGCCATCGAGCGGGAGGACGCGCTGACCGTACTGCAACCGGGATCCACCCTGCTGCTGTACACGGACGGGCTCATCGAACGCCCCGGTGAGGACATCGGCAGGGGGCTCACCAGGCTGCGCCAGCATACGGCGAGCCTTGCGGGCGAGCCTCTTCAGACCTTCTGCGACGAACTGCTGGTGCGGCTCACGGACGGTCATTTCGACGACATCGCGGTCCTCGCGCTGCGCGTGCCTCCGGAGTCCTAGTCCGCCCGTCCCGGATGCTCACTCGCCGTGGTCCGAGCCATCGGTGCTGTCGGTGGCGCCGGCCCCCGGCTCCTCGGACGTGCCGTCGCTGCCGCCGTCCTCACTCTCCTCGCCGCCCCTGCGGCGCCGCCGGACGTATCTGACCACCAGCACGATGACGACCAGCCCCACGAACACCAGGGCGGCGCCCCGGCCGACGAAGTGCTCGATGCTGCTGTACGCGTTGCCGGCGGCGTAACCGATGAGGGTGAAGCCGACGCCCCAGACGAGGCCGCCCAGCGCGTTGAACAGGAGGAAGGTGCGGTAGGGCATGCCCGAGGCACCGGCGAGCGCCGGCATGACCGCACGGAAGAACGCCACGAAGCGGCCGAGGAACACGGCCACCGGCCCCCTGCGGCGGATCAGGTCCCGGGCGGACTCGATGCTGCCGCGGTGGCGGCGCAGCGACCGCGCGGCCAGCAGCCGCGGGCCGAATCTGCGGCCGATCTCGTAGCCGACGGAGTCCCCGGCGATGGCCGCTGCCACCACGACGACGGCCAGCCAGTAGACGGACACCTGGTGCTGTGCGGCCAGTACGCCCCCGATCACGGCCGCGCTCTCGCCCGGGATGACGAAGCCGAAGAACAGCGCGTCCTCACAGAAGACCAGTCCGCCGACGACGGCGTAGACGGCGGCGCCCGACAGCCCGGACAGCCAGTCGGTGATCGTGCCCACCGGATCTCCTCCCTGTCGTCGTGGTCATCGCACTCTCCCGGCGAGTGCTCGCGGCCCCGGAGCGGTCGGGGGGGCGTGATGTCCGAGGCTGTCAGCCGACGCGCTGTTCCGCACCACAGGAGCCGCCGGAACGGGACCGCCGCCCTGGAGCGGGCACCGGGCCGCACGGTATGATCCGAAGCGGTGAGGGGCCGGTGGCCTCTCGCGCGGCGGTGGGGCCCGCCGTACCCGAACTGCGGCGACCGAGCCGCCAACGGTCCCTACTTGCGATGGTGCGCGCCCCGTTGCGCGCCGTGACCGCCGAGTAGGAGAACCACGTGGCAGAGGCTCCCGTCCCGATGGTGGACGACCCCGTCAGCTCCGGCCCCGATGCCGGCCTTTCCCTCCCCGCGCAGCCTGGACCCGCCACTGTGCGGTCCGCTGCCCAGTGGCCGGTTCTCGTGGCGGTCTCGCTCGGCGGCATGGCCGGGGCGTCCGCACGGTACGGCGCCGCGCTGCTGTGGCCGACGGCCGGTGGTGCCTTCCCCTGGACGACGTTCGTGGTCAACACCGCGGGCTGCGCGGTCATCGGGGTGTTCATGGTGGTGATCACCGAGGCCCGGTCGGTCCACCCGCTCGTACGCCCCTTCTTCGGCACCGGGGTTCTGGGCGGCTTCACCACCTTCTCCACGTACGCCGTGGACATCCAGGGGCTGGTCAACGGCGGACACGCCCGCACCGCGCTCGCCTATCTGGCGCTCACGCTGCTCTCGGCACTGGCGGCCGTCCGGACCACGGCGTCCCTGACCCGGCGCTTCTGCGTACGGAGGCGCTCGGAGGTGCTCATGGCCCGGCCCGCCACTCCGGAAACCCGCGAGAGCGCCGACCTCACCGGCTGCGAGGAGGAACGTTGAACTGGCTGCTCATGATCGTGGGGGCCGCGGTCGGCGCCCCGCTGCGCTATCTCGCCGACCGCAGGATCCAGGCGTCGCACGACACCGTCTTTCCCTGGGGGACCTTCGCCGTCAACGTCTCCGCCTGCCTGGTCCTGGGGCTGGTCACCGGCGCGGTCGCCGCCGGGGCCGCGTCGTCCCAGGTACAGCTGCTGGTCGGGACGGGGTTCTGCGGGGCGCTGTCGACGTACTCGACGTTCTCGTACGAGACCCTTCGCCTGGCGCAGGACGGAGCCCGCTTCTTCGCCGCCGTCAATGTCACGGCGAGTGTGGTGGCGGGGCTGGGCGCGGCCTTCGTGGGAGCCTCCCTGGCCCAGGCGTTCTGGGGCTGAGGGCGCGCGCGGCGGCGGACGGGGCGCCGGGCCGGTGTCAGCCGGCCGCGTGGGCTCCGGCCGGTCCTGCGGTCAGGACGGGGGCCAGGACCCCGGTGCGCAGTCGCTCGACGAGGGGTGTGGCCAGACGGCGCAGGGCCAGGCTGGTCAGGAACGCGATGGGCAGGGCGAGGACTGCCGAGCCGAGGACGTCGTGGGGGTAGTGCGCGCCGACGTAGACACGGGTGAAGCCCTCGAAGAGCGCGAAGAGCGCGGCGACGGCGCACAGCTTCCGGTTCAGCAGGTAGAGGGCCGCGACGGTCGCGGCGGCCGTCGTGGTGTGGCCGCTGGGGAAGGCGAAGTCGGACGGGGCCGGGCAGGTCTCGACGATGAACGCGTGGGACATCGAGCGGCAGGGCCTCACCTCCGACACGAGCTTCTTGACCACCTCGGCCGCGCCGAAGGCGACCACGACACTCACCGGCACGGCCAGAGCGAGAGCCATCGACGCGCTGTCGCGGCGCCGCGCCTGCCACCATCCGACGATCATGAGGACCGCGAACACGCCGAGGCCGATGTTGGTCCATGACTCCAGCGGCGCGTTCAGCCAGCGGGTGTCACGTGCGAAGTCCGTGACGGTGGTGAACAGCGAACCGTCGATGTGTGAGCCGTTGAAGGCCAGCGGCACCGGGGAGACAGCAGTCATCAGGCGGGGAACTCTCAGCTCGGTCGGGGCTGCCCGCTCCGCGGGAGACGTGCGGCATCCACGGTCTGAATGTATCTACAGGACTGTAGACGGTGCCCTGGGGGGAGCCAAATCATGGTGAGGGGCCGGACACGGAGTCCGGCCCCTCATCGGCGGCCGCGCCGGCCGGCGACCGTGTTCATGCGGTGGGCGTGCTCACGCTGCGGGGGAGTCGAATGCCGGCTCGGTGCCGAGCAGTGCGGAGACATCGGAGTCCACCGGCAGTTCGCGGGCGGGCGCGCCCCGGGTGAACAGCACGCCCGGGCGCTCCCCGGCGAGCGTCGCCACCGCTCCGTCCACCCGCAGCCAGCTGCCCTCGCGCAGCCCGAGTACGGGCACGTCGTTCTCCTCCAGGAACTCCGTCAGACGCTCCGCGCGCGTCTCGCCCTTGTGCGTGCTGCCCGGGTCCGGGTCGAGGTAGTGCGGGTTGATCTGGAACGGCACGAGGCCGAGCGTGTCGAAGGACGGCGGCTGCACGATGGGCATGTCGTTCGAGGTGCGGAGCGTGGGCGCGGCCATGTTGGTGCCCGCGCTGGCGCCCATGTAGGGGAGCCCGCCGCGGACGGCGTCGCGCACGGCCTCGCGCAGACCCGTGCGGTACAGGGCGCTCAGCAGCCGGAAGGAGTTCCCGCCGCCGATGAACACGGCGTCCGCGGCGGCCAGTTCGGCCAGCGGGTCGTTGTTCTCGTGGACGCCGTGCACGGAGATCCCGGCCGGTTCCAGCGCTCCGCGCACCCGTGCGGTGTACGTGTCGTGGTCGGCCAGGGCGTAGGGGACGAAGGCGAGCCTGGCACCCTGCGGCAGGAAGCCGGTGACGGTGTCCAGGGCGTGTTCCAGGTAACCGCGCCCGTACTGGGTGGAGTTGGACAGCAGAAGGAGATTCACGGTGGCGCTCTTTCAGTGGAGGGGCAGTGTTCCGGGGGAGGTTCGGTTCTGAGGGGCCAGGCCCGGCGGGCCGCGGCGGGGTCAGGCGCGTGGGCGCCGGGTGCGCTGGGGCGGGGTGGTGAGCCGCTTCTCCAGCAGCTGGGCGGCCTGTCTGAGGCTGTCGAGCCGGGCCTCGGGACCGTCCGGGAAGCGCTCCTCGGCGCCGCCCAGGCTGAGGCTGCCGTACGGCTCCCGGCCGAGGAACACCGGGACCGCGACCGTGGCGATGCCGTTGTCGTACTCGCCGACCGTCCACGCGTACCCCTGCGCGCGGATGCGCAGGAATTCCTGCTCCAGCAGATCGGCGTCGGTGACCGTGCGATCGGTGAAGCGGGCCATCGGCCGGGCGCGGAAGAGCCGGTGGCGCTGATCGTCCGGCAGGAACGCGTAGTACGACTTGCTGGTGGCGCCCGCGTGCGCCGGATACAGCTCGCCGACGAGCGGGTAGTACCGCAGCGGCCCCGAATCGCCCTCCTCCGCCGCCACGCAGCGCATGTGGAAGCTGTCCGGCAGGCAGAACAGCACGGTGTCGCCGGTGGTGCGGCACAGCTCCTCCAGCACCGGTCCCGCCAGCAGTTCGAGTGAGCCCGAACGCTCCCACTGCCGGCTCAACCGCAGTACGGCGGGGCCGATGCGGTAGCGCCTGGTCGCAGGGTCGGAGACCAGGAAGCCGCGGCCCGCCAGTGTCGACAGCAGACGCTGGGCGACGGAGGTGTCCCAGCCGAATTCGGCGGCCACCTCGGTGACCCCCCAGTCGGGCCGGGTCCGCTCGAAGGCCAGCAGGACGAGCAGCGCCCGGTCGACGGTCTGCAGCGCGCCCGCGGGTTTGCGACGGTCCAGGTCGATCTCGGCCATCGTCATCTCACCATCCAGACCCGAATTGCAAATAGAGGGAAACAGTTGCGCTCAACGCTATCGGATCCCGAATCTGCTGTCAGCACCCCCGGAACTCAGCGGGTGCTGACGCAGCGAGAAAGGCCCCTCATGTTGAAGTACGTCCTGGACATCGTGGATCTGCTGGACGATCCCGCGGCCGACGGCAAGCGCGTCGTCGAGTACCTCGACGCGGTGGCGGGCCCGGAGGGGTCGGGGGCCGGGATCACCTCGGTGTCCGGTGAGCGCGGATCCACCGACTTCGTACAGATCCGTATCCCGGGCAGCCACGGCCGCTCGTCGGGCGGCACCGCCCGCACCCTCGGTGTGGTCGGCCGGCTCGGGGGAGTGGGCGCCCGGCCCGAGGTGACCGGACTCGTCTCGGACGCCGACGGAGCGGCCGCCGCGCTGGCCACGGCCGCCAAACTGCTCGACATGCGCCGCCGGGGCGATGTGCTGCCCGGTGATGTGATCGTCGCCACCCACATCTGCCCGGACGCGCCCACCGAACCGCACGACCCGGTGCCGTTCATGGGATCGCCGGTGGACATCGCCACCATGAACCGCCACGAGGTGACGGACGAGATGGAGGCGGTGCTCTCCATCGACACCACCAAGGGCAACCGCATCATCAACCACAAGGGCCTCGCCCTGTCGCCCACCGTGAAGGAGGGCTGGGTGCTGCGGGTGAGCGAGCAGCTCGGCGAGCTGCTCGCCGTCGTGACGGGTGAGCCGTTGGTCACTTACCCCGTGACGACACAGGACATCACTCCGTACGGTAATGGGGCACACCACATCAATTCGATCCTGCAGCCCGCCACAGCGACCGCCGCTCCGGTCGTCGGTCTCGCGATCACGTCGGCTGCCGCGGTGCCCGGATGCCAGACGGGCGCGAGCCATGAGACGGACATCGCGTCCGCCGCCCGCTTCGCCGTCGAGACCGCCAAGGTCTACGCCGGCGGGCACCTCGACTTCCACGACGCGGTGGAGTTCGACAACCTCGTCAACCGCTATGGGTCGCTGTCGCACCTGCAGACCCTCGGCCGCCAGCCCAGGGAGTCATGAATGACAACTTCACCACCCGCTGACGCGGCCACCAAGGGAATCGGCAGCGACGACTACGCGCTCTCCCGTGTCCCGCGCGACAAGCGTTTCGGCTTCGGGAGCATGCTGCTCCAGTGGCTGGCCCAGTCGGGGTCCATCTCCCAGTTCACGCTCGGCGCGACCATCGGCGTCGGCATGACTTTCGGCCAGGCGTTCCTCGCCTTCACACTGGGCGCGGTGACCCTGGAGATCGTGATCTTCGCCATCGGCCTGGCCGGAATGCGCGAAGGTCTTGCGACCCCGCTGCTCACCCGCTGGGTCGGCTTCGGCCGCAACGGTTCGGCGCTGGTCAGCTTCGTCATCGCGGTCAGCCTGGTGGGCTGGTTCGGCGTCCAGAACACGATCTTCGGGGACAGCGTCTCCTCACTGGTCGGCGGCCCCTCCTGGATGTGGTGCGTGATCGCCGGGCTGGCGGTCACGGTACTGGTGATCTTCGGCTTCAAGTACATGGCCGTCTTCGCCAAGATCGTCACGCCGCTGTTCTTCGCGCTGGTCGCCTGGTCGGTCATCTCCACCCTGACCAAGCACTCCTTCATGGACCTGGTCCACTCGCCCGCGCCGGCCCAGCACATATCGCTGGCCGTGGCCGCCACCGCCATCGCGGGCGGTTTCATGACCGGTGCGATCGTCGCGCCGGAGATGACCCGCTTCAACAAGAAGGGCTCGCACGTCTTCCTGCAGAGCGCTTCGTCGATGATCCTCTCCGAGTACATCGTCGGGATGACGGGCGTTCTGCTCGGCCACCTCGTCAAGAGCAACCAGGTCTCGCAGATCGTGCTGAGCACCTCGGGCGCGGTCGGTGTGGTCGTCGTGCTGATGTCCACCGCCAAGGTCAACGACTGGAACCTGTACGGCTCCTCACTCGGCGTCGTCAACTTCTTCCAGGTCGTCTTCGGCAAGCGCCTGCACCGCGGCGCGGTCACCATCGTGCTGGGTCTCGCGGGCACCCTCCTGTCCGCGGTCGGCATCATGACCCACTTCACGGACTTCCTGTCCCTGCTGGGCGTCGCCATCCCGCCGATCGGCGGGATCATCGTGGCCGAGTACTGGATCGTCCGGCGGATGCGCAAGCCACTGGACGAGACCCGCGAGGCCCAGACCCTGCCGGCCACCTCGCCCACCTGGGTCCCGATGTCCCTGGTCATCTGGATCGCGGCGTTCTGCGTCGGCAAGTTCTACGACGGAGGCATCCCCGCACTCAACTCGCTGATCACCGCGTTCGTGCTGTACGCGGTGCTCGGCCTGCTGGGCTGGATCAAGCCGTACGGCACATCGACGCTGGAGACCGCCCCGGACCTCCCCGTCGCCGACAACAACACCCCCGTGGGAGCGGCATGAACACCCCTGACCCCGACACGACCACGACCGGACCCGTCCCCGCTTCCGAAGAGGCACAGCGCGAGGTGGTCGACCTCTGCGCCGAGCTGATCCGCTTCGACACCTCCAACCCCATCAGCAACGAACGCGCCTGCGCCAACTGGGTCGTGGCCCGGCTGGCCGAGGCCGGTATCGACTCCGAGCTGATCGAGAGCGCACCGGGACGGGCCAGCGTCATCGCCCGGATCGAGGGCGCGGACCGTGAGCGCGGCGCCCTGATGGTCCACGGCCACCTCGACGTCGTACCGGCGGACGCCTCCGAGTGGCAGGTGCCGCCGTTCTCCGGAGAGATCCGCGACGGCTATCTGTGGGGCCGCGGCGCCATCGACATGAAGGACACGGTGGCCGTCATGCTGGCCACCGCCCGGCACTTCGCCCGGACCGGCACCCGGCCCTCCAGGGACCTGGTCCTGGCTTTCCTCGCGGACGAGGAGGCGGGCGGCAAGTTCGGCGGCCACTGGCTCGTCGAGCACCGGCCCGAGCTGTTCGACGGGGTCACCGAGGCGATCGGCGAGGGCGGCGGTTTCTCGTTCGCCATCGACGACACCCGCAGGCTCTACCCGATCGAGAACGCCCAGCGCGGCATGGCCTGGATGGAGCTGACCGCCACCGGGCGCGCCGGTCACGGCTCGTCACCCAACGACGAGAACGCCGTCACCGATCTCGCCGAGTCGCTCACCCGGATCGGCCGGCACACGTTCCCCGTCCGTCTGATCGAGCCGGTGCGGGCCCTGCTCGCCGAGGCCGCCCGGCTCTACGGTGTCGAGTTCGACGAGGACGACATCGAGGGCAGTCTCGCCCGGCTCGGCCCGGTTTCGGACTTCATGCAGGTGGTGCTCCGCAACTCCGCCAACCCCACCATGTTCCAGGCCGGCTACCAGACGAACGTCATCCCCGGCCGGGCCACCGCCCGGGTCGACGGCCGCTTCCTGCCCGGTCACGAGCAGGAACTGATCGACACCATCGACGCCCTGCTGCTGCCCTCGGTCAGCCGGGAGTGGGTCAACCACGACCTCGCGATGGAGACCACCTTCGACGGCGCGCTCGTGGACGCCATGTGCGACGCGGTGCGTGCCGAGGACCCGGACGGCCACCCGGTGCCGTACTGCAATCCGGGTGGTACGGACGCCAAGGCCTTCACCCACCTCGGCATCCGGTGCTTCGGCTTCAAGGGGCTCAAGCTCCCGCACGACCTGAACTACGGGCGGCTCTTCCACGGAGTGGACGAGCGGGTGCCCCTCGAAGGACTGCGGTTCGGTGTACGGGTGATGACCCGGCTCTGGCAGAGCGCCTGACCGCACTGCCACGGGCCCGCCACCGGTCCGTATGCGCGTACGCCCTCGATGTCACGGACGCCGGGGGCGTACTGCGTGCACCCGGGCCGCGCGACGGAGCAGACCCCGCGATCGGGCCATTCGTCCGCGCCGCCCGGAGCCGCGCACCCGCCTCCGCTCAGGGGTTGCGGTAGGCCTCGACGACACGGCTGATCACCGCGGCCGCCGTGATCAGCTCGTTCGGGGCGAAACCGTGCAGGGCGTCGTCGAGCCAGCGCCGGCCGGCCTCCTCGGCGCGCTCCACCACTTCGCGGCCGTCCTGGGTGACCGCGATACGCCGGGCCCGGTGGTCGCCCGGTTCCCGGACCGTGCGCACCAGTCCGCGCTCCTCCAGCCCGCGGATCTCCCGGGTGACATGAGGCGCCTGCACCAGCAGGGCCTGTGCGATCTCGCCCATCCGCAGGGGGGCCTGCGCCGCCGTGAGGGTGCGCAGCAGGGCGAGGGAGGCGCGGTCGACAGCGACTTCCGCCTGGACGCGCAGCCGCATGTGCGCGCGGTTGCCGGCCATGGTGTAGGCGAGGTCGGCGAGTGATCTGTAGAGGTCTTGGGCGGCGGAGTCGCCGGGTTCGGGATGGTCCACTCCACGATGATCCCGTACCCCGCCCGCTCCGGCTCCCCGCCTGCACGGAGCGGTCGGGGCGGACGGCGTGGCCGGAGCCTTCCGGCGGAGGGTCCCGGAAAGTGGCCAGAAAGATGCCCTATGCATGCACTGGGGGTTCCCCAGGAGGTGAGCGGAGTACTACCGTCCGCGATGAGAAGTTACTTTTGTTAAGTAACGCGCCCTAGTGCTGGAGGAACGACGTGCAGATCACCGTGGACACCGACAAGTGCTGTGCTGCGGGCCAGTGCGTACTCGCCGCCCCCGACGTGTTCGACCAGCGGGACGAGGACGGGATCGTCGTCGTACTGAACAGCAGCCCGCCCGCCGAACAGCACGCCGCAGTGGAGGAGGCCGCGCAGATCTGCCCGGCCGCCGCCATCACCCTGTCCTGACCGCGCGGCACGGCTCCCGGAACACCTCACACCCCACTGTGGAAGGACGACGATGACCGAGGTCCCCACCGCACCACCCGCGTACACCACCCGTCGCGCCGCCGGATGTCCCTTCGACCCGCCCCCGGAGATGTCCGGACTGCTCACCTCGGAGCCGATCTCCCGGGTCACGCTCTGGAACGGCGCCACGGCCTGGTACGTGACCCGGCACGCGGACCAGGTGGCGCTGCTGCGCGACGAGCGGATCAGCGCCGACAACCGGCGGCCCTCCTACCCGAGCTTCAGCCCGGGCAGCGAGGCGACCCGCGCCCACAACCGCACCTTCATCACGATGGACGAACCGGAACACAACGAGCAGCGCAAGCGGTTCACCGGTGACTTCACCATCAAACGGACGCAGGCCCTGCGGGAGCGCATAGAGCGCATCATCGGCGAGCTGCTGGACGGGATGGAGAAGGCCGGATCGCCGGCCGACCTGGTCACGTCCTTCGCGCTCCCGCTGCCCTCGCTGGTCATCTGCGAGCTCCTCGGTGTCCCGTACGAGGACCACGGGTTCTTCCAGCGGGCGAGCGCCGTCATCATCGACACCCGCAGCAGTGCGCAGGACGCCCTGGACGCCTCGCAGGAACTGGTCGACTACCTGGGCGACCTGGTGGAGAAGAAGGCCAAGCACCCCGCCGACGACCTGCTCAGCCGGCTCGCCGCGGACTATCTGCTGACCGGGATCAGCACCCGTGACGAATGCGCCAAACAGGCGCGGCTGCTGCTGGTCGCCGGGCACGAGACCACGGCCAACATGATCGCCCTCGGCACCTGCGCGCTGCTCCAGAACCCCGAACAGCTGGCCGCGGTCCGCGACGGCAGCCCCGAGCGGGTCGCGGGCGCGGTCGAGGAGCTGCTGCGCTATCTGACCATCACGCACCTGGGGCGGCGCCGCGTCGCCGTCGAGGACATCGAGGTCGGCGGGCAGCTCATCAGGGCCGGTGATGCGGTCATCTGCGCCACCGACGTGGCCAACCGCGACCCGGAGGTCTTCGAGGAGCCCGAGCGGCTCGACATCGACCGGCAGGCCCGCAGGCACCTCGCGTTCGGCTCGGGCCCCCACCAGTGCCTCGGCCAGAACCTCGCCCGCGTCGAGCTGCAGCTCGCCTACCCGGCTCTGCTGCGCCGCCTGCCCGGCCTGCGGCTCGACCGCCCGCTCGACGAGATCCCCTTCCGTACCGACATGGCCGTCTACGGCGTCCACGAACTGCCCGTCGCCTGGTGAGACCCGCCGGTGCCGCGGACCGCCCCGGGCGTCGGGCGGTCCGCGGCACCGGTGTTCGGCGGAGGGCGTCGGCGTCCGGCGCAGCGGCCCGTGTCCGGCCGATCGGAGAACTCGCCGAACCCGCTGCATACCCCGTCTTTACGTGGAAGGAGGACAATTGCCGAAGGGGGAGAACCGCTACAGGAGACGAAGATGACACGAAGCCGCTACACCCTCGATCGCGGTCTCACCACGCGCATGGTCACCACCATGTTCCTGATCGGACTGCTGTATGTCGTCCTGGTCGGCGTGCTGCTCGTTCTGCTGCGTGGTGCCTGGCCGATCATCCTGATCGTCGCGGGTGTTCTCTTCGTCGCTCAGTTCTGGTTCAGCGACAAGATCGCGGCTCTCACCATGGGGGCGCGGGAGGTCACCGCCGAGGAGGCCCCCGAGCTGCACGGCGCGATCGACCGGATCTGCGCGCTGGCCGACATGGACAAACCGAAGGTGGCCATCGCCCAGAGTGACATCCCGAACGCTTTCGCGACCGGCCGCAGTGAGCGCACCGCACTGGTCTGTGCCACGACCGGTCTGCTGCGCCGGCTGGAGCCCGAAGAGCTGGAGGGCGTCCTCGCCCACGAGATGTCCCACGTGGCCCACCGCGACGCCGCGGTGATGACGATCGCCTCGTTCCTCGGGGTGCTGGCCGGACTCATCACCCGTATCACCCTGTGGAGCGGACTGGCCCGCAACAGCAGGAACGCCGGACCGCTCGGCCTCGCGATCGTGCTGGTCCCGCTGATCAGCGCCGCGGTGTACGTGGTCAGCTTCCTGCTGACCCGGCTGCTCTCCCGGTACCGGGAACTGTCCGCCGACCGGGCCGCCGCCCTGCTGACCGGCCGCCCGTCTGCCCTCGCCTCGGCGCTCACCAAGGTGAACGGCCAGATGGCGCGGATCCCGACCGAGGACCTGCGGAAGGCGGAGCCGTACAACGCCTTCTACTTCATGCCCGCCTTCTCCTCGAAGGAGAGCCTGGGCCGCCTCTTCTCCTCCCACCCGACGCTCGAACAGCGGCTGGACCAGCTCGCCCGTATCTCCACCGAACTCGCCCGTCCGTGACACCGGGGCCCGCGGCTCGTCGTGCGGGCCCGGTGCGTCCGTCCGTGACCGAAGAACGGGCGGGCGTCCGGCGTCCGGCCGTCCTGACCCCGTAGGAGTGCGCCCGTGGGATTTCTCGACAGCATCCTCGGCCGGAGCAAGCCGGTCCGCCCCGATCTGGACCAGCTGTTCGCCGTGCCGTCCGCCGCACTCACCCTCCAGGCGGGAGCCGGATTCACCCCCACCGGCATGGGGTCCGTCTGCTTCGCGGGCGTCGAGGGCGGCGGCTTCGCCCGGATCAAGCAGGACGTGGAGGAACTGCTCGACGCGGACACCGGCCGCGGCGGCGCCCCGGTCCGGTTCAGCCAGGACTCATACGGCTACACCTGGCTGCTGGCCCAGCAGCCGCCCGATGACACGGCGGCGCTCGTGAACGACCTGCACGCCGTCAACTCACTGCTGGAGGACGGCGGTTTCGGCCCGCAGCTGCTGTGCTCACTGGTCGCGTTCAAGGACGCCGAGCAGCGGCCGCTCGCGCTGGTCTATCTGTACAAGCGGGGCACGTTCTTCCCCTTCGCGCCGATGCCGGACGGTACGGAGAAGCGGAACAGCCCGCTGGAACTCCAGGTCAAGGCGGTCCTGGGGGACGACCTGCGCGTCGAGCCGGACCTCGCCCGGTGGTTCCCGGTCTGGGGTGCGCCCGGCCTGTAGAGCTGCTCCGCCCCCGGTTCAGCGCTGCCACCAGCGGCTCCTCGGCCTGCGGTGGCCGGGGGAAGCGGGCCGGGGTCCGGCCGGCGGAGGCGGGGGAGCGGCGGCGGGCTCCTGCCCCTGGCCGTCGGGCCGGTCCGGTCCGCCCGCGGCGCTGCCCGTGCCTGTACCTGTGCTCGGAGTCGGACTCGTACGCGTAGTTGTCCCGGTCCCGGGCGGTGGGCGGAGGCCCTCCGTCGAGTAGCTCGTGGTCGCGATGGCGTCGACGAGCTGCTGTTCGGTGAAGTCCTCCGAGCCCGCGATGTGGGGAACGAACCCCACCAGCATCCCGTCGCTGAGCACCTGCGCGTCCAGCCCCGCCGCCCCGTCCGTGTCCCAGACCGCCTCGATGTTCCAGTCGATGACGACCCGGACCCCGAACTGGTAGACACCCACCTCGGCGACGTGCGCCATCACCCCACGGGCGCGCAGCGCGGTCACCAGCCGTTCGGCGTGTTCGGAGTTCATACGCGGCACGACCTCCCTGGGGCGTGGTCCCGGGCACCGGGGGCGGCCCCAACAGGTAGACAAACCGGATAAATCACTACCTCGATTCCACTGTATTCCCCGCGCGAGGGCAACGGCGGCGGCTCGGACACGGACTCGGGATCCGGGCGCGGCACGGGCCAGGACACGGGCTCAGATGTGGAACGGCACGGTCGTCACCACGATCTTCGGCAGGGGCCGCAGGGCGCGCCGCAGCCGCCCGCCGAGCGGGCTGTGCAGCAGACGGTGCCGCCAGTGGCGTACGACGATCTCCGGAAGGATCACCGTGATGGTCAGATCCGGGCGCTGGTGGTGCAGCGACTCGATGTAGCCGACGAGCGGAGCGACGGTCGCGCGGTACGGGGAGATGACGATCCGCAGCGGAAGGTGGTCGCCCCACAAGAGCCAGGCCTCGCGGAAGCGGTCGGCGTCCTCGTCCCCGACGCTGACGTGCAGCGCGAGAACCGGCTGCTGGAGGGAGGCGGCATAGGCGAGCGCGCGCATGCTCGCCTGGTGCAGCGCGTCGATCAGGACGACGGAGAGGTGGCTGATCGACTCCGGTGAGTCCTCGGACTCCCGGTCCTCCTGCGCGGCCCCGGACGCCGGCCCCACCGCGCCCGGCGGGCTCGGGGGCGGCACGGCGGGCAGCGAACTGCCGGAGCGCGGTGTGATCGTGCGGCTGGGGACCTCGATGGTCTGCGGGTGCAGCCGCAGCGCCTCGCCCACCCGGTCGTAGTGGCGCCGGATCCGCGTGGTCACCAGCAGGAACAGCGCCACGGTGACCAGCGCCAGCCAGGCGCCCTCGGTGAACTTGGTGATTCCGGCCGTGATGAAGACGACGGCGGAGAGCAGCGCGCCGGTCGCGTTGAAGCACAGGCTCTTGCGCCAGTGCCGGCTGCGCGCGCGCCACCAGTGCACCACCATGCCGCTCTGGGAGAGCGTGAAGGCGAGGAAGACCCCGACGGCGTACAGCGGGATCAGCGAGTCGGTCTTGCCGTCGAAGGCCACGTAGACCACCGCCGCTGCCACGGAGAGCAGGATGACCCCGTTGCTGAAGGCGAGCCGGTCGCCGAGCCGCAGGAAGACCCGGGGCGCGTGATGGTCGCGTGCCAGGAGGAAGAGCACCCGGGGGAAGTCGTTGTACGCGGTGTTCGCGGCGAGGAGGAGCACCAGCGCGGTCGCCGCCTGGGTGAAGACGTACATGCCGCCCGACCCGAAACTGCGGTGGGCCAGCTGCGAGAGCACGGTCTCCCCGGACTCGGGTACGACGCCCTCCAGATGGACCATGGCGACCGTCCCCGCGAAGAGGGCGACCAGCAGCCCGATCATCCAGGCGAGCGTGGTGCGCGCATTGCGCCAGGGGACGGGCTGGAAGGCCGGCACGGCGTTGGAGATCGCCTCGATACCGGTCATGGCCGTCGACCCCGAGGCGAAGGCCCGCATGACGAGCAGCAGGCCGACTCCCTCGACCGCGTGCTGCGGGGGCGTGGGCACCGGGACGAAACCCCGGCCCGCCGCATGGTAGAGCCCGAAGGCGACCAGCGCGGCGATGGCGATGACGAAGGCGTACGTCGGCGCCGCGAAGAGGGCACCCGCCTGCCGGACACCGCGCAGGTTCCCGGCGAGCAGCAGGGCGACGACCAGGACCCCGATCGGTACGGTATCGCCCGCCAGCCCCGGCAGCGCGGAGGTCACCGCGGCCATACCGGACGAGATGGAGACGGCGACGGTCAGGATGTAGTCGGTCATCAGACCGGCAGCCGCCACCAGCCCGGGCAGCCGGCCGAGGTTGTCCGTCGCGACGATGTACGAGCCGCCGCCCTGGGGATAGGCGCGGATCGTCTGGCGGTACGAGATCCCGACGGCCAGCATCAGGAAGACGATCGCCAGCGCCACCGGAACCGAGTACCGGAGCCCCGGGGCGCCGGCCATCACCAGCACCGCCAGCAGCGCCTCCGGGCCGTACGCCACCGACGACAGCGCGTCCGCCGACAGCACCGGCAGCGCCACCAGTTTGCGCATCCGCTCGCGCGCGATCGCCGAACTCCGCAGCGGAGCCCCCAGGACCGCGCGCCGGATCCGGGCCCGTGTCCTGCCGGCCCCGCCCGCTTCCTCCCAGCCGACCTCGAACTCGCGGGCGCCCGAACCGGCCGGCCGGCCGACGAGCGGGGCCACCGGAACGAAACGCCCGAAGCGGGCCGGCACGATCTGCGCGGGCTTCGGGAAGCTGCCCACATCGGGATCGACGGGCAGGGCATGGCGCCAGGCCGCGGGCGCCGCCGACACCCGCCCCCACTCGTGCCCGACCAGCCGCAGCAGTGTCGACTGTTCCTCGCTGAGCTCGGGGACGGACACGAGCGGCGGGCCGGCCGCATTGTCCTGCCCCCGGTCCTCCGGGCGGGGCTCCCGGCCCCGCGCCCGGCTCACAGCGGACCGCCCGCGCCGCCCGCCGCGCAGCGACGGATCCACCCTGCCGGGGTGGTGCCGCGGCCGCCGACGCGCCCCGGGGCGGCGTACGCGGGCGGCCCCGGTGAGCGCCCCGGTGGGGCGGCGGTGGCAGGGGCCGAGGGCAGGGTGGCGGTGGTGATGGTCATCGGTTTGTCGCTCACCGCGATCAGATAGAAGCGGGCGCCGTTGCGGGGCAGCCTGCGGAATCCGCCCGGCGGGCTGACGACGTACGAGGCGGAGGCGTGCGGGGCGATGGTGGCCGGGCCCGAGCGGATGGTCCACCAGCCGGACGCCCCCTGACCGGTACGGCTGGCGAAGTGCGGCGAGAGCGCGTGACCCGTGGTGTTCACCGCGTGGACGAGGACGGACGTGATGCCCCGGTGCTGCCGGTCGGCGAGCCGCGGTGTCACGCTCATACGCAGCGGCGGCGGGCTCGCGGCCGCCACCGTCAGGCAGAGCAGGGACGGTACGACCAGCACGGTGGCCACCACGGCTTTGGCCCGGTGCGAGCGCACGCGCGGGATCCGCGGCTGCCAGGCGGTCGCCAGAGCCGAGGCCGGGACGGTGGCGGCGGCCGCCAGCCACAGCGGGGTCATCAGCAGGAAGTAGCCGTCCTGCGAACGCGTGGCCAGGTAGAAGGGCAGCCAGGGCAGCACGGTGAGCGCGGGGCCCAGCCGCCGTACGAAGAGCAGGGTGGCGCCGAGCAGCCCCAGGAGCAGCAGCACACTCGCGTAGGAGTAGAAGTCCAGACGGCTGCTGCCGTCGGTGAAGTAGTAGGAGATGCCCATGGCGCCCTGGCCGTGCAGGATCGCGCCCTGCGTGACGGGCAGCAGCGAACCCTCCAGCCAGCTGTGGAAGCCGTCGGCGGCGAAGTAGGCGTTCAGCACCGCCCAGGTGAGGGCCGCCGTGCCCGCGTAACGGGCGACCACACCGAGCGCGGCCCGCCCGCCCAGCTCGCCGCGGCGCACGGCGTGGACGCCGATCAGCAGGAACGGGACGAGGAACCAGGCCAGTTGCTGGCTGGCGCAGGCCGCACCGAGGCAGACGGCCCGGAACACTCCGTACCGTCCCAGGTGTCCGCCCGCGCCGGTGCCGGGCCAGCGGACGACGACCGGGACCAGGAAGGCCAGGGCCACGACGGCCGGGTAGCCCGAACTCGCGTACCCGGGCAGCAGGCCGAAGCCCAGACAGACGGCGGTGACCCCCGGCCGCCACGGCGCGGGGACCAGGGCGAACAGGGTGACCGTGCCGACGAGCAGCGCCGCTGTGGTCACCAGGGTCGCCGCGGCCGTGGAGTGCACCACGGCGTGGACCGGGGCGGCGATCAGCGCGGTCAGCGGCGGATAGGCGTACGTGTAGTCGGCGCCACCCGACATGGTCTTGGTGACCCCGACCTTCGGTGTGCCGAACAGCCACGGCCACGGCTGCCCGTAGACCGGCCGGCCGTGCAGGATCGCGTTCGCGGCCTGAGCGGTCAGCACGCCTTCGTCGGAACCGGCGTGATCCAGCCAGTAGTGGCAGAGGACCAGGGCGACCGCGAGCCCCAGGACGGCCAGGTCCACCTTCGCCAGGGCGCGGCGGCCGCGTACGGAGAGGGCGAGTACGCCGCACGTCAGGATCCCCGCGTAACAGACCGTCACGATCGCCGCGACGACCGGGTGCGAAGAAGTGGCCTGGGTCCAGAGGGCGCGGGTGCCGATGAACAGACTGATGACCGCGATCACGGTCAGCCCGCGGTGCCACTGCGGCGGCGCGGCGTCCGGCAGCCGCTGCGCGCGCAGCACCCGGACGGGCCCGCCCGCCGGCCGTCGCGTTCCGGTGGCCCGGCCGGGCGGGGGCAGGCCGTCGTCCATGGCAGCTTCCTTCATGGTGAACCCGGACCGGAAAGCAACGGCGGGCATCGCGCGGACGGACGCCGACGGCGCCCGCCGTGTGGCCTCGTGTCTCGAAGGCTAGGCCGGGAGTCGGCGCCGGGGGCTGCGACGTCTTGCGACCGGTACCGATGCCGGGCCGCAAAAGGCCAGGTGGGAGGTAAGACAGCCGTGCGGCGCCCGCGTTGCGCCGAACGGCTGTCCCGGAGGCCGGGGCCTGCCGGACGCCCAGTGGTTATGACCAGTTGATAAGTCTATTGTTATTAACTGATACCGGCAGAGGGCGCGAACGACAGCGGGGGTGATGACGTGACCGAGCCCATGGGTGACAGCGCGGAACCGGTGGACGCCGCCGGGGCGGCGGCGTCCATACGGCTTGCGGTGGCCCGGATCGCCCGCCGTCTCAGGCAGGCCCACCGGGTCGGCGACGTGACGCTCTCCGAAGTGTCCGTGCTCTCCCGGCTGAGCCGCGACGGAGCGGACTCCCCGGGATCGCTCGCCGAACTGGAACGCGTGCGCCCGCAGGCGATGGCATCCACGCTGGCCGCCCTGGAGGAGCGCGGGCTGGTGAGCCGTGAGCCGGACATCCGGGACGGCCGGCGCGCGGTGATAGCGGTGACCGACGCCGGCCGCAAAGTACTGATCGACCGCCGGTCGGAGTCCGTCCAGCGGCTCACCGAGGTCCTCGACGGGGAGTTCACGCCCGCCGAACGGCAGCGGCTGCTCTCGGTCGTACCGCTGCTCGACCGGCTCGCGGAGCGGCTGTAATGCCCGCCAGCCGCAGCGGGAACGCCGAGGTGGGCGACCGCTACAAATGGATCGCGCTCTCCAACACCACGCTCGGTGTGCTGATCGCGACCATGGACGCCTCGATCGTGATCATCTCCCTGCCCGCGATCTTCCGCGGCATCGGGCTCGACCCGCTGGCCCCCGGGAACATCGGCTATCTGCTCTGGATGATCCTCGGCTACCTGCTGGTCTCCGCGGTGCTGGTGGTCGCGCTGGGCAGGCTCGGCGACATGTTCGGCCGGGTCCGGATGTACAACATGGGCTTCGCGATCTTCGCGTGCGCCTCGCTCGCCCTCTCGCTCGATCCGCTGAAGGGCGGTCCCGGCGCACTGTGGCTGATCGGATTCCGTGTCGTCCAGGCCGTCGGCGGCTCGATGCTGACCGCGAACTCGGCGGCCATCCTCACCGACGCCTTCCCCGCCCGGCAGCGCGGCATGGCGCTGGGCATCAATCAGATCACCGCGCTGGCCGGGCAGTTCCTCGGACTGCTGGCCGGTGGTCTGCTGGCCACCATCGACTGGCGCGCGGTGTTCTGGGTCAGTGTGCCCATCGGGGTGTTCGGCACGATCTGGTCGTACCGCAGCCTGCGCGAGACCGGCTCCCGCACATCGGGCCGCATCGACTGGGCGGGGAACATCACCTTCACCGGCGGCGCCGGGATCCTGCTGGCCGCCATCACGTACGGAATCCAGCCGTACGGCGGCCACCCCACCGGCTGGACCAACCCCATGGTGCTGGGCGGGCTCGGCGGCGGAGCGCTGCTGCTCGTGGCCTTCTGCCTCATCGAGACCCGGGTCGCCGAACCGATGTTCCGGCTCGGCCTGTTCCGGGTACGTGCCTTCGCCGCCGGGAACCTCGCGGCGCTGCTCACCGCCATCGCCCGCGGCGGACTCCAGTTCATGCTGATCATCTGGTTGCAGGGCATCTGGCTTCCGCTGCACGGATACGACTTCGAAAGCACCCCGCTCTGGGCGGGCATCTTCATGCTGCCGCTGACCGTCGGATTCCTCATCGCCGGACCGGTGTCCGGCTTCCTCTCCGACCGCTACGGCGCACGGCTCTTCTCCACCACCGGACTCCTGCTCGTGGCCGGTGCCTTCGTCGGCCTGCTGCTCCTGCCGGTGGACTTCTCGTACCCGGGCTTCGCCGCCCTGCTGCTGCTCAGCGGCCTCGGCCAGGGGATGTTCTCCGCCCCGAACACCTCGGCGATCATGGGCAGTGTGCCGCCGGAGCAGCGCGGAGTCGCGTCGGGGATGCGCTCGACCTTCCAGAACTCGGGCACCGCACTGTCGATCGGCCTCTCGTTCTCCCTGATGATCTCCGGCCTCGCGGGGACCCTTCCGCACGCGCTGAGCAGCGGACTCCAGGGCCAGGGCGTGCCCGCGGGGACGGCCCAGCAGGTGGCCGGACTTCCGCCGGTGAGCACGCTGTTCGCCACCTTCCTCGGCAAGAACCCGATCAGCCAGCTCCTCAAACCCAGCGGAGTGCTCGACAAACTGCCCACGCACAACGTCATGACCCTCACCGGGAAGGAGTTCTTCCCCGAACTCGTCTCGGGCCCGTTCCACCACGGACTCGTCACGGTCTTCGGCGCCGCCACCGTGATGGCACTGGTCGCCGCGCTCGCCTCGCTGCTGCGCGGCCGCCACTACAAGGCCGGCCCGGGTGACAGGCCCGCCGGCTCCCCGAACCGGGGCAACACCGCGAAAGGTACCGAGAGATGACGAACAGCGCCCTTCTCGTGATGGATGTCCAGCAGGGCATCGTCGAGCGGCTCGGCAACGACCCCGAATACCTGCCGCGGCTCGGCCGGGCGATCGACGCCGCACGTGCCGCGGGCGTTCCGGTGATGTACGTGGTGGTCGGCTTCCGTAGGGGACACCCCGAGATCAGCCCCCGCAACAAGACGTTCAGCGCGCTCGCGGGCGCGGGCGCTGCCGGATTCGCCGAGGGCGACCCGGCCGCCCGGATCCACCCCGATGTGGCGCCCCGGGAGGGCGACATCGTGGTCACCAAGAAGCGCGTCAGCGCGTTCGCCGGGAGCGACCTCGACATGGTGCTCAGGGCGCGCGGAACGGACAGCCTCGTCCTCACCGGCATCGCCACCAGCGGCGTCGTGCTGTCGACCCTGCGGCAGGCCGCTGACCTGGACTTCGGTCTCACCGTGCTGGAGGACTGCTGCGTCGACGGTGATCCGGAGGTGCACCGGGTACTGACCGGGAAGGTGTTCCCCCGTCAGGCGGACGTCCTCAGCACCGAGAAGTGGGTCGCGGCGCTCGGCCGGTGATCCCGCCGCGCGCCGCGCCGGCGGTCGGAGGCGGGGGAGACCCGCCTCCTCAGCCGCCGTCGCGCCGGCGGCTGTCCGACGACGGCCATCCGCGGCGCTGCTCCGCGGGCGCGAGCTGCTCGACCACGTCGGCCAGCTCCTCGCAGGCCCGCTCGATCCGGCGGCGTACGTTCTGGTGCTCGGTGACGATCGCGGCGAGCAGCAGCGCGGTCAGCGCCACCGATCCGTTGAGCGCCGTGAGGTTGATCATCGCTTCGAACAGCGTGAGGCTGCTGAAGGAACCCGCCCGCCCGGTGGCGGCGATCACCGCCAGCACGGCCACCAGGAGCGCGCAGGGCGCGCTGCCCGCCAGTTCGAAGCGGAGCGCTGCCCAGATCAGCAGCGGAAAGACCAGGAACAGCAGGGCGTAGTGGCTTCCGGTCGCCACCGGGACCACTACGGCGGCCGTCACCACCAGCGCCCCCGCCTCCACCCATCGGTCCGTACGCCGGGGCATCCGGGCCCGGCGCAGCAGGAGCAGCAGCGGGGTCACCATCAGCACACCCATGGCGTCCCCGGCCCACCACGCGAACCAGACCGGCCAGAACCCGCTCTTGGGGAGTTTGTCGTCGAGCAGCAGCACCGTGCTGCCCGTCGTCGCACTGACCAGCATGGAGCTGAGCGCTCCGAGGAAGATCAGGGCGGTGCCGTCCCGCAGCCGGGACAGGGCCATCCGGAAGCCGACCCTGCGGAGCATCAGAAGGGCACACACAGGGGCGAGCGTGTTGCCCGCGACGATGGCGATGTCGCCGGGGTCGATCGAGTGGCCGGTCCACGCGACGGCGAGCAGGGCCCCGATCGCGATGCCCGGCCAGATCCGCAGGCCCCAGTACAGCAGGCAGCCCAGCGCGACTCCCGTCGGCGGCCACAGTGGTGTGACGACGGCGCCGTGGACGGTCACCTGCCGTAGCAGTCCGATCCGGCCGGACACGTAGTACGCGATGGCGACGGCGACGATCCGCAGGGCGGTCGCCGTCGCCCCTCTGGCTGTCTCGCTGCGGATCACGGCGCCCATCAGACACCGTGTCCCGGGCGGTGGCCGGGCAAGACACGCGAGGCCCCGGAGCCTCGCGGGTGGATCAGGCCGGGCTCGCGGGGGCTGTCACGCGGTTCTGCCGGGGGCACTGTCGTGGCACAGCACGAGCACGGCGGCGTCGTCCTGGTGGCCTGTGAGCACCGCGGCCTTGATGATCTCGTCGGCGAGTTCGTCGGCGTCGGCACCCGCATGGGCGCCCGCCCGGTGCATGACGGCCTCCAGTCCCTTCTCGATGGAGAAGGACGGCCCTTCGATGACCCCGTCGGTGATCAGCACGAACGCGCCCTCTTCCGTCAGGCGCCGCCGGGTGACCGGGTAGTGCTGCTTCTCCTGGATGCCCAGGGGCAGGCCGCCTTCGTCGTCGATGATGCCTGTCCGCCCGTCCGCCGAGGCCCACACCGCCGGAACATGTCCGGCGCGGGCACTGTCGATCTCCCAGGTCACGGGGTCGAAGCGCAGGAAGGTGCAGGTCGCGAAGAGCGTGGAGTTCACCGAGAGCAGCAGGTCGTTGGTCTGGCCGATGATCTCGCCGGGATCCGCCACGGTGCTGGCGATGGCGCGCATCCCGATCCGGATCTGGCCCATGAAGGCGGCCGCCTCGACGTCGTGTCCCTGGACGTCGCCGATGGCGAACCCGAGCGAGCCGTCCGGGAGCGGGAACCCGTCGTACCAGTCGCCGCCGATGTCCAGACCGCTGCGGGCCGGCGTGTAGCGGGCGGCGGTCCGGAGGCCGGGCAGGTCGGGGAGATGGGCCGGGAGCATCTCGCGCTGCAGGGCCTCGGCCAGTTCGACCCGTGCCTGATGGAGTTCCACTTCCCGCCGGGCCCGGGCGGTGAGCTGGTGAAGCGTGGTGAGGAGCTCGTCGGCGCTTGCGGAACGAGGAGGACGACGCCGGTTCATGAGCGGCTCCGCGGTGCGTGTGTTCCCGGACCGCGACCGGGGCCCGTGGTCGCGGAGCAGGCCGTGTGCCGGCCCGTCGGGTCTCTCCTCTCCGACGATCACGGTCCGTGGGTCCGGAGACCGTCACCTGCATCCTATTTCCGGAGCCGGGATCCCGCAGCCCCCGGCGGTGGAGAAAGGGGCCCGGGGCGGCGGACACGGATCCCACGCGCCGGTACGCCGCCCGCCACGGCCGGACGTGTGCACGTCCGCCACGGCAGGCTCCGTACCCGGGACCGCGGACCAGGAACTCCGTACGCGGAACTCAGTCGCGTCCGCCTGCCGCCGTGACGTGCGTCAGGCTGTGGTGAGCGTCAGGCCGTAACGGCTCAGGATCTCGTTGATGGGCTGGAACCAGGTCTCCCCGCCGCCGGTGCAGTCGCCCCAGCCGCCGGACGTGACGCCCTGGGCCTGGTCGCCGCTGATGAAGGAGCCGCCGGAGTCGCCGGGCTCCGCGCAGACGTTGGTCTTGGTCAGCTCGTTGACCGCCCCCTGGCTGTAGTTCACGGTCTCGTTGGTGGCCAGGACGTTTCCGCAGTGCCAGTGCGATGTGGAGCCGGAACGGCAGATCGAGGCGCCCACGGGCGCCGCGGCCGAGCCGCGGACCAGCTGGTCGGAGACCGTACCCCAGCCGAGGACCACCGGGACCGTCCACCAGCCGTTGCCGACGCTGACCCAGGCGTAGTCGTCGCCGGGGAACGAGGAACCCTGGAAGCTGCCGACGGCCGAGCCGTCCCAGCCGCTCACCGCGGCTCCCGGCTGCCCGCAGTGTCCCGCGGTGACGAAGCCGCCGTTGACGGAGAAGCCGATGGAGCAGCGGACGTTGCCTGTGTAGTACGGATCTCCGCCCACCGTGCCGGCGGACAGGGTCCGGGCCGCCGCCGGTACCTCGTTCACCGTGACGGGCGCGCTCTTCCCGGCGCGTTCGATGAACGACCGGACATCGTTGTCATTCTTTGCTGAAGCGACGACGTCCACCACGACCCGGCTGGCTCCCGGGTCCACGTGCCAGCTGCTGACTCCGGCGGGCGCGCCGCCCCTGTCCAGCCGCTTCTTGACCGCGTCGAGTTCGCGGGCGCTGTGCTCCACCAGCCTGACGGCCGCCCCGGTCGCCCGCACCGCGTCCGCCCTCCCGCCGCCGGTGAGGGCGACCGTCAGTTTTCCGCTCTTCGCGTCGTACCAGTCGCCGCCGTAGGACGAGCCGGCCGCGCGGCGCGCCGTGCCCTGGAGTGCTGTCGCGGTCCGTTCGGAGGCCAGGCGTGCCCGGGCCTGGGCCGCTGTGAGGCCGAGGTCCTTCCGCATGGCCGAGAGCAGGCCGTCGGAGGCCGGCTGCGTGGAGCGTGCGGAGGAGGCCGCGGAGGGGGTGTCGGCGGCGGATGCCGGTACGAGTCCGGCAGTCGCCCAGGTCCCGACGACGAGAAGTGCGGACAGCGCGGTACGGGTGAGAGTGCTGCGTCTCAAGGTTCTGGCCCTTCTGTTGTTCCAGCATCGTGGGGATGGAACAGCAGGCGTCCGGGCGCGCTCCGTTGGGAGCGCTCTCAGAGTGTGCCGCAGCGGAGCGTAGCCGAACTCGTTAATCAGGTCCATGCCAATGAATGACGGTTCTCCGGGTGCCTGGTGGAGCGCGACGCGGCGGAGCGTGAATTTCTTCTGTCCCGATCTTCATTCGCACTTTCGTGTGCCCGGAGGCGGGGGCGAGTGGGACATTGATCGTCATATCGAACGCAATGAAACGGCCGGATGTGTGCCACGAGGGGCTCAACGGATGAGCCGACGGGGTCGCCGCGCGTTCGGCCGTGTAGCGTCTCACTCAGCTGTCGTGGTTCCGAAGTACCTCTCGCCCGTGCGTACATGCACGGGCGGGTCTGCTGTTCGGCGTCTCCGAGGACCAGGGCGATCACCTCCGGCCCCCGCAAAGTGCGGGAGCCGACTTCGAGTCCCCTTGGAGGGCAATCATGGCCAGTGGCACCGTTAAGTGGTTCAACGCGGAAAAGGGTTTCGGCTTCATTGAGCAGGATGGTGGGGGCCCGGACGTCTTCGCCCACTACTCCAACATCAACGCTCAGGGCTTCCGCGAGCTGCAGGAGGGCCAGAAGGTGAACTTCGACATCACGCAGGGCCAGAAGGGCCCGCAGGCGGAGAACATCGTTCCCGCCTGATCCACGCGTGTGCCCGCCTCCGGCCTGTGCCGGAGGCGGGCACTGCCGTTTCCGGATCTTCACGGAGTGTTCGCCCCTGCTGAGGCCCCCGCTGCGGCCCCCGTACCGGCCTTCGTACCGGGGCGCGCCGGTGTGCGATGGACCGTACGGGCGTGTTCCGCAGGTGCGTTCCCCTGTTTGTGTGGATGATCTCCTGGGCAGCGAATGATTCTCGGCTGCCGCCGGAGCCGCCGTACGCAGGAGGAATCTGATGAGCAGCGCCGGAGGCCCCGCCATCGGCACCATCACCACCGAGGTGCCTGCCCGGCTGGACCGGCTGCCCTGGTCGCGCTGGCACTGGATGATCGTGATCGGCCTGGGGACGGTGTGGATCCTCGACGGCCTCGAAGTCACCGTGGTGGGCAACATCGCCAGCCGGCTCTCGGAGAGCGGCAGTGGACTGTCCATCAGCGACTCCCAGGTCACCGGGCTCGGCGCCGCCCTCTACGTGGCGGGCGCCTGCTCGGGTGCGCTGGTCTTCGGCTGGCTCACCGACCGCTTCGGCCGCAAGAAGCTCTTCCTCATCACCCTCGCCGTCTATCTGGCGGCCACGGCGATGACCGCGCTCTCCTTCTCGTCCTGGTGGTTCTTCCTCTTCCGCTTCCTCACCGGCTTCGGAATCGGCGGCGAGTACGCGGCCATCAACTCGGCCATCGATGAACTGATCCCCAGCAAGTACCGCGGCCGGGTCGACCTGATCATCAACGGCAGTTACTGGCTCGGCGCGATGGGCGGCGCCCTCCTCTCGGTCCTGGCCCTCGACACCGGCATCTTCCCCAAGAACATCGGCTGGCGCCTCACGTTCGCGCTCGGCGTCGTCCTCGGTCTGGTGATCCTGCTGGTCCGCCGGCACGTACCGGAGAGCCCGCGCTGGATGTTCATCCACGGACAGTCCGACGGCGCGAACGCGATCGTCGACGGCGTCGAGAAGGAGATCGAGGAGGAGACCGGCGCCCCGCTGCCGAAAGCGGGCCGGGCCATCACCATCGA
Organism: Streptomyces sp. NBC_01471; assembly: GCF_041438865.1. NCBI lineage: Bacteria > Bacillati > Actinomycetota > Actinomycetes > Kitasatosporales > Streptomycetaceae > Streptomyces > Streptomyces sp. NBC_01471. The sequence continues at coordinate 7,622,326 of NZ_CP109450.1, forward strand.
GCAGCGCAGAAGCGTCAGTTTCGTCGAGATCGGCCGTACGCTCTTCCGCTCGTACCCCAAACGCGCGACGCTCGGCTTCTCGCTCTTCATCGGCCAGGCGTTCCTCTACAACGCCATCACCTTCGGGTTCAGCTCCATCCTGGTGAAGTTCTTCGGGGTGTCCAGCGGCACGACGGGGTACTTCTTCGCGGTCATCGCGTTCGGCAACTTCCTCGGCCCGCTGTTGCTGGGCAAGCTCTTCGACACCGTCGGGCGCAAGAAGATGATCTCGGGTACGTACATCCTCTCCGGGCTGCTGCTCTTCGTGACCGCGTGGTTCTTCGACCAGGGGTGGCTCAACGCGACGACGATGACGGCCTGCTGGTGCGTGGTGCTGTTCTTCGCCTCGGCCGGGGCCAGTTCGGCCTATCTGACGGTGAGCGAGATCTTCCCCATGGAGACCCGCGCCATGGCGATCGCCCTCTTCTACGCGCTCGGCACGGCGGCCGGAGGTATCTCCGGCCCCCTCATCTTCTCCGGTCTCACATCGAGCGGTGTGGTCTCGGACGCCGTGGTGGCGTTCTGCATCGGTGCCGCGCTCATGGTCGCCGCCGGGGTGGTGGCCGTGCTGTTCGCGGTGGACGCGGAGGGCAAGTCCCTGGAGGACATCGCACGCCCGCTCTCCCAGCGGGCCCCGGTGACCGGCGGACCGGCGGCGCCGCCGAGCGCCCCCGCCGTATGAACGCGAGGAAGGCACCGGACATGAGCGGCGACGAACCGCTGGAGAAGTACCGCGGCAAGCGGGATTTCGGGACGACGTCGGAGCCGCGCGGCGGGGCGGCGGGTCAGGGCGACGCGCCCTGCTTCGTGGTGCAGATCCATGACGCGCGCCGGATGCACTTCGACTTCAGGCTCGAAGTGGACGGCGTACTCAAGTCCTGGGCCGTGCCGAAGGGGCCGTCCGCCGAGCCGAAGGACAAGCGCCTCGCCGTACCCACCGAGGATCACCCGCTGGAGTACCGCGAGTTCGAGGGGGTCATTCCGCAGGGCGAGTACGGCGGTGGCACGGTCATCGTCTGGGACGAGGGGACGTACCGGCCGCTCAGTCACGACCGTCGCGGCCACACCGTCCCGTTCGGGGAGTCCATCGAGCGCGGGCACGCGACCTTCTGGCTGGACGGCGCCAAGCTGCACGGTGAGTACGCGCTGACGCGTTTCCACGGAGGCGGCGACAGTACCGACCCCGAGGCCTGGCTGCTCATCAAGGCGAGGGAGAAGACCGGCACGGCGCGGGACCGGACCGGCCGGACGCGAACGGCGTCCCGGGAGAGCCAGGGCGCGACGGATCCCCGCCGGGCGCGCTCGGTCCGTACCGGAAGGACGCTCAAGGAGGTCGCCGAGAACGCGGCGGACGGCGACAGCGGGGCGCGGTGAAACGGGCGCACCGACGGCCCTTCCCCCGGGCGAAGGTCATGGGCCTCGACGAAACTGACGCGGGAATTCCGAGCGCGGAAGCGCTGGATCCGCGCTGGTGGGGCAGACGGCAGGAGGTGCGGGCGGTCCCGCCGGACGGCGGCGCGGCGCGCGGCCACCGGAGGCGCCATCCGTGTGGTGGCGACAGCCCACCGGTGGTCGGCAGCGGCCGAGCCGCTTCACGAAAGGAAATGTTGATGAACAGCTCCCCGGAGCCGCAGCACGACTCCGTACCGACCGTCACCGAGCCCGTTCCGGATCTCCAGCTCCAGCTGCTGGTCCGGCTGCTCGGCGAGCAGCTGCGGGCGAGTCTGCCGGTCACGCTGAACGTTCCGGGCGGTGTGCTGTACGGAGAACTCATCGCCCACGAGGCGTGGAAGGCCGACTGGTCGAAGAGCCTTCGGGAGCTGGGCGGGTCCGGCGCCGATGTGATGGCGGGGTTCCCGGAGACCGTCGACCAGGCGCTCAGCGAACTGCACGGCGACGAAGGGCCGCACCAGCTGCCGCGGTGGATCCATCTGCGCGATGCCACGCTGGTCGTCGGCGCGGTGAACCCGGTGACGCTTCCGCTCTGGCGGGGGCGGCTCGCCGATGTGTCCGGCTGGTCGCTCGGCAGGCCGGCGTGACCCGCTGAGCCGTGGACCGGCCGGGTGCCGGGGCAGCCGCCGGCCCGGCCCACCGGGGCCGGGTCCGATGCGGAAGCCGCGGAGGTTGATGCCGCACGCACCGACCTCCCCGGCATCCAGGCGGCTCCTTCCGGCGCACCCCGCGGTCAGTGCGGCAGGCTGTCCCCTGCGGTCGCCCAGGTGGTGTCGGGCCGGTCCGACAGGCGGTAGGAGAGGCTTCCGCCCGACGTGACCAGCCGGGCGCCGGTCCACGAACGGTCACTGCTGCGGCCGTTGACCGAGAGCCCGCCGATGTACGGATGTGACGCGTCAGCCGCGGGCGCGCTGAGGGTGATGTCGCCCCTGCCCGCACGGCTGACGACCGCCTTCGGGAACAGCGGAGCGCCCACCAGCAACGACGCGCTGCCAGGTGTCTGCGGGTACAGACCGAGCGCGGAGAACACGTACCAGGCGGACATGGTGCCCAGGTCGTCGTTGCCCGGAAGGCCCGCCGGACCCGTGCCGTACACGGTGTCGAGGATCTGGCGGACGGTGGCCTGCGTCTTCCAGGGCTGTCCGAGCGCGTTGTAGAGCCACGGGGCGTGGATACCGGGCTCGTTGGTCGGGTCGTAGCGCAGGGCGTCGCCGCCCTTCACCGACCAGGCGCCGTCCGCCGTGTGGAAGAAGCCGTCGAGCCGCCCGGCCGCGGCCTGCCGTCCGCCCATCGCGGTGGCCAGTCCCTGGACGTCCTGCGGCACCATCCAGCTGTAGGTGGCACTGGTGCCCTGGGCGAATCCGAGGTCGCTGCCCGCGCTGAACGGCGTCACCCAGGAACCGTCCGCGTCGCGCGCCTGGATGTAACCCGCGTCCGCGGTGGCCCGGGGGTTGAAGACGTTGCGCCACCACCCGCCGCGTGCGGTGAACTCGGCGGCCTCGCGCGTCCGGCCGAGCAGCGCCGCCCACTTCGCCAGTGCCGAGTCCGCGACCGCGTCCTCCAGCGTCTCGGCGGCGCCGCCCCAGCAGTGGCAGACGTCCTGGGGTGCGTAGTGCGAGACCAGATACTGGGCGAGATTGGGGCGCTGGCCCGTGCACTGACCGGGGCACCCGGCGTCCGACAGGCCGTCGGGCCGGGGCACGGTGGCCTGGCGCACCAGCGAGTCGAAGGCGCCCCGGTAGTCGAAGTTCCGTACGCCCATCGCGTAGAAGGTCGCCAGGGTCGCCGCGGTGGGGTCGCCGGTCATCACATGGGTGGCCCCGCTGATGTGCACCCAGCGGTCCCACACGCCGTCGTTCTGACGGGAGAAGTTGTACAGCGACTGCGCGAAGTCACCGGCCACCTCCGGCTTCAGGACGGCCAGCAGCTGTATCTGTGCGCGGTACTGGTCCCAGCCGGAGAAGTTGCTGTACTGCGCCCGCTGGCCCCGTCCGATCCGGTGCGGGGCGCCGTCCATGCCGGGGTAGCGGCCGTCGGTGTCGCTGATCAGGTTCGGCTCCATCAGCGAGTGGTAGAGCGCGGTGTAGAAGGTGGTGCGCTGTGCGGTGCTGCCGCCGCCGATCCGTACCGCACGCAGCTCACGGTCCCAGGCGCGGCCGGTGTCCCGTGCGACGTCCGCGACGCCCGCGCGGGGTGCGATCTCCTGGCGCAGGTTGGTCTCGGCGCCGCCGAGGCTGACGTACGAGATACCCAGGCGCATCCTGACATCGTTGTCGGACGACGTGTCGAAGCCGACCCAGCCACCCGAACCGCGGCCTGCGCGGTCCGCTCCGGTCGCGTAGCCCTCGCCGCCCGAAGCGGAGACGGACCCGGGCGAGAGCGTCCCGTCCTTCCAGGTCCCGTGCGTGGTGAAGGACCGGTCGAAGGAAGCGCTGAAGTACAGCTTGTAATAGCTCTTGCGGTTGTTGGTGCCGCCGTTGGCGCGGCGGCCGCAGAAGGCGCCGGTGAGTACCCAGCCGGTCACCTTGCGGTGGACCGTGTCGATGTCGACATGGGCGTCCTCGCTGCCGTTGAGCGAGTTGGAGACGCGGAAGAGCAGGCTGGCGGGCTTCCCGGCCGGGAAGGCGAAATCGGCCACTCCGGCCCGCGGGCTGACGGCGAGGTCCGCCGATGCTCCGGAGTCGAGCCCCACCCGGTAGCGCCCCGGAGTGGCGCTCTCGTTCTCGTGCCGGAAGCCGGATGCGTAGACCGCGTCCTTGGTGTCGGCCGACGGGGACGATGTGACGTCACCGACGAACGGCATGATCGGGACGTCGCCCGCGGCGCCGGGAGCGCATCCGGCGCCGTTGACATGGGTGAGGCTCAGCCCCCGCATCCGTGTCGTGTTGTAGTCGTAGCCGTTGGCGGCCGCGGTGTTGGTCTGGTCACCGCTGGTGCTGGTCGGCGACCAGCCGATCATTCCGTACGGTGCGGTGGCGCCGGGGTAGGTGTTGCCGCCGTTGGCCGAGCCGATCAGCGGGTCGACGTAGGCGGTCGGCCGCTGCACCAGGGGCGCGGCCTCGGCCGACGGCGCGAGCAGAGCGGCCGCCAGAGCGGTGGCGACTCCCACGGCCGCGACCGACGCGCAGGTCCTGCGCAGGGAGCGGGGTGATCTCAGGGGCATGGAACGGGCCTTCCGGCAGGGGCGGACGGACAGTGCCCGTGCGCCGACCGGCCGTCCTGCCGCCACGCAGGGGCGACGCGATCATAAGTCGCCCAGGCGGTACGGGACATGACACGGACGGCCCGTTCGGTGAACGGCGGGTGAAGGGCCGCACGGGGTTGTGCGCCGGGGCGCGTGTCGAACACTCTGCCGGGGCCGGTGACCGGCGAAGGTGGCAGGCACACAAGACCGTTCCGGGCACGGCCGACCGGCGCGGCCCCACTCGTACGGCCGGGGAGCAGCGGATGAACACCGCAGACGTTCTGGCAGACGCGTTCGACCGTGTCCAGGAGTCCGTGCACGAGGCGGTCGACGGCCTCCCGGCCGGGGATCTCGGCGTACAGCTGGACGGCGGGGCGAATTCGATCGCCTGGCTGGTCTGGCATCTGGCCCGGGTGCAGGACGACCATGTGGCCGACGCGGCCGGTCTCGAACAGGTCTGGCTGGCGCAGGGCTGGGCCGGCCGGTTCGGGCTGCCGTTCGCCGAGACGGAGACCGGTTACGGCCAGAGCGCCGAGCAGGTCGCCCAGGTACGGGCCGACGCCGCTCTGCTGACCGGGTACTACGACGCGGTCCACGAGCAGACCGTGGGCTTCGTCCGGGGACTCGACGACGCCGCGCTCGACCGGGTGGTGGACGAGGCGTGGTCGCCGCCGGTCACGCTCGGTGTCCGGCTGATCAGCGTCATCGGCGACGATCTGCAGCACGCGGGGCAGGCCGCCTTCGTCCGGGGAGCCCTGGAACGCCGGTAGCGCGGCGGCCCCGTTCCGGCGCCCCGCCCGGCACAGCGTCGCCCGGACAGCAGCCCTGATGCGGGGCCAACCGCGAAAAGTTAAGCTTTGGGCACCTCAGCCCTCCTCCGGAGCGACCGTATGGCAGGACGAGATCTTCCCCTGATCGGGCCGGGCGAGCGGCTGGCCCTCAACCGCATGGGCAGTTTCGACTGGGACCTGCGCGGCGGGACGCTGGAGTTCGACGAGCCCGGTCTCGCGGTGTTCGATCTGCGCCCCGACGAGTTCGACGGCCGCCCCGAGTCCCTGGGCAGCCGTATCCCGCCCGAGGAGGGCAACAGGCTCGACGCCGCGCTGACGCAGGCCGTCCGGAGCGGCCGTTCCTCGTACGGGGTGTACTTCCAGCTGCGGCGCCGCAACGGGATCCGGCAGTGGACCCACGCCCGCGGCCGGATCCTGCGGGACGAGCAGGAGACCCCGTACCGCGTCATCGGAATCGTGCGCAACGCGACGACCGAACTCACCGAATTCGCCACGGTCAGCCCCATGGAAGCGGGCCGCCGGCGGCTGAGCACCATGGTCCAGGGCACCACCGACGCGCTGTCCAGGGCTGTCACCGTCGACGACGTGACGGCGGTCCTGACAGGCGATGACGGACTCGAACGCTTCGGTGCCGACGGGCTCGTCCTCGGCCTGGTCGCGGGCGGGGCACTGGAACTCGTCGCGCTGTCCGGGGACTCGACGCACGTACTCGACGACCTCAGGCGTCATCGGATCGACGACTCGCTGCCGCTGGCCGAGGCGGTCCTCACCCAGCAGCCCCGGTTCGTCACCTCGCTCGACGACCTCACGGAGCAGTTTCCCCGGCTGCGCCCGTACGTCCAGCGGATGGGGCTCGACGCCGCGGCCTTCCTGCCGCTGATCGCGCAGGCCCGCTCCATCGGCTGTCTGGCGCTCTTCTACCGGGGCCGCAGCCGCTTCTCGTCGGAGGACCGCAACCTCTGCCTGGGTCTCGCGGGCATCGTCGCCCAGTCGCTGCAGCGCGCTGTTCTCTTCGACCAGGAAAGGGAGTTCGCGACCGGGCTCCAGTCCGCGATGCTGCCCCGGCGCATTCCCGGGTTCCCGTCGGCCGAGATCGCCGTGCGCTACCACGCGGCGTGGAGCGGCAGGGAGGTCGGCGGCGACTGGTACGACGTCGTCGCCCTGCCGCGCGGCAGGGTGGGCATCGTGGTCGGTGACGTACAGGGCCATGACACCCACGCGTCCGCCATCATGGGCCAGCTGCGCATCGCGCTGCGCGCGTACGCGGGGGAGGGGCACGCCCCGGGCACCGTGCTGGCGAGGGCCTCCCGCTTCCTCGCCGAGCTGGACACCGACCGCTTCGCCACCTGCACCTACGCCCAGGTCGATCTGGCATCGGGTGCGGTCAGAGCGGTCCGCGCGGGGCACCTCGGACCGCTGATCCGCCACACCGACGGGCGGGTCGGCTGGCCGAACGTGCGCGGCGGCCTCCCGCTCGGCCTGGGCACCGAGTTCGGGCAGGAGGAGTATCCCGAGACCCGGCTCGACCTGGTGCCCGGTGAGACCCTTCTGCTCTGCACCGACGGCCTGGTCGAGGAGCCCGGCACGGACATCGGTGTCGGGATGGAGGCGCTCGCCGAGGCGGTGCGCCAAGGCCCCGACGGGGCGGAGGCGCTCGCCGACGACCTGGCCGCCCGGCTCCGGGAGCGCTGGGGCACCAGTGACGACGTGGCCCTGCTGGTGCTGCGCCGGGCGCCCGACCCCGGGACCCCGCAGGCGCCCCGTATCCACCAGTACATCCACCAGGCGGACCCCGAGGGCCTTGCGGAGGCCCGCGCCGTGCTGCGCGGCGCACTGGAGGCGTGGGGGCTCGAAGAGCTGGTCGACGACGTGGAACTCGCCGCGGGGGAGCTCCTGGTGAACGTGCTGCTGCACACGGAGGGCGGCGCCGTCCTGACCCTTGAGGTACTGCCCGAACCGGTGCGGCGGATCCGGCTCTGGGTCAAGGACCGGTCGAGCGCCTGGCCGCGGCGCCGCACCCCGGGGGAGGCGGCGACCTCGGGGCGCGGCCTGATGCTGATCGACGCGGTGGCGGCCCGCTGGGGTGTCGAACCGCGCGGCGACGGCAAGGCCGTCTGGTGCGAGTTCGAGCCGTCCGGCACCGCCACCTGAGCGACTCCCGGGCTCCTGCGGTGCGCTGAGGAGAAGCGGATCACCGGATGAGGCTCTCCACCTCCTCGGAGAAGAGCCGGTCCACGTCGAAGTCCATGCCGTCGAAGTGGCCCGCGATCTCCAGGCCGACCAGGCCGTGCATCCGGGTCCAGGCCCGCAGTGCCCGGTCCTCCGCCGTCCCCGCCGGGCCCAGTTCCTCGCAGGCGGCAACCGCGCTCCGCATCATCCCGGACGCGATGGTCCTGGTCTCCTCCGGTGCGGAGTAGCCGGGCACGGGGGTCCCGTAGATGAGCAGGTAGCGGTCCGGATGCTCCTTCGCCCAGGTGCGCCAGGCGTACGCGAACCGGCGCAGCCGCGCCCCCCGGGCACTCCCCGCAGCGCCTTCCGGGGCTTCCCCGTCGCCGGCGCGGGTCAGCGTGTCGGCGAGGTCGGTGTACGCGTCGGCGATCAGTGCGGTGAGGAGTTCGTCGCGGCTGGCGAAGTAGCGGTAGAGCGCGGGACCGGTCATGCCCATCGCCTTGGCGATGGCGTTGACCGAGATACCGGCCGGTCCCGTCCTGGCCAGCTGGTCCAGGGCGATGTCCTTGGCCTCCCGCCTGGTCTGTTCCCGAAGGCGCGCGCGCCGGTCGGGTGGTGTGGGGGACGTGGTCGCTTCGCTCATACGGGGTCCTTTCGTGCCGCGCTTGACAATCGATCGTAACAGCTTCACTCTTCAGTAAAAGGTTGTAACTAATGAATGAAGCGATAACGAAGGGCAGTGGCGCGATGACGCACGCCGAGAACACCCGCTCCCGCAGGAACGCCACGGTCACCGAGGTCGTCCTGCCGGGCGTCGTCGAGCCGGAGGGCCTGGAAGTGCGGACCCGCCCGATGCCCGCCCCCGGCTCCGGTGAGGTGCTGCTGCAGATGGAGGCCACCGGCGTGTCGTTCGCCGAGCAGCAGATGCGCCGCGGCAAGTACTACGACCAGCCGGCGTTCCCCTTCGTGCCCGGTTACGACGTGGTGGGCACGGTCGTGGAGGCAGGGCCAGGCGTGGACTCCGGGCTGCTCGGCCGGCGGTTCGCCGCGATGCTCAAGACCGGGGGCTGGGCGGACCGTCTGCTGGTCACCGCCGTCGATCTGGTCCCGGTGCCCGCCGGGGTGGACCCGGCCGAGGCCGAGACCCTCGTCGTCAACGGAATCACCGCCTGGCAGATGCTGCACCGCGACGCCCGGATCCGGGCCGGGCAGACGGTGCTGGTGCACGGCGCCAACGGAGGTGTGGGCTCCACGCTCGTCCAGCTCGCGCTGCTCGCCGGGGCCCGGGTCATCGGTACGGCTTCGCCCCGCCACCACGAGGCCCTCCGTGCCCGGGGCGTCGTCCCCGTCGACTACCGGGCGCCCGGCCTTGCGGACCGGCTGCGGGCCGCCGCCCCGCACGGCGTGGACGCCGTCTTCGACCATGTCGGCGGTGCCGGCATCGTCGACTCCTTCCGGTTGCTGGCGCCCGGTGGCACCCTCGTCTCGTACGGCACAGCAGCCACCCGTGACACGCCGGGATCCTCCAGGCTGCCCGTGTTCCTGCTGTTCGGACGGCTGGCCCTCTGGAATGTGCTGCCCAACCGCCGCCGCGCCACCTTCTACAACATCTGGGCGGGGAAGCGGCGTGCCGCACAGTTCCGGTCCCGCACCCGGGCCGACCTGATCCAGGTGCTGGCCCTGCTCGCCGACGGCTCGCTCACGGCCCCGGTCGCGGCCCGCATCCCCCTGGACCGCGCGGCCGAAGCGCTGCGGCTGGCCGAGTCGGGGACGGTCGCGGGGAAGGTCGTCCTGACCCCGGTGCCCTAGACCCACCGGAATATGGGGGGCGCGTGGTCCCAGAGGGCCAGGCGGTCGTGGCGGTACGGCCGCCACGACCGCCCGGGCCCCGGACCGCCGCGGCTCCACCGGGTCAGGGGACGTAGTTGAAGGTGTCCGGGTCGGGGCCGGTGCGCTCACCGCGGTCCAGGCCGGTGATGACGGCCATGTCGGCCTCGGTGAGCTCGAAGTCGAAGAGTGCGAAGTTCTCCTCGACGCGCGAGCGCGTGACGGACTTGGGGAACACGATGTCGTTCCGCTGGATGTGCCAGCGCAGCGTGACCTGGGCCGGCGTGCGGCCGACCCGGCGGGCGATCCCGGTGATCGTCGGGTCGTCCAGGACCTTGCCCTGGGCGATCGGCGACCAGGCCTCGGTGGCGATCCGGTGCCCGGCGCCGAACGCGCGCACCTCGTCCTGTGCCAGATAGGGGTGGACCTCGATCTGGTTCACGGCCGGCACGATCTCGGTCTCCTGGAGGAGCCGCCGCAGATGGTGCGGCTGGAAGTTGGAGACCCCGATCGCCTTCGCGCGGCCCGAGCGGTAGATCTCCTCCATGGCCCTCCATGTCTCGACGAAATCGCCGACACCGGGCAGCGGCCAGTGGATCAGGAACAGGTCGAGATAGTCGAAACGCAGCTCGCCGAGAGTCCCCTCGAAGGCCTTGAGCGCGTCGTCGTGGGCGTGAAAGCCGTTGTTCAGCTTGCTGGTGACGAAGAGGTCCTCGCGGGCCAGGCCGGAGTCACGCACCGCCTGGCCGACCTCCTTCTCGTTGCCGTACATCTCGGCGGTGTCGATGTGCCGGTAACCGGTCTCCAGAGCGGCCAGCGTCGCCGCCGCGGTGTCGGCCGGCTCGATCTGATACGTACCGAAGCCCAGCTGGGGGATCTGGACGCCGTTGTTCAGGCTGATGGTGGGAACCGCGTTCACAATCATTCCTTGCCTCGTCCGGATGATGCCTCGGTCAGGGGCGGCTGGCGCCGCACCCTGGATCCAGGGTGCAACGACCGGAGCCCCCTGTCGCATCGGCTGCCCCGTGCCGCTGCCCCCATGCGGGGGAGGCGGCGAAGACGGGACGGTCATCACCATTCCAAAAGAATGGAACACGTTCTACTGTGCCCCTCGATCCGATGCCGCACCGAGGAGGGGCCGTGCACCTCGAATACACCCCCGAACAGCAGCAGTTGCGTACCGAGCTGCGCGCGTACTTCGCCGGCCTCGTACCGGACAACGCCTATGCGCGGTACGCGGACCCGGCGGCCCAGAAGCGCTTCTACCGGGAGACCGTCCGCCGTCTGGGCGGTGACGGCTGGCTGGGTGTCGGCTGGCCCGAGGAGTACGGGGGACGAGGGCTCTCCCCGATGGAGCAGTTCATCTTCTTCGACGAGGCCGCGCAGGCCGGTGTGCCGCTGCCCCTCATGGCGCTCAACACGGTCGGTCCGACGATCATGCAGTTCGGTACCGACGAGCAGAAGTCGTACTTCCTGCCGAAGATCCTCAAGGGCGAGATCGACTTCGCGATCGGCTACAGCGAGCCCGACGCCGGGACCGACCTCGCCGCGCTCAAGACCCGCGCCGTGCGCGAGGGCGACGAGACCACCGGCCACTACACGGTCAACGGCCAGAAGATCTGGACGACCAACGGGGACACCGCCGACTGGGTGTGGCTCGCCGTCCGCACCGACCCGGCGGCCCCCGCGCACAAGGGCATCACCATGCTGCTGGTACCGACCGACGACCCCGGCTACTCCTGCACCCTGATCAACACCCTGGCCTCGCACGACACCACCGCCAGCTACTACGAGAACGTCAGGGTCCCCGCCTCCCGCCGGGTCGGTGACGAGAACAAGGGCTGGCGGCTGATCACCAACCAGCTCAACCACGAGCGCGTCACGCTCGCCGCCCACGGCACGATGGCCATCCGGGCGCTGCACAACGTGCAGCGGTGGGCCTCGGAGACGGAGATCGACGGCGGACGCCGGGTCATCGACCTCGGCTGGGTACGCGGCCGTCTCGCGCGTACCCACACCCGGCTCGACGCGATGAAGCTGCTGAACTGGCAGATGGTCAACGCCGTACAGAACGGCACGCTCACCCCGCAGGACGCGTCCGCGGTCAAGGTGTACGGATCGGAGGCCCGCAGGGACGCCTACGCCTGGCTGATGGAGGTCATCGGCGCGGCGGGTCCCCTCAAGGAGGGATCGGCGGGCGCGGTGCTCCACGGCGAACTGGAGCGCGGCTACCGCTCGGCCGTCATCTTCACCTTCGGCGGCGGCAACAACGAGATCCAGCGGGAGATCATCTCCTGGATCGGGCTGGGGATGCCGCGCGTCCGGCGTTAGGCCGTCTGTGACCACGGACGCGACTAGTCACATACTGACGACAGTCGGCACCGACTCTTCGAGAGCCATCCATCGGACGGTCAGGTGCGGCCGGCCGGGACGTGGGGCCGCTGGATGTCCTCCGGGTAGGCCGTGTACGCCACGGCCTCCTCGTAGGCGATGGTGCCTGCCGCGACGAGGGCGTTGATGCTGGTCTCAAGGGTCTGCATGCCTTCACGGTGGCCGGTCGAGACCATGTTGCGGATCTGGCGGGTCTTGCCCTCGCGGATCAGGTTGCGGATCGCCGACGTGCCTGCCAGTACCTCGAAGGCGGCCACCCTGCCCCCGCCGATCCGGGGGATGAGCGTCTGGTTGAGGATGCCGACCAGGGTGTGCGCCAATTGCAGCCGGATCTGCGGCTGTTGCTCGGCCGGGAACACGTCGACGATGCGGTCCAGTGTCTGCGACGTGTCATTGGTGTGCAGGGTGGCGAACACCAGGTGTCCGGTCTCGGCGATCGTCAGGGCCGCGGAGATGCTCTCCGGGTCGCGCATCTCGCCGAGGAGCAGGACATCGGGATCCTCGCGCAGGGCCGAGCGCAGCGCGGCGGGGAACGAGTCGGTGTCGGTGCCGACCTCGCGCTGGTTGACCGCCGAGCGCTTGTGCCGGTGCAGGTACTCGATCGGGTCCTCGATGGTGAGGATGTGCACCGACCGGTGCGTGTTGACGTAGTCGAGGAGCGCCGCCAGGCTTGTCGACTTCCCCGACCCGGTCGGCCCGGTGACCAGCACGAACCCCCGCGGCAGCCCCGCCCATCCGATGACGGCCGGGGGGAGCCCGAGTTGCCCGGACGACGGCACGTCGAACGGGATGATCCGCAGCGCCAGCGCCGACGCGCCGCGCTGCACGAATGCGTTCCCGCGCAACCTTGCCTTCTCCCCCCAGCTGAAGGCGAAATCGACCTGCTTCTCCCGTCGGAACCGTTCCGTGAGTTCCCTGCCCAGCACCCCGGTCACCAGGCGATCGACCTCCGGCTCGGCCAGCGCGGCCCCCTCGACCGGTCGCAGGGCGCCGTCGACGCGGAGGAACGGCGCCGATCCGGCGGTGAGCAGCAGGTCGCTGCCGCCCCGCTCCCACAGCTCACCGAGCAGGTGGTCGATGATCGCGGAACTGGGCCCGGGCATGGTGGCCTCCAAGGTGGCGTGTTTGGTCATGGCAGCACCGTCCACTGCTTGACGGTGCCGGCGTGGCCGTCGAAGGACACGGCGGCCTGGACGAGCGGGCCGGACAGCAGGTCGATCCGGGTGCCACCGAGGAGACGGCAGCGGGCTTCCCGACGACGCCGAACTGCGCCCGCACCAAGGACGGGAGCTTGCTCGCCTCAGGCTCAGCTCGGTCCGTCACCGCTGTCGATCCCGGCCGCAACCTCGTTTACCTCCTTGCCAACAGGTGCGCTCCGAACCCCGCGGATCCCTCGGGCTCGTGGAAACCCATCGCAACAACGATCGCCATCAACCCCAGCGACGGCAGTTCGACAGCGATCAACGACCCGGCGGGAACGCCCTACGGTTCCAATTCCGTGGTCTACAACGCCGCCGCAGGGTCGGCTTACGTCTACTTGAACGGTGGAACGAACTGCGGCGGTGGTGGGGGCCGCATCGACCGAATCGTCGGGACGAAGGTCACGGGGGAAGCACCAGCCTGCGCAGCGTCAGCTGCCACCGGGAACAATGATCACAAGCTCACCGTGCTGAGAAACCTCAACAGGATCTTCTTCGCACAGCAAAATTACGGCGGAGCGCCGGGCGGCCTCGGGGTGGCCGACGGCAGCACGTTGCTGGGTCGAGCTCCCCTCGACGCGGGGCCCCAGTTCGGCGCGTTGGCCGCGAACAACACCACGGGCAAGGTGTACGCGGTCGATCCGGTCAACGGGACGGTCGCGGTGTTTCGGACAGGATCGGCCTAGCACCATGCCCGACCAGCCACGCACCCTCCACAAGGGCCCGGGCGGCCGGCTACGGCTGGGGCGTCGTACCGCCATCGTGGTGGTCAGCGTGATCGCGTCGGTCACGCTGACCGCGTGCGGTGACAACGGACCCCCGAAGCGTGCGTTCGACGTCGCTCCGTATGTGCACAAGGGGCACGTGGTCAACTGCGACGTGTTCAAGACCCAGGCCGACGCGCAGGCCGTGCTGCGGGCGGACGCACTCGACCCGAACGCACTCGACCGGGACGGTGACGGCATCGCGTGCCCGAGCCGCCCCGAGCCGACGGACAAGAAGCCGGTCCACCGCGACTTCATGACCGACAAGGACGGCGCGCCGGTCATCGAGCCGCTCAGGTCGCCGTCGGCGTAGCAACGGTGGAAGCAGTCAGGCTCGGCACGGATATCCTGCCGGCGCGCACAGCGGGTCATGGGGCATCTCCCTCCTGCCTGCGGGAGGGAGATGCGTGGACACGGCAGCCGCGGTCCTTGATCGACAGGGCATCGGGGCCGGTCAGGTCGGAGCGGTCGCGGTGATGTGGCTCCGTCCGCGGTCGGCTTCGGCGGCTCGGCGCTGGTGCCGGCGGCCGGGGTGGTGCGGGCGCGGGTGATGGCCGTCGGGAGGAGTGATGCGCTGCGAACCGGGGCATCCCGTACATGTGCCCGGCTAGTCCGTGCCGTACCCGGAACGCAGAGGCCGGCGGCGGACGGAGCGGAGAGCCGGGGGAGCGGGACGACGAGCGGCGGAGCGGCATGAGCGACAGACCGCGGGCGGCGGACCGACCGGACCCCGGCCTTTTCGGCCCCGGATCGGTGACCTGGCAGGCACACGCGGACCCGGTCATGTGGATCGCCGGTGTCCGCGCCCTCTACCTCCAGGCACTGCACCCCCGCGCGGTCCGCGGCGTCATCCAGAACTCGGACTTCCGCCGGGACGCCTGGGGGCGACTGCTGCGCACCGCGAGCTTCGTCGGCACCATCACGTACGGCACGACCGAGGCCGCAGAACAGGCGGGCGCCCGGGTCCGCCGGATCCACGATTTCCTCGGTGCCACCGACCCCGCGACCGGGGAGCGGTACGGCGTGGGAGAACCGGCGCTGCTGCTCTGGGTGCACTGCGCCGAGATCGACTCCTACCTCAGCGTCCTGCGCCGCTCCGGCGTCCCCGTCAGCGACGCACAGGCCGACCGCTACATCGACGAGAACCGGGAGAGCGCCCGGCTGGTCGGGCTCGACCCGGCGGAGGCGCCGGCGGACCGGGCCTCACTCGCCGCGTACTTCGAGTCCGTACGCCCCGAGCTCGCCGCGACCACGGAGTCGCGTGAGGTCGAGGCATTCCTGCGCAGGCCCCCCGTTCCCGCCGTTCTCGCTCCGGCGCGCGAGGCACTCTGGCGGCAGGTGGCCGCCCTCGCGTACGCCGCTCTGCCTCCGTACGCCCATGAGCTCTACGGGAGACCGGCACCCGGCCCGGAGACCGTGACCCGTCGGCTCACCGCCACCGGCAACGCCCTGCGCTGCATCCCCGGCCGGCTGCGCTGGCAGCTGCCACCTGGCCATATTCTGAGGGCAATGGCGCGCCTGGGCCCGGGCAGCCGTCCGGCGCCGTACCAACTCCGGACACCGGACCCCATACTGGACGGGCCGGGGACGGTGCAGCGACGCGACGGGGGCGACAGCACGAGATGGCGGACACCAGGCTGATCCACGGCCGGTACCGGCTGCTCGAACCGATCGGGCGCGGGGGCATGGGCGAGGTGTGGCGGGCGCGCGACGAGTCGCTGGGCCGCCACGTCGCCGTCAAATGCCTCAAGCCGCTGGGACCCCAGCACGACCAGTCCTTCACGCGGGTGCTGCGCGAGCGCTTCCGCCGCGAGGCGCGGGTCGCGGCCTCGCTCCAGCACCGCGGGGTCACCGTCGTCCATGACTTCGGCGAGTACGAGGGCGTCCTGTACCTCGTCATGGAGCTGCTCGACGGCCAGAACCTCAGCCAGCTCCTGGAGGCGAACGAGCAGCGGCCGCTGCCGGTGCCCGATGTCGTCGACATCGCCCGGCAGGTCGCGTCAGCCCTCGCGTACACCCATGATCAGGGCATCGTCCACCGGGACCTGAAGCCCGCCAACATCATGCGGCTCAGGGACGGCACGGTGAAGATCTGCGACTTCGGCATCGCACGCCTGGGCCACGACATCGGCTTCACCTCCCGGCTCACCGGTACGGGCATCGCCATGGGCACCCCGCACTACATGTCTCCCGAGCAGATCGGCGGCGGCGAGATCGACCACCGCAGCGACCTCTATTCGCTGGGGTGCGTGCTGTACGAAATCGCCACCGGGGCGCCGCCGTTCGACCTCGACGACGCCTGGGCGGTGCTCGTCGGCCACCGGGACACGGTGCCCGAGCCGCCGCGCAGCCACCGGTCCGAACTGCCGGAGTTCCTCGACCGGGCCGTCCTCGACCTGCTCGCCAAGACCCCCGACGAGCGCCCGGCGGACGCCAGGGAGTTCGGCCTGCTGCTCGGCCCGGAGACACCCGCCGCCGGGCTGTCCGCGACCGCCGTGCTGGGTCCCGCGGTGCAACTGCCCCCGCGTCTGCCGCCGCTGCCACCCTGGACCCGGTCCATGACCACCGGTCACAAGGCCACCGGGACCTGGACGGTCACCTCCACCCCGACCGACCGGGCGACCGCGCTCACCGGCGAGTGGACGACCGCCGGGCCCCCGCGCGGGGCCGCAGTGGTCCCCGCGGTGTCCACCGGGCAGCGGCCCACCCCGCCGCCCGGTCTGGTGGCCGCGCTGGCGGGCCGTCACAACGCCGGGCTCAGCCTGAGCAGGCTGGGCCGCTGGGAGGAGGCGGGGGAGGTGCACCGGGCCGTGGCAGCCGAGCGTGAGTACGTCCTCGGCCCCGGCCATCCGGACACCCTGGCCAGCCGCTACGAAGTGGCCTTCACACTGAGCCGCACCGGGCGGGCGGGCGACGCGCTGCGGGAGTTCAGGCGGGTCGCCGACGGCCGGGAGCGTGCCCTGGGCGCCGACCATCCGGAGACTCTCACCGCCCGGCAGGAGACGGCGTACGTACTGGGGCAGCTCGGCCGGCACTTCGAGGCGCACCAGGTGTACGCGGCGGTGCTCGCGGCCCGGGAGCGCACCGTCGGTCCTGACCACCCGGACACCCTGCGCTGCCGGCACAACCTCGCCTTCAACCTGAGCAGGCTCGGCCGGCTGGAGGACTCGCACCGGATGGCGTGCGAGGTCGCCGCGGCACGTGCGGCCGTGCTCGGTGCCGCGCACCCGGACACCCTGTCGACCCGGTACGAAGTCGCCTACGCGCTGGGACAGCTGGGCCGCTGGCCGGAGGCTCTGGAGATCTACCGCGAGGTGGCCGCCGCGCGGGAACAGGCGCTGGGCGCCGACCACCCCGACACGCTCGCCACCCGCTACGAGGTGGCCATCAGCCTGGGCCGGCTGGGTCGCAGCGCGGAGGCGCTCGAACGGTTCGGCGCGCTGGTCGGCGACCGCACCCGGGCCCAGGGGCCGGCCGCCCCGGAGACGCTGCGGGCCCGCCACGGTCTCGGGGTGAACCTCGGCCGCCTCGGCCGGTGGGACGAGGCGCTCGCCGAGGCGCGCGAGGTCTGCGCACTGCGCGAACAGGTGCTGGGCGGCGACCATCCGGACACCCTGGTCAGCCGCCGCGAGATCGCTGTCGGGCTGGGCTGGCTCGGCCACTGGCCGGACGCGCTCACGGTCTACCGGGCGGTCGCCGTGGCGCGGGAGCGGGTACTCGGCCTCGACCACCCGGACGCGCTGGCCAGCCGCAACGACGAGGCGCACTGCCTGGAGCAGCTGGGCCGCGGCGACGAGGCCGCCGGGCTGTACCGCCAGGTCGCCGCGCGACGGCAGCAGCGGAGCGCGCCCGGTCTGTGAGGCGGCGCCGTGCGGTCCCCGCTCAGCAGTGAGAAGGACAGGGCCCTGCCCGGTCCGTGACGTCCGCCAACACGGCGAAGTCGGCGCGGAGATCGAAGAACCGGACAGGGCCGGGCGTCAGGACCCGATCGGGTTGACGTACGTCGCCGGGTGGGTGGCGCCGTCCTGCTTGGTGATCGCGCCGCCGAACGGCCACTTCAGCGAGAACTGGCTCTCCTCGTTGGGCGGGGTGATCCGTACCAGGCCGGGCTGGAAGGTGCCCGACCCCTTCTCCGTGGTCGCGCCGAGCGTGATGCTGAAGTCGGTGGTGTCACCCGGCGAAAGCGAGATCGTGGTGACCGGCTTCGTGGAGCGCGTCAGCGACCACGTGCCGTCGGACGCCTGGTTGCCGACCAGGTCGACGCCGGGGAAGCCGGTCAGCGTGCAGGTGCGCTTGCCGATGTTGGTGAACGCCACCGACGCCTGCGTCTGGTTGTCGGACTTCATGTCCGGTACGGCGTCGCCGCCCGTGGCGAAGGCCGCCTTCAGACCGGCCGTCCGGCAGCGCGACGACGCGGAAGCACCCGCCGCCGCGGCCTTGCCGCCGGTGGAGGAGGAGCTGTTCGACGCCTTCGTACCGCCGTTGACCGCGGAGGCGCCGGCGCCCGAACTGCCGGAGGCCGAGCTGCTGGAGCTGTCCGAGCCGTCGCCGGCCGCGCTCTTGCCCGAGGTGGCGCTGTCGGAAGAGGAGGCCGATGAGGAGTCCTTGGCATCCGACGCCTTGTCGTCGGACGAGGACGAACAGGCGGCGGCGCCCAGGCTGAGCGCGGTGACGGCGAGGAGGGCAGCCATCCGGCGCGGGAGTCGGTTCAGCTGTGTTGTCATGAGTGTGGGGCCCCTGGCATCGTGAGTAAGTGATCTTCGCCCTTTTACCACGCCGTGGCAGTGGGGTCAGTTGCAGGGAGATGCGAATCCCTGTATGTGACATGGATCTCGCTGCCAGGGAGGACCGGCCGCGCTGAACGCCCTTGACCAGGTGTCACCCACCGGATCAGTCCTCGGAACGTACCCAGCCGGCCGCCTCGATCCGGGCCGCGTCGGCCGCCCGGGTCTCGTCGAAGACCGTACGGCGGCCGTCGCCCACCACGATGCCGGTGACGTACGCCCCGCGGCCCACGTACAGCTGATCGGTCGTGTAGCGCCAGCGCAGCCGGACTTCCCTGCCGCGCCACGCCGTCAGATCCGCGTCCAGCCGGTGCCAGACGCGCCCCGACCAGCCGTCCACCGAGCCCGCCGGACGGGCCTCGGCCGCCTGACCCCCGACGGTGGTGGAGAAGGGCACTGGATGCCAGGCCGCACCCGCGTCCACCGAGGCCTCCAGGAACAGGACATCGGCGTGCGGCTCGCTGTCCCACCACACCGAGGCGCCGAGACGCGCCCGCCCGGACGCCGGGACGACCACGGGCAGGGTCAGGGTGGCCGTCGCCGAGCTCGCCATACCGGAGAACCAGGCCGTGTGCCCGTGCGCGGGCCGCACCGGCACCGCCCGCGCCAGGCTGTTGCCCGCCTGGACCCGGGGAGCGCTCCCCGTACGCCAGTTGCGCACCGGATGGACCGAGTTGCCCAGCATGATCAGGAAGGAGTCGGTGGACGGGTCGAGCACCAGGCTGGTACCGGTGAACCCGGTGTGGCCCGCGGTGCGCGGAGTGGCCATCGCGCCCATGTACCAGTGCTGGTAGAGCTCGAAGCCCAGGCCGTGATTGTCCCCGGGGAACGCGGTGTTGAAGTCGGTGAACAGCAGGTCGACGGAGTCGGGCCGCAGGATGCGGGCCCGCCCGTACGCGCCGCCGTTCAGCAGGGTGCGGGCCAGGACCGCCAGATCCCAGGCGCAGGAGAAGACTCCGGCGTGACCGGCCACGCCGCCGAAACTGTAGGCGTTCTCGTCGTGCACCTCGCCCCAGACCAGCCCGCGGTCGAGGCCCGACCAGGGTGGTCTGGCATCCTCGGTGGCCGCGATCTCCGGCTTCCAGGATGCGGGCGGGTTGTAGCGCGTGCGGTGCATCCCGAGCGGAGCGGTGATCCCTTCACGGACCAGCACGTCCAGCGTGCGCCCGGTGATCCTCTCCAGGACCAGCTGCATCGAGATGAGATTGAGGTCGGAGTAGAGGTACGCGGTGCCGGGGGCGTTGATCGGCGCCTCGTTCCACAGCATCCGCAGCTTCCCCTCCCGCGTCGGCTCCTTGTACAGCGCCAGCGTCGCGCGGAAACCGGAGGTGTGCGTGAGCAGCTGGCGTACCGTCATGTCCGCCTTGCCGGCCGCGCCGAACCCGGGGAGGTACGAGGCGACCTTCGCGGCCGGCTCCAGTGCGCCCCGTTCGATCTGCTGCACCGCGACGAGGGACGTGAAGAGCTTGGAGACGGAGGCCAGGTCGTAGAGGGTGTCCCGGTCCGCCGCGATCTGCTGGTCCGGGGGGAACTCCACACCTGTGTCGGACTTCTCGTCGTACGCCGAATAGCGCACCGCCTGCCCGATCGGCTCGTGAAGTGCCACCGTGCCGCCGCGCCCGGCGAGCAGTACGGCGCTCGCGTACCACGGATGGGTGGGGGAGGGGCCGAGGAACGCCCTGGCGTCACCGACCAGTTGGCGCAGTTGGCCGGGGAGCAGTCCGGCCTGCTCGGGGGTGCCGCGGCGGAGCACCGTACGCCCGGACCGGGAGCCGGGCCCCGCAGCGCCGGAGCCCGCCGAGCCGGACCCCGGACCCGCAGCCCGTCCAGCGGCTGCGGCTGCCGGACCCAGCGGGAGGGAGGCCAGCGCGAGCGCCCCTCCCAGGGCCAGCATCCCGCCGCCCAGCCGGCGCCTGCTGATCTCCCCGCCCGCAGCGTTGCCGCTCATCCCAGCACTCCTTGAAAGTATCTTTCGGGGCTCGATCGACTGCGGAAACTTTCTGCCATCGGTCCGGGGGTGTCAACCCTCGTGCCGCGTGTCCCCGGCGCTCCAAAGAATCTGACACAGCATCAGAAAAGCTCTTCCCTCGGCTGCTCCGCTGGGGCATCCTGCGCCCCATGGAGACGGAGCTGAGCAAGAAACTGGGGATCGAGCACGCAATCTTCGGCTTCACGCCCTTTCCCGCCGTGGCCGCCGCCATCACCCGGGCCGGCGGATTCGGGGTACTCGGAGCGGTCCGCTACACCGCCCCCGACGAACTGGCGCGTGATCTCGACTGGATGCAGGACCACACCGGCGGACTGCCGTACGGCCTCGATGTCGTCATGCCCGCGAAAAAGGTGGAGGGGGTGACGGAGGCCGAGGTCGAGGCGATGATCCCGGAGGGGCACCGCCGGTTCGTCGAGGAGACCCTCGCCAAACACGGGGTCCCCGAGCTCCCCGAGGGCGAGCCCTCCGGCTGGCGGATCACCGGGTGGATGGAGCAGGTCGCCCGAAACCAGCTCGACGTCGCCTTCGACTATCCGATCAAACTGCTCGCCAACGCCCTCGGCTCACCGCCCGCCGACGTCATCGAGCGCGCCCACCGCCACGGTGTCCTGGTCGCGGCACTGGCCGGCAGCGCCAAGCACGCCCGGCGCCACGCCGACGCCGGCATCGACATCGTCGTCGCCCAGGGGTACGAGGCGGGCGGCCACACCGGCGACATCGCCTCCATGGTGCTCACCCCCGACGTGGTCGACGCCGTGTCCCCGCTGCCGGTGCTGGCCGCCGGCGGGATCGGCAGCGGGGAGCAGATCGCCGCGGGCATCGCACTCGGCGCCCAGGGCGTCTGGCTCGGCTCGCTCTGGCTCACCACCACCGAGGCCGAGATGCACTCCCGCGCCCTCACCCGGAAGCTCATCGAAGCGGGCTCCGGCGACACCGTGCGCTCCCG
Source organism: Streptomyces sp. NBC_01471 (assembly GCF_041438865.1). Classification (NCBI taxonomy): domain Bacteria; kingdom Bacillati; phylum Actinomycetota; class Actinomycetes; order Kitasatosporales; family Streptomycetaceae; genus Streptomyces; species Streptomyces sp. NBC_01471. The sequence goes on from NZ_CP109450.1 coordinate 7,643,862, forward strand.
CGCCCTCACCGGCAAACCCGCCCGTCAGCTCCGTACCGAATGGACCGACGCCTGGGACGACCCCGCAGGACCGGCCACCCTCCCCATGCCGCTCCAGGGTCTGCTCGTCGCCGACGCGGTCTCCCGGATCCAGAAGTACGAGATCGCCCCGCTGCTCGGCACCCCGGTGGGCCAGATCGTCGGCCGCATGAACTCCGAACGCGGCGTCCAGGAGGTCTTCGACGAGCTGACCCGCGGTTTCGAGCGGGCCGTCGACCGGATCAACCGCATCGCAGGACGGAGTCACTGATGGCAGCGACGGACAGCCAGACCCCCAACGGCTTCTGGGCCCAGGCCACCGCGGACCCCGGCCGCACGGTCGTGATCGCACCCGACGGCGAGGAGTGGAGCGCCGGACGGCTGCACACGGCCGTCAACCAGCTGGTGCACGGACTGCGGGACGCGGGTCTGGAGCGCGGGGACGCCTTCGCGGTCGTCCTGCCGAACGGCGTCGAGTTCCTCACCGCGTATCTCGCAGCCTCCCAGGCCGGTCTCTATCTGGTGCCGGTCAACCACCACTTCGTCGGACCGGAGATCGCCTGGATCGTCTCCGACTCCGGGGCCAAGGTCCTCATCGCGCACGAGCGGTTCGCCGAAGCGGCCGCGGCGGCGGCCGACGAGGCCGGGCTCCCCGCCACCCACCGGTACGCGGTCGGCGCCATACCGGGCTTCCGTCCGTACGCCCAACTCCCCGGCGGGCAGCCCGGATCCGTACCCGAGGGCCGCACCCTCGGCTGGGTGATGAACTACACCTCGGGCACCACAGGGCGGCCCCGCGGTATCCGCCGCCCGCTGCCGGGCAAGCTGCCGGAGGAGACCTACCTCGGCGGGTTCCTCGGAATCTTCGGGATCAGGCCCTTCGAGGGCAACGTGCATCTCGTGTGCTCGCCGCTCTACCACACGGCCGTGCTCCAGTTCGCCGGCGCGGCCCTGCACATCGGCCACCCGCTGGTCCTGATGGACAAGTGGACGCCCGAGTCGATGCTGCGCGTCATCGACGCGCACCGGTGCACCCACACCCACATGGTCCCGACCCAGTTCCACCGCCTCCTCGCCCTGCCCGACGAGGTCAAGGAGCGGTACGACGTGACGTCGATGCGCCACGCCATCCACGGCGCCGCGCCCTGCCCCGACCACGTCAAGCGGGCGATGATCGAGTGGTGGGGCCACTGCGTCGAGGAGTACTACGCGGCCAGCGAGGGCGGCGGCGCCTTCGCCACCGCCGAGGACTGGCTGAAGAAGCCGGGCACCGTCGGGAAGGCCTGGCCCATCAGCGAACTCGCCGTCCACGACGACGACGGCAACCGGCTGCCGCCCGGCGAACTCGGCACCGTGTACATGAAGATGTCCACCGGCGGCTTCAGCTACCACAAGGACGATGCCAAGACGGCGAAGAACCGCATCGGTGACTTCTTCACCGTCGGCGACCTGGGCCTCCTCGACGAGGACGGCTACCTCTTCCTCCGCGACCGCAAGATCGACATGATCATCTCAGGCGGGGTCAACATCTACCCGGCCGAGATCGAGTCCGCGCTGCTCACCCACCCGGCGGTCGCCGACGCCGCCGCCTTCGGCATCCCCCACGCCGACTGGGGCGAGCAGGTCAAGGCCGTCATCGAACCGGCCGAGGGCGCCGAGCCCGGCGAGGCGCTCGCCGCCGAGATCCTCGCGCACTGCGAGGCCCGGCTCGCCGGGTACAAACGCCCCAGGACCGTCGACTTCATCGAGACGATGCCCCGCGACCCCAACGGCAAGCTCTACAAGCGCCGGCTGCGCGAACCGTACTGGGAGGGACACGAGCGCGCCCTCTGACCTCGCCGCACGGAGCCTGTGCGCCTCGGCGCGGAGCCTGCCGCCCGGCACCTGACCCGAACGTGAGGCCCCGGGTCCGGGCGCGCCCACCGGGCAGTCGCTGATCATCTCTGTCAGCGTGGCCCCATGAGAGCGCCGAGCCGGGTCCTGGCGGCACAGTGGACCACCGTGGTCCCTGTGGTCGCTGTCGTGGCCCTGATCTTCAGCTGGGGCCGCGATCTGCCGGTCCTCGCCGTAGTTCTGGTGGCGCTCTGCCTGGCCGGAGCGGTACTGGCCGCCGTGCACCACGCCGAGGTGATCGCCCACCGGGTGGGGGAGCCCTTCGGCTCGCTGGTGCTGGCGGTCGCCGTCACCGTCATCGAGGTGGCGCTCATCGTCACCCTGATGGCCGACGGCGGCTCCAAGTACTCCTCCCTGGCGCGGGACACCGTCTTCGCCGCGGTGATGATCACCTGCAACGGGATCGTGGGCCTCTCCCTGCTGGTCGGCGCGGTACGCCGAGGGGTCGCCGTCTTCAATGCCGAGGGATCGGGCACCGCCCTGTCCGCGGTGGCCGCGCTGGCGACCCTCACCATGGTCCTGCCGAGGTTCACCAAGACGCCGGGGCCGGAGTTCAGCGGCCCGCAGCTGGCCTTCGCGGCCATCGCCTCACTCTGTCTGTACGGCCTCTTCGTCGCCGTCCAGACGGTGCGTCACCGGGACTACTTCCTGCCGGTCACCCAGGAGGGCGAGATCCAGGACGAGGAGGGCCACGCACCGCCGCCCGGCCGGCGGGCCGCCCTGTTCAGCCTCGGGCTGCTGCTGGTCGCGCTGATCGCCGTGGTCGGCAACGCCAAGGCCATCTCGCCGGCCCTGGAGTCGGGCGTCGCGTCGGCCGGGCTGCCGCATGCGGTCGTCGGCGTGGTGATCGCGCTGCTCGTGCTGCTTCCCGAGACGCTCGCCGCGGTACGGGCGGCGCGCCGCGACCGCATCCAGACCAGTCTCAATCTGGGGCTCGGCTCGGCCATGGCGAGCATCGGTCTGACGATCCCGGCCATCGCGCTGGCCTCGGTCTGGCTCAGCGGACCACTGCTGCTCGGGCTCGGAGCCACCCATATGGTGCTGCTCGCGCTGACCGTGGTGGTCGGCGCCCTGACGATCGTCCCCGGCCGGGCGACCCTGATGCAGGGCGGCATCCACCTGGCGATCTTCGCTGCCTTCGTGTTCCTGGCCGTCAGTCCCTGAGCCCGGGGTGCCGCCGGACCGGCTCGTGCTGTCTCCCGCCGGTTCCACCCGTCCGGTACGCCGCCCTTGACCAGGCCCCCGGCGAACCGCAGGATCACGCCATGACACAGGACCACGCCACAGCGGGTGTACGCGCCGACACCGTCGACGGAATCCTGCGCCGCAGTGCGCGGCGGGTGCCGGGGCGCACCGCGGTGCGGTACGGGGACCGCGCCTGGACCTACGCCGCGCTCGACGAGGCGGTCACCACGGCGGCCGCCGTCCTGACCGGGCACGGTCTGCGGGCCGGCGACCGGGTCGCTTCCTACGGCGACAACTCCGACGTCTACCTCATCGGCTTCCTCGCCTGTGCCCGGGCCGGACTGATCCATGTCCCGGTGAACCAGAACCTCGCCGGTGACGAACTGGCCTACATCCTGGGCCAGTCGGGCAGCGCGCTGGTGCTCGCCGACCACGGCCTCGCCGACGCCGTTCCGGACGGGTTCCCGGTGCGCCTGCTGCGCGGGGACGACGACTCGCTGCTGACCGCGCTCGGCACTCCCCGGCCCTTCACCCCCGAACGCCCGCCCGGCTCCGAGGACCTGGTGCAGCTGCTCTACACCTCGGGCACCACCGCACTGGCCAAGGGCGCGATGATGACGCACCGGGCGCTCATCCATGAGTACGTCAGTGCCATCACCGCCCTCGGCCTCCAGGAGACGGACCGGCCGCTGCACTCGCTGCCCCTTTACCACTCGGCCCAGCTGCATGTCTTCCTGCTGCCGTACCTGGCGGTGGGCGCCGAGAACACCATCCTGGACGCTCCGGACGCGGCCGAGGTGTTCCGGCTGGTCGAAGCGGGGCTCGCGGACACCCTCTTCGCGCCGCCCACCGTGTGGATCGGCTTCTCCCGCCACCCCGATTTCGCCACCCGTGATCTGAGCGGACTCCGCAAGGCGTTCTACGGAGCGTCGATCATGCCGGTGCCCGTGCTGGAACGGCTCCGGGAGCGGTTGCCCGGTCTGGCCTTCCACAACTGCTTCGGCCAGAGCGAGATCGGCCCGCTCGCCATGGTCCTGGGGCCGGGTGAGCACGAGGGGCGGATGGACTCCTGCGGCAGGCCCGTTCTCTTCGTGGAGGCCGCGGTCGTCGACGAGAACGGCGACGAGGTCCCCGACGGCATCGCGGGCGAAGTCGTCTACCGTTCACCGCAGTTGTGTGAGGGCTACTGGGGCAAGCCGGAAGAGACCGCGGAAGCCTTCCGCGACGGCTGGTTCCACTCCGGCGACCTCGCGGTCCGCGACGACCAGGGGTACTTCACGGTGGTCGACCGGGTGAAGGACGTCATCAACTCCGGTGGTGTGCTGGTCGCTTCACGCCAGGTCGAGGACGCGCTCTACACTCACCCCGGCGTCGCCGAGGCTGCGGTCGTCGGACTGCCCGACGACCGCTGGATCGAGGCGGTCACGGCAGTGGTCGTCGTGTGCGCCGAGGTCACCGAGGCTGAACTGCTCGCCCACGGCCGCGAGGTGCTCCCGCACTTCAAGGCCCCGAAGCGGGTCCTGTTCGTGGACTCCCTGCCGCGCAACGCCAGCGGGAAGATCCTCAAGCGCGAGCTGCGGGACCGTTTCGCAGGTCCACGATCCGCTTGAACTTGCCCACCGAGCGTTCGAGGGTTTCGGGGTCGACGATCTCGACGGCGGCCGTGATTCCGATGGAGTCCTTGATGCCTGCCGCGACCGACCGGGCCGCGGTGTCCCGTACCTCCGGGGAGGCGTCCGGCCTGGCCTCCGCCTGTACCGTCAGGGCGTCCATCCGGCCTTCCCGGGTGAGCCGCAGCTGGAAGTGCGGGGCGAGACCGGGGGTGCGCAGCACGATCTCCTCGACCTGGGTGGGGAAGAGGTTCACGCCGCGCACGATGACCAGGTCGTCGCTGCGTCCGTTGATCCGCTCCATCCGCCGGAACACCCTGGCGGTGCCGGGCAGCAGCCGGGTCAGATCCCTGCTCCGGTAGCGGATCACCGGCATGGCCTCCTTGGTGAGCGAGGTGAAGACCAGCTCCCCCCGCTCGCCGTCCGGCAGGACCTCACCCGTGAGCGGGTCGACCACTTCGGGGTAGAAGTGGTCCTCCCAGATGTGGAGGCCGTCCTTGGTCTCCACGCACTCCTGCGCCACGCCGGGCCCCATGACCTCGGAGAGCCCGTAGATGTCGACGGCGTCGATCGCGAAGCGTTCCTCGATCTCGCGCCGCATCTCCTCGGTCCACGGTTCGGCGCCGAAGATCCCGACCCGCAGGGAAGTGGACCTGGGGTCGATGCCCCTGCGCTCGAACTCGTCCAGGAGTGTGAGCATGTAGGTCGGTGTCACCATGATGATCTCGGGGCGGAAGTCCTGGATCAGCTGCACCTGCCGGGCTGTCATCCCTCCGGACGCGGGGATCACCGTGCAGCCGAGGCGTTCGGCGCCGTAGTGGGCTCCGAGGCCGCCGGTGAACAGCCCGTATCCGTACGCCACATGGACTTTGTCGCCGGGCCGGCCACCCGCCGCGCGGATGGACCGGGCCACCACGTCGGCCCAGGTGGACAGGTCGCGTTCGGTGTAGCCGACGACGGTGGGGCGGCCCGTCGTGCCGCTGGACGCGTGGATGCGGCGTACGTCGGACTGCGGCACGGCGAACATCCCGAACGGGTACTGGTCGCGCAGATCGGCCTTGACGGTGAACGGGAAGCGGGCCAGATCGGTGAGGGTGCGGCAGTCCTCGGGACGCAGCCCGGCCTTGTCGAAGGACTCGCGGTAGAACGGCACGTTCTCGTACGCGTGCCGGAGCGTCGCGCGCAGCCGCTCCGTCTGAAGGGCTTCGAGCTCGTCGCGGCTGAGCCGCTCCGCCGCGTCCAGCAGGGCTGTCATGTGGTCACTCCCGTCCCGGCCGGTCAACCAGCCGACCGATCATTCGGTCGACCTGTGTGCGATCAGTAATTCAGGAGAGGGCCGGACCGTCAAGAGCTGTGCACCACGGATGGGGGAGAGCCGCCCCGCTCCCGGGCGTCCGCAGGGCTTCCGCGGTCACCGGTCCGGGAACGCGCCCGCCGACAGCGACCGGGTGAGGTCGTCGATGAAGGCGTGGACGTCGCCCAGCCGCCAGACGCCGCCCGCCGGACGGTCCAGGAGCAGCCTGCCGTGCACCGACGACCACACCGATACGGCGGCCGCCTCCGGGGACTGGGCGAGCCGGATGCCCGTGTCCGCGAGCCGGCCGACCGCCGTGCGCCAGCGGGCCGCGACCTCGGCCGGTCCCTCGTCCTGCGGGCCCGCGCCGTTGAACATCACCCGGAAGCTCGTCGGGTTCTCCTCGGCGAACCGGGCGTACGCGTGCGCCAGCGCCGCCAGCCGCGCGGCCGGGGAGAGTGCGGCCACCGCTCCGTCCGCGCTGTCCAGGCACGCCAGCAGCTCCCCGAAGAGGTGGCCGAGTGCGGCCCGCGTGAGTTCGTCCTTGCCCGCGAAGTGGCGGTAGATGGCGGGCGCGGTGATGCCCGCCTCCCGCGCCACCTCCCGCAGCGACAGCGGCACCGGGCGCATCCGCTGCTGATCGCCGATGAGCCGCACCATCGCCTCGATGATCTCCGTGCGCAGCCTCTCGCCCTCGCCGCGGGCGTTGCGTGGCCGCTGTCCGGAGCTCGGTGGCACGGCCGTCGACCGCGGCTCGGAGTGTCTGGGCATGCGCCAAGCCTGACACAGGGGGCGTCCGCGGATGGCTGTGACCGAGACCTATAGGTGGCGGATCACCCTCGCTCCGGCGCAGGTCAGGGCGGTGCGGAGAAAACTAGTTGGCGAATCTTGGAGGGTGATAGTTGGCGGATCATGCCGTCACCGGCTCAGAACGTGAGTGCTGTCGTCTGCTGCGAGAACGTCAGTGGTTCTGTCACCGGGGGTGTCAGCGTCTTGTGCCGGGTGGGGACTGCAGAGGCCGGATCTCAGTCACCTGCGGGGGTACGGCTGTGCCCCGTCCTCCGTGGAAAGGACGGGGCAAAAGCACAGCAGCCAGCTTGATTAATCGACCCGGTTCACGCTATTCAGCTCGGGCAAGCTGCTGTGGCCGTTCGCGTGAACGCCGGGCACGATCTCGTTGCCGGGGGAAACTTGGCAGCCGGCGTCGACGGTCATCCGCATCGTCGGGTCATTGGGAAACGGGCTTTTCAGCTTGTAGGAGGCCGACACCGCATCCTCGGAGCCCTCGGCGTCATCGAAGAAGGTGATGGTGTAGCCGGGCTGCGGGTTCTTCACCGCGAAGGCGTAGACGGCATCGTCGGGGACGTCCGTGTCCTTAAGACTGTGCAGTCCTTCCGTCAGGCTCGGCTGGCCCTTCCTGTCGTTCTCGCCGCGCTTTCCGTAGAACTCGATGATGGGTACCGTCCTGGTACAGGCATGTCAGTTCCTCTCGTAGGCGGCCGGGGCCGGGAACATCAAGATCGCTTCGACGCTGCAGCGGACACCGAGGCGAGGCCGCACCATCCCGCCGCACTGCCCTGATCGGCTGAAATCGCACCTGTCCAGGCTGAATGCCACAGCCCGGCTGTGCCGGACTGCTGAGTCGACGGCGTTTCCAGCGGTGAAGGGGTTCGGCGGGCCACACCCATGCGGATCGGAAGCGCCGTGGACGTGGCACAGGGGGAGGACACCTTCCGCTGCAGCTTCGGCTGCAACGAGCACCTGCAGACGGCCGCCCTGCCCGACGCTCCGTGGAGCATCTGGGAGACCATGCCCGGCTCTCGGGGGCCCGCCACCAGATCTGCGTGTTCGGGTTGTTCGCAGTCCTGTGTGACTCCCTGGGGCTGCCACCGTGTGCTTCCTGTGGCAGCCCCAAGGTTCGGCGGGGCTGGTCAGGCCGGGTTCATCTCCAAAGTGAGCGTCAGGATGATGAATTCGGCGGGCCGCAGGGCGGCGAGGCCGACCTTGACGATGAGCCGGCCCGCCGCGATGTCGTCCCCGGTCATCGTGACGCCCTGGCCGACCTGGACGAAGTACGCCTCCTTCCCATTGTTGCCCTGGAGGGCGCCCTGCCTCCACAGGGCGTGCAGGTAGGTGTCGACAGCGGCGTGCACCTGCGTCCAGGTGGGCGGGGTGTTCGGCTCGAACACCGCGACGCGCAGCGCGTTCTGGACGTCACGCTCGACGGTGTTGAAGAGGCGGCGGACGGGGATGTAGCGCCAGTCGTCGGTGGCGGACAGGGTTCGTGCGCCCCAGATCAGCGTCCCCCGCTCGGGAAAGGTGCGGATGAAGTTGAGGTTGGGGTGGGCGGCCTGCTCGGTGTCAGTGGCCTTCTGGAGCGGGCCGACGGTGCCGCGCAGGGCGATGTTGGCGGGGGCCTTCCATACACCGCGCTCGCGGTCGAGCGCGCACCAGGCGCCCGCGACCGCCCCGCTGGGTGCGACCGGCTCGGCCTCGCCGCCCGGCTTGAGCCAGGGGAAGTACACCGCCGCGTAGCGTCGCGCCTTCTCGTCCAGGCCCCAGGCGTCGACGGCCGTGGCGGCCTGCTCTGGGGTGTGGTCGCGGTCGGTGTGGAGGATGGCCATCGCCTTGTTCTGTGCGGCCCAGCCGGCGAGCGCGCGGGCCCACTCCCCGGCTGTCTGTGAGCCCTGGTCCCACAGTCCGGGGGCGGCCACGATCGTCACGTCACCGAGCGCGGTCACCGCCTCCAGGGCCTTGGTGAGGGAGGATCCTGCGGTGCTGACCAGATGGCAGTACAGGCCGCCGTTCTGGAAGAAGCTCTTGAGAGCAGGGCCCAGTGCCTTGTGGATGTCCCCGTTGCCGTCCGCGTCGGCCAGCTTGGTGAAGTCCGGCCAGCTGTTCACCCGCGTCCCGCCCGCGGGCAGGCCGGGGAAGTCACCGACGAACGCCGTCACCGCCGTCTGCCCGGCCTGGACGGACAGGCTGAGGCTGTACACCTCATCGACGTAGACGCCCGGGAAGTTCTGCAGATCGGCCATGGGACTCTCCTCCACTGTGGTGTACACGACGCGAGTGATCATCGACCGAGACCGAAGCACCCGCGGCTGTTCGTCTGTTCTGACCAACGCCCCACCGCACGTCAGGTAATGCACCCGAGCGACCGCGCCGGCGGGGCTAAGCCAGAACTGACCACCACGCCGCGTTACGGAAGCAAGATCCGCCAACTACTGCGCTCATCCGCCAAGTAAAATCCTCGGTCGCAATGGCGAAGCGTCAACTACCGCACGGGTGAGCGGGGTGGGATTGGCGGGATAAGTAAACGGGTGTAAATTTTCGGACGTTCACTTCACCGTGGTGTACGGCGCGCCGCCGGGCACCGTGACCATCGGAGCGGCCATGCGCATCACCACCGAAGAAGAGGGCGGGCGCCGCGGCGCCGAACTGCGCGGGAGCCTCGCGTGAGCGGTCCGCGCCGGGTCGTGGTCGTCGGCGCCTCCGCCGCGGGCCTCGCCACGGCAGAAGGGCTGCGCCGCTCCGGTTACGACGGCGAACTCGTGCTCGTGGGCGAGGAGGACCACCTTCCGTACGACCGCCCGCCGCTCTCCAAACAGCTGCTCGCCGGTGAGTGGGACGCCGACCGGGTCCTGCTGCGGAGCGCCGCGGCGCTGGCCGACCTGGACATCGAACTGCGTCCCGGCACCCGGGCGCAGGCCCTCGACCCGGTCGCCCGGGAGATCCGCACCGCCCAGGGCGGCGCCATCGGCTACGACGCGCTCGTCGTCGCGACCGGAGTCCGGCCCCGGGTGCTGCCGGGCACGGAGGGTGTCGCGGGCGTCCACGTCCTGCGCACGCTGGACGACGCGACCGCCCTGCGCGAGTCCCTGGCCGCCCGTCCCCATCTGGTGATCGTCGGCGGTGGTTTCATCGGCGCCGAGGCGGCCGCCGTCGCCCGGGAAGCCGGCTGCGAGGTCACGCTGGTGACCGACGGGGCGGTGCCGCTCGCCGACGCGGTCGGCCACGGCATCGGGACGATGCTGACGGACCTGCACCGCGAACACGGCGTACGGACCGTGACCGGGGCCCTCGTCGAGAGCGTCGTCACCGAAAGCGGCCGTGCGACGGGCGTACGCCTCTCCGACGGCCGTACCCTCCCGGCGGACGCCGTGCTCGTCGGCATCGGGGCGCGGCCCAACACCGAATGGCTCGCGGGCAGCGGACTCCGGCTCGGCGACGGCGTCGAGTGCGATGCCACCCTCCGTGCGGCCGAGCACATCTGGGCGGCCGGGGACGTGGCGTCCTGGCCCGACCCGGTGACCGGCGACCGGCTGCGGATCGAGCACCGCACCAACGCGTCCGAACAGGGCCTCGCGGTCGCCCGCAACATCCTCGCCGGAGAGGCGGCCACCCCCTTCACCACCGTGCCCTACGTCTGGTCGGACCAGTACGGCCTCAAGGTCCAGATCTACGGCAGGACCCGGGGCGCCGACCTGGTGCAGATCGTCGAAGGGAGCCTCGCCGAGCGCAGGTTCGCCGCGCTCTTCGCCCGTGCGGGGCAGGTCTGCGGTGCGGTGGGCGTGTCCATGATCCGTCCGCTGCGCGCCCTGCGTCCTCTGGTCGCCGCCCGCACGCCGTGGGCGGAGGCACTCGCGGCGCAGGGAGCCGGGGCCTGACCCCCGTCCGCCGTGGGCGTCACCGTCCCCGGCGGACGAGGAGAGCCGGAGCCCCGGTCACCGGGGCTCCTGACCCGCCACGAGACCGCACCCGGCGACGGCCGCGCGATGACCGGCGCGGGCAGCGCACGGGACCGTCCACCACGCCACCTTCCGCCCCGCCTTCCGCGGGGCAGCCGGGCCCGGCCCGTCCGGGCGCCCCGGCACGGTTCAGTCGGCGGCGACCGCCACCCCGCGTGCCCAGCGGTAGTCGGCCTTGCCGCTCGGCGAGCGCTGGATCTCCGGCGCTATCACCAACTGCCTGGGCACCTTGTACCCGGCGATCCTGCTGCGGCAGTGCGCCTGGATGTCGTCCAGGCTGAGATCGTCGGCCCCGGGGCGTACCTGCACCACGGCCGCCACATGGTTGCCCCACCGGGCGTCCGGCACCCCGGCGACCAGGGCGTCGTACACGTCGGGGTGGGACTTGAGCGCCTGCTCCACCTCTTCCGGATACACCTTCTCGCCACCGGTGTTGATGCACTGCGAGCCGCGTCCCAGGACGGTGACGATGCCCTCCTCGTCGACGGTCGCCATGTCGCCGAGCAGCACCCATCGCTCGCCGTCGTTCTGGAAGAAGGTCTCGGCCGTCTTCTCCGGGTCGTTGTAGTAGCCGAGCGGGACGTGCCCGCGCTGCGCGATCCGGCCCACCTGGCCGACGGCCACCTGCCGGTACGTGACCGGATCGACCACGGCCGTACGGGAGTTCATCCGGAGCCTGAACCCCTTGTCGGGGCCGGAGTCGGGGGTCGCGGTGCCATTGAACCCGGACTCCGACGAGCCGAAGTTGTTCAGCAGCATCGCCGTCGGCACCAGCTCCTGGAACTGCGCGCGCACCGTGTCCGACATGATGGCGCCGGAGCTGGAGACGCTGAACAGCGAGGAGCAGTCGGTGCCGCTGAGCGGCCCGCTGAGCGCGTCGATCAGCGGTCGCAGCATCGCGTCGCCGACCAGCGACACACTGGTGACCTTCTCCTTCTCGATGGTGCGGAGCACCTCATCCGGAGCGAACTTCCGGTGGATCACGACCCGCTGGCCGAAGTTGAAGGCGATGAAGGCGGTCAGGGTGGACGTGCCGTGCATCAGCGGGGGAGTGGGGAAGAAGGTGATCCCGTCGCCGCCCGCGGCCACCCGCTCGGCCAGCTCCTCCGGTGTACTGACCGGCTCGCCCGTCGGGGCGCCGCCGCCGAGGCCGGAGAAGAACAGGTCCTCCGCGCGCCACATCACGCCCTTCGGCATTCCGGTGGTGCCGCCGGTGTAGATGATGAACTGGTCGTCGGCGGACCTGGGTCCGAAACCTCGCTCCGGTGAACCGGCGGCCTCCGCCCCGGCGTACGGAACCGGTCGTACGCCGGGCTCCGGTGCGCCCTCCGGAGGTTCGCCGACCCGTATCAGGTGGCGCAGCTTCTCCGTCTTCGGCAGCGCCGCCGCGACCCGTTCGGTGAACTCGCCGTCGAAGACCAGTGCCGCCAGGTCCGCGTCCCGATAGAGGTAGACCAACTCCTCTTCCACATAGCGGTAGTTGACATTGACCGGCACAATGCGCGCCTTGAGGCAGGCCAGCACGGTCTGCAGATACTCCACCCCGTTGTAGAGGTGCAGCCCCAGGTGCTCGCCCGGGCGGATGCCGCTGTCGGTCAGATGGTGCGCGATGCGGTTGGCCGCCGTGTCCAGCGCGGCGTACGTGAGCCTGCGCTCCGCTCCCGTACCGGGATGGTCGATGAACACGAGCGCCTCGCGGTCCGGAACCGCGTCGACGACGGACTCGAACAGGTCGGCAAGGTTGTACTCCACCACATCTCCTGACGCCGGCGTCCAGTGACCCGGCGTCATTACAGCGCCGCGTACGGAAAGTGGGAAGGGCTCCCGCGAAGAAATCTGACTGAGTGTCAGAAAACTATTGAACTGCGACCCCGCCTCCTGCAACCTGTCTACGCGCCGCTCGCCGATCCGGCTCAGATCCCCAGAGGGCGCCCAGGCCTTGAGACGGGAGGACGGACATGGGTGGTACGGAACACCTCACCGTGCGGCGTGAAGGCGCCACGCTGGTGCTCACACTGAACAGGCCGGAGGCCAAGAACGCACTCTCGCTGCCGATGCTGGTCGGGCTCTACGACGGCTGGCTGGCGGCCGACGAGGACGACGAGGTCCGCTCGGTGGTGCTCACCGGAGCGGGCGGCGCCTTCTGCGCCGGCATGGACCTGAAGGCCCTGGCCGGCGCCGGGATGGACGGCGAGCAGTACCGCGACCGGCTCAAGGACGACCCCGATCTGCACTGGAAGGCGATGCTGCGCCACCACCGGCCCCGCAAACCGGTGATCGCGGCGGTCGAGGGGTACTGCGTCGCCGGAGGCACCGAGATCCTCCAGGGCACCGACATCCGGGTCGGAGCCGAGAGCGCCACCTTCGGCCTCTTCGAGGTCAGACGCGGGCTGTTCCCCATCGGAGGCTCCACGGTGCGCCTGCAGCGGCAGATCCCCCGCACCCACGCACTGGAGATGCTGCTCACCGGCCGCCCGTACACCGCGGCCGAAGCTGCCGCCATCGGCCTCATCGGCCATGTGGTGCCCGACGGAACCGCGCTGGAGAAGGCCCTGGAGATCGCCGCCCAGATCAACGCCTGCGGGCCGCTCGCCGTCGAGGCCGTCAAGGCCTCGGTCTACGAGACGGCCGAACTGACCGAGGCCGAGGGGCTGAAGGCCGAACTGGCCCGTGGCTGGCCCGTGTTCGACACCGCGGACGCGAAGGAGGGGTCACGCGCCTTCGCCGAGAAGCGGCCACCCGTCTACCGCAGGGCCTGACCGCGCGCCGTATCCCGCGCCGGCCCGGGGCCGGCACAGGTTTCCCTTCCGACGCTCCGGCACCCGCCGGACGAGCCCCCGCCCGCAGCGGAGAATTTGGAGCCCACCCATGACAGCCGCTCCCTCACCGGAGGTGCTCCGCGCCCCCCTCGTCGTCGAATTCCCCTTCACCCGTTCCCTCGGACCCGTGCAGAGCGCCTTCCTCACCGGGCTGCGCGAGCGCACCGTACTGGGAGTGCGGACGGGCGACGGCACGGTCCTCGTCCCACCGGTCGAGTACGACCCCGTCACCGCCGACGAGATACGCGACCTGGTCGAGGTCGCCCCCACCGGCACCGTCACCACCTGGGCCTGGGAGGCGTCCCCGCGCCGCGGCCAGCCGCTCACGACACCGTTCGCCTGGGTCCTGGTGAAACTCGACGGAGCCGACACCGCCCTGCTCCATGTGCTCGACGCCCCAGGACCCGACACCGTGCACTCCGGGCAGCGCGTCCGCATCCGCTGGGCCGCCGAGCGCACCGGGGCCATCACGGACATCGCCTGCTTCGAGCCGTACGGGAGCGAGAGCGGGACCGCTGCCGGGAGCGCCCCCGCGACCGCGCACAGCGGACTGTTCGACGACGCGGTCACCGGCATCACCGCCCCCGCACGCCTCGACTACGTCTACAGTCCCGGCCGCGCGCAGAGCGACTACATCAACGCGCTCGCCGAACGGAAGACGGTCGGCGAGCGCTGCCCCTCCTGCGCCAAGGTCTACGTACCGCCGCGCGGCGCCTGCCCCACCTGCGGGGTCGCGACGACCGACCGGGTCGAGGTCGGCCCCGCAGGCACCCTCACCACGTACTGCATCGTCAACATCAAGGCCCGCGGCCTCGACATCGAAGTGCCCTACGTCTACGGGCACATCGCGCTGGACGGCGCGGGCCTCGCACTGCACGGCCGGATCGGCGGCATCCCGTACGACCAGGTACGGATGGGGCTGCGCGTCGAGCCCGTGTGGACCGAGGGCGCCCGCTTCCCCGACCACTACCGGCCCACCGGCGAGCCCGACGCCGACTACGACACGTACAAGGAGCTGATCTGATGCGGGACGTCGCGATCGTTGCCTTCGCGCAGAGCGACCACCGGCGGCGCACCGACGAGTGCTCCGAGGTCGACATGGTGATGCCGGTCCTGCACAGCGTGCTCGCGCAGACCGGGCTCAGGACCAGCGACATCGGCTTCACCTGCTCCGGGTCGAGCGACTACCTCGCCGGCCGGGCCTTCTCCTTCACGATGACCCTCGACGGCGTCGGAGCCTGGCCCCCGATCTCCGAGTCCCATGTGGAGATGGACGGGGCCTGGGCCCTGTACGAGGCGTGGGTGAAGCTGCTGACCGGCGAGGCGGACACCGCCCTCGTGTATTCCTACGGCAAGTCCTCGCCCGGTTCCGTCAGGGACGTGCTGACCCGGCAGCTCGATCCCTACTACGTGGCCCCGCTCTGGCCCGACTCCGTCGCGCTCGCCGCCCTCCAGGCGCAGGCACTGATCGACGCGGGCGAGACCGACGAGCCCGCGCTCGCCGGGGTCGCCGCCCGCAGCCGCGGCGACGCGGCCGGCAACCCGCACGCCCAACTGCCCGGCCCCAGGCCGCAGGGCGACTACCTGGTCCGGCCGCTGCGTACCGGTGACTGCCCGCCCATCAGCGACGGGGCTGCGGCCGTCGTGCTCGCGGCGGGCGACCGGGCGCGGGCCCTGTGCCAGCGCCCCGCCTGGATCCGGGGCATGGACCACCGGATCGAGGCCCACAGCCTCGGCGTGCGTGACCTCACCGACTCGCCGTCCGCCCGGCTGGCCGCGGAGCGGGCCGGGGCCTTCGAGCGCCCGGTCGACACCGCCGAACTGCACGCGCCCTTCACCTCCCAGGAGGTCGTCCTGCGCAAGGCGCTCCGGCTCGGCGACGGCGTACGCGTCAACCCGTCGGGCGGCGCGCTCGCCGCCAACACCGTCATGGCAGCCGGTCTCGTCCGGCTCGGCGAGGCAGCGGCCCGGATCCAGCGCGGTGAGTCCGACCGGGCCCTCGCGCACGCGACCTCCGGCCCGTGCCTGCAACAGAACCTGGTCGCCGTCCTCGAAGGAGAGGCCCAGTGAGTAACCAGCCCGCGAACCACCGAGGTGCGGCCGGCAAGGAACCCGTGGCCGTCGTCGGGATCGGCCAGACCCACCACGTCGCCGCCCGGCACGACGTGTCCATCGCCGGACTCGTCCGCGAGGCGGCCCAGCGCGCCCTGAGCGACGCCGAGCTGACCTGGGCGGACATCGACGCCGTCGTCATCGGCAAGGCCCCCGACTTCTTCGAGGGCCTGATGATGCCGGAGCTCTACCTCGCCGACGCGCTGGGCGCCGTCGGCAAACCCATGATGCGCGTCCACACCGCGGGCTCGGTGGGCGGATCGACCGCGCTCGTCGCCTCCAACCTGGTCGCCTCCCGGGTGCACAGGACGGTGCTCACCCTCGCCTTCGAGAAGCAGTCCGAGTCCAACGCCATGTGGGGCCTCTCGCTGCCCGTGCCGTTCCAGCAGCCCCTGCTCGCCGGAGCGGGCGGGTTCTTCGCCCCTCATGTGCGGGCCTACATGCGCAGGGCCGGGGCGCCCGACACGGTCGGCTCGCTCGTCGCCTACAAGGACCGCCGCAACGCGCTGAAGAACCCCTACGCGCATCTGCACGAGAAGGACATCACCCTGGAGAAGGTCCAGGCGTCCCCGATGCTGTGGGACCCCATCCGCTACTCCGAGACCTGCCCGTCGTCGGACGGAGCCTGCGCGATGGTCCTCACCGACCGCACGGGGGCGGCCCGTTCGCCCCGGCCACCCGCCTGGATGCACGGCGGCGCGATGCGCAGCGAGCCGACCCTCTTCGCGGGCAAGGACTTCGTCTCGCCGCAGGCGGGCAAGGACTGCGCCGCCGACGTCTACCGGCAGGCGGGGATCACCGACCCGCGCCGGGAGATCGACGCCGTCGAGATGTACGTCCCGTTCTCCTGGTACGAGCCGATGTGGCTGGAGAACCTCGGCTTCGCCGCCGAGCGCGAGGGCTGGAAACTCACCGAGTCGGGCGCCACCGAGCTGGACGGCGACCTTCCGGTGAACCCCTCGGGCGGAGTCCTCTCCACCAACCCGATCGGGGCCTCCGGCATGATCCGGTTCGCCGAGGCCGCGCTCCAGGTGCGCGGGGCGGCCGGGGAGCACCAGGTGGACGGCGCCCGCAAGGCGCTCGGGCACGCCTACGGCGGCGGCTCGCAGTTCTTCTCCATGTGGCTGGTGGGCGCCGAACCGCCCACCGGCTGACCGCGGCGGGAGGCGGGCGCCGGGCCGCTGCGACCTGTCCGTGCTCCGCACGGACGGCCGGGGTCCCGTCGTTCGGACCGGGGGCTGCGGGCCGGCGGAGAGCCCGCAGACCCCGGTGCGCAGCGTGTGTCCGCCGGCCCACGCTCAGCGGCCGCGCGGCGGGCGCCGGGACGGTCAGGACCGGCCTCACAGCCCCGGCCCCGGCTTCGGCGGACCGCCGGGGCCACGTACCATGGCTGCATGTCCTTCCTCCGCCGCCGCAGCGCCGCCACTCCCGCGGGCCCGGACTTCGATGTCCTGGCCATGGACCCGGGTGACTGGCCCGGCAACCTCGGCGCCGGACTCCTTCCCGCCCCCGACGGGACCTGCCAGGGCGTCTTCCTGCGGTACGACCTCTTCGGCGGCCGCGGCCCCGCGATGATCATCGGGAATCTGCCGGAGGGCTCACCCGCCCGTGAGGTCGCCGACGGGCAGATCCCGTTCGAGGTGGCGCAGCTGCTGGCGGCCCTGGAGAACGACGAGCCCATCGAGGTGCTCGACGCCGAGGACATGCCGGTGATGCAGGGCGACAACCTCCTCATCGTGCGCCGCCTGAAGCTCTCCGAGAGCCGGATCTCCTGCGTCCAGTTCGACCGCAGCGACAAGGTCCTGGTCACCATCGCCAGCTGGGACCGGCCGATCACGGACGACCTCTACGCCCTCCTGAAGCCGCTGCCCGCCGAGATGTTCCAGCAGGGCTGAACCCCCGCCGGCCGGGCCCGGACCGGACCCGCCGGGCCGGGCACAGCACTGCCCCCGTACGTAAAAGCCGGGTAACACGGCTCCGCCAGAGCATGGTTGCCGCGCCCTTCGCGCTGGTCATCGGCCATGCCAGTGGTCTGGACAACTGATTCAACAGCCGCCCTGTGCGGCACTCTTGACGTGCCATCACCTCAGGTCAGAGAGTGCGCCCATACCGTTCGAGAGATCACCACGGCGCAACTCCCGGCAAGAAGGGCCGTCATGACGTCCAAGCAGAGGATCAGACTCGCGCTCGCGCTGACCACCGCGAGCACCTTCGGCCTCGCCCTGGCCGGCCCGGCGGCACAGGCGAGCCCCCAGGACACCCGGCCGGAGTGCCCCCGCACCCTCGACTGCGAGTGGGCCCCCGCCGCCTACCAGCAGACCGGTGATCCCGCCGACAAGGAGACGTACGGCAACTACGACACCGCCGACCGGCCGCACACCGGGAAGATCAAGTACATCGTCCTGCACGACACCGAGGAAACCTTCGACAAGACGCTGCAGATCTTCCAGGACCCGCACAACCAGACGTCCGCGCACTACGTGGTCCGCTCCAGCGACGGCCATGTGGCGCAGATGGTCAAGGACAAGGACATCGCCTGGCAGGCGGGCAACTGGTACATCAACCAGCAGTCCATCGGGATCGAGCAGGAAGGCATCGCGACCGAGGGCTCCAAGTGGTTCACCCCGGCCATGTACCGCTCGACCGCCACGCTCGTACGCTATCTCGCGGCCAAGTACGACATCCCGCTGGACCGCCAGCACATCATCGGCCATGACAACGTCCCGCCCACCAGCACCTCCGGCACGGCGGCCATGCACTGGGACCCGGGAACCTACTGGGACTGGGACTACTTCATGAAGCTGGTGGGCAGGCCCACCGTCCCCACCGCCTCACCGCACAGTCAACTCGTCACCGTGAGCCCGGTGTTCAAGGAGAACATCCAGAAGTTCCGGGACTGCGAGAAGAACGTCGACCTCCCGGCGCAGGCGTCGAGCGCCGTGCCGCTGTACACCGCGCCCTCCACCGGATCACCGCTCTTCTCCGACCCGGCGCTGCACACCGACGGCAAGCCCGGCACCGACTGCGCCGCCGACTGGGGCAGCAAGATCAGCGCATCGCAGCAGGCCGTGGTCGCCGGGCGCGCACCCGGCTGGACCGCGATCTGGTGGTACGGCCAGAAGGCCTGGTTCCAGAGCCCGGCGCACACCCGGACCACCACGCCGACGTCCGGATACGTGGTCAGGCCGAAGGCCGGACGCACCGATGTGCCGGTGTACGGGGTGGCCTACCCGGAGAAGGGCGAGTACCCGGCGGACTTCACCGCGGCCCACCTGGGCACGCCCCTCCCGTACACGATCAAGCAGGGCCAGGCGTACCCCGGCGGTGGCGAGGCGCCGACGGGCTACTACTACGCCCCGACGATCGATGCCTCCTACCCGTACGACCACACGTACTTCCCCGGCGCCACGAAGTACGTGACCGTGCAGATCGGTCACCGGGTGGCCTTCGTCAAGGCCTCCGACGTCGACATCGTGCGCCCGCACTGACCACACGGCGGTCAACGGACAGCGCGGTGCGCGCCCGGTGTGCCGGCACCGGGCGCGGCACCACGCCTCCTCCTCGGGAACCGGCGCGGATACCGTGGTTCAGCGGGTGCCGACCGCCGCGCGGACGGCACGGCGGGCCAGGGCGCAGTCGTCGTGCAGCCGCCTGAGCAGCAGCCGCTGCTCCTCGCCGTGGGACAGCACACCGGGCTGCGGTTGGTGGCCCGCACCGGTCGGCGCGGGCTCGCGAATGGTGCGCTGGACGGCCGTCTCGTACGTACGGATCTCGCGGGTCAGCACCAGCATCAGGTTCACCAGGAAGGCGTCCCTGGCCGCGGGGCCCGCGGCCTGCGCCAGCTGGCTGATCTGGCGTCGCGCCACCGGCGCTTCGCCCAGCACGGACCACAGCGTCGCCAGGTCGTACCCCGGCAGATACCAGCCCGCGTGCTCCCAGTCGACCAGGACAGGGCCCGCCGGTGACAGCAGGATGTTGGAGAGCAGCGCGTCACCGTGGCAGAACTGGCCCATGCCCTGCCGGCCGCCGGAGTGCGCGAGGCCGTGCAGCAGCTTCTGGAGGTCGCCGAGGTCCCGGTCGGTGAAGAGACCGAGCTCGTGGTACCTGGCGATCCGGGAGGCGTAGTCGAGGGGCTGGCCGAACGTCCCGCCCGGCGGGCGCCAGGCGTTGACCCGGGCGACCGCGCCGAGGACGGCCCGCAGATCCGCACGCGGCGGGGTCTCCACGGGGTGGCGCTGAAGTGCCGCCGCCCGCCCGGCCATCCGCTCGATCACCAGCGTGCAGTTCTCGGGGTCGGCGGCGATGAGCCGCGGCACCCGGACCGGCGGACGCTGCCGCACGAACGTGCGGTATGTAGCTATTTCGTGGCGGAAACTCTCCGCCCAGGCGGGGGACTGGTCGATCAGGCACTTGGCAACCGCCGTCGCCCGCCCGGTCGTTCCGACGAGCAGGACCGAGCGACTGCTCCGGCGCAGCATCTGCACGGGGTTGAACTCCGGGCAGATGCGCTGCACCGAAGCGATCGCCATCCGCAGCTGTGCGCCCTGGGGACCGGACAAGTCGAGTCTCCCGCTGAGCGGTTGGGTGCCCGGTCCCGCCGCTCGCCGGACCCGTCCGGTGCCGAGTGCCGCAGCGGCGTGGGAGGGGTCCAGGTACGGTCCGCCACCGGCAGGGACGGGGCGGTGCGGCCGGGATGGGGCGGACACGGAGGACGATGCTGTGTACATGGGGGATACAGATCCCTTCGTGTGCCGACGGGTTACGTGCGCTGCCCGCCCCGGTGACCGGTGCGTACCCTGGGGAGTACCGTCCGGCCACCGGGTCGGGGTGGCGCGTTCCTACCTCACAACGGCCCGCGGGTGGCACACCATCTGGCGGACCCTGGCGAACCCTGGCGAATAGTCGCAAGGCATCTGACACGGGGTTACTGTCAAACCAGCCGAGAACCTGGGGGCTTGACGTGACCGGAGAACCCAACACCCGCCTAGCAGACCTGTTCGGCCTGGCCGGCTGGTCCAAGGGCGAACTCGCGAGACTCGTGAACCGGCAGGCGGCCGTCATGGGCCACCAGCAGCTGGCGACCGACACCTCGCGTGTGAGGCGCTGGATCGACATGGGCGAGAGCCCGCGCGACCCGGTGCCGAAGGTGCTGGCAGCCCTGTTCACCGAGCGGCTCGGCCGTGTCGTGACCATCGAGGACCTCGGGTTCGTGCGGCCTGGGCGCGCTGGGAAACGGCAGGCCACCGGGAACGCGGAAGAGACAGCGAACCCGGACGGCCTCCCGTGGGCGCCAGAACGGACGGCAGCGGTCCTCACCGAATTCACGGGAATGGACCTCATGCTCAACCGACGCGGCTTGGCGGGCGCAGGCGCTGCGCTTGCCGCAGGCTCCGCACTCAGCAGCGCCCTGCACGACTGGCTCCACACAGATCCGGCCCTCGCGTCGGACGCCCCACGCTCCGAACGCCCCCTGCACGCCGAGCCCGCCGGTTTCGACCGCTACGAGGCCGCGCCCATCGGGTCGCAGGAGATCGAGGCGCTGGAGCACTCCGTCGAGATCTTCCGCGCCTGGGACGCCTCACGCGGTGGCGGACTCCAGCGCAAGGCGGTCGTGGGCCAGCTGAACGAGGTGGGAGGCATGCTCTCCTACCACCACCCCGACTCCCTCCAGCGGCGCCTGTGGGGTGTCGCTGCCAACCTCGCCGTGCTCGCGGGCTGGATGTCCCACGACGTCGGCCTCGAACCCACGGCCCAGAAGTACTTCGTCATCGCAGCCCACGCGGCGCGCGAGGGCGGCGACCGCCCGCGGGCCGGCGAGGCCCTGTCGCGCGCCGCCCGTCAGATGGTCCACCTGGGCCGTCCGGACGAGGCACTGGATCTGATGAAGCTCGCGCAGACCGGCTCCGGTGAACGCAACCTGCCGCGCACCCGCGCCATGCTGCACACCATCGAAGCCTGGGCGCAGGCGTCGCTGGGCCACGGCCAGGCGATGCGGCGCACGCTCGGCGAGGCCGAGGAACTGTTCGTCTCGGACCGCGGCGACGAGCCCGTGCCGAGCTGGATGCAGATGTTCGACGAGGCGGACCTGCACGGGATGCAGGCACTGGCGTACCGCACGCTCGCGGACCACGAGCCGTCCGCGGCCGGCACCGCCCAGCGCCACGCCAAGCGGGCACTCGAACTGCGGAACAACGGCCGCCAGCGGTCGAAGATCTTCGACTACATCTCGCTGGCCTCCGCCTGCTTCATCGCGGACGACCCCGAACAGGCCGACCGCTACGCCCGGCTCGCGCTGGTGTCGATGGGGGAGACCTCGTCGCACCGCACCTGGGACCGGCTGCGTGAGATGTACCGGCTCACCGGGCAGTACGCGCGCCACGGGAACATCCAGGAGCTGCGGGAGGAGATCCAACTCGCCATGCCCCAGCAGATGAAGCGGCACCGGAACGCTCAGGCGTAGCCGGGGAAGGCGGGCGGAGGCGAGGGCGGCGGCCGGGGGAGTGGCGCTACGGGGCGCCGACGCGGGCGATCAGCACACAGGCGTCTTCCTGGCGCTCCGTGTGGCCGTACTCCTCGACGACCACCCGCATGCACTCCTGTGCGGTGCCGGCACCGGTGAACCGCGGTGCCAGCGCGAGCAGTCCGTCCTCGCCGGCGTCCGCGCCGCGGTGCGCGGTCAGCCCGCCGGTGTGCAGGACCAGCACGTCTCCGGTCCGCAGCCGCTCCTCTGCCTGTCCGTACGCCGTTCCGGGCATCGCCCCGAGCAGCACTCCGCTCGGTGGCGTGAGGGCGCGCCCCGTACCCCCGCGGAAGAGCAGGGGGGCGGGGTGGCCGGACTGGGACCAGGTCAGTGTCCGGGCCGCGGGGTCGTAACGGCAGCACACCGCGCTGCCCAGAGCGGGCTGCGCGGACGCGTCCAGCAGTTCGTTGAGATGGCCCATGAGGGTGCCGGGGGCGATCCCGGCCACGGCCATTCCGCGCAGCGCGCCCAGCAGCATCGCCATCGCGGAGGTGGCACCCACGCCGTGGCCGGTCAGGTCTCCCACCGTGAGGAGCGACTGGCCGTCGGGGAGCGCCATCGCGTCGTACCAGTCACCGCCGATACGGGAGGGTGCGGCGGACGGCAGATAGTGGGCCGCCAGATCGAGCGCCGCGGGGCCGCCCTGCGGGAGCCGTACCGGGCCGCGCCAGGGCGGCAGTACGGCCTCCTGTAACTCTACGGCGACCTGACGCTCCGTCCGGGCGATCTGTTCCCTGCGCCGGAGAGAGTCCTGTGTCTCGCGCACGGTGCGCTCACTGCGTCGCAGATCGCTGACATCGCGCAGGACGGCCCACATGGACGCCGTGCAGCCGTCGCTGTCGAGAACGGGCTCGCCCATCATGTGCAGGGTGTGCACGGTCGAGTCGGGCCGCCTGATCCGGAACTCGCCGTCGATCGGCTTTCCGTCGACCAGACAGTCGGTGACCATCGAGGTGAGCCGTGACTGGTCCTCCGGCAGCACCACGGAGGGGAGTTCGTCCAGGGAGAGCGGCCCGCTCTCCGGCGGGCGGCCGAAGATCGGGTACAGCTCGTCCGACCAGCTGACCTCGTCGGTGAGCAGGTCCCATTCGGCGCTGCCCACACGGCTGAGCAAGGAGCCCGGCCCGCCGCCGGTCCCGGGGTGGGCGTGCGCGCCGTGCCCGGAGGGTTCACCGGCGAGCGGCTCCGCCCCGGCCGCCGGCAGTCCTTCCTTGAGCTGACCCAGATGCGCGCCCAGGTCGTCGAGATGGTGGACGGCCAGATCGCACAGCGCGCGCTGCCAGCGGCCCTGCACATCGTCGTCGTCCGCGACGGCGTCACGCCGTACGGCGTCCATGTCCCCGCGCAGCAGGAGGGTACGGGTGATGAGTGCGTCAACCGTGCCCCGCTCGGGTGGCTGGGGGGCGGGACGGTCCGCGAACACATGGGACGGCATGACGTACTCCGATACGGGCGCGGCGCGGCCAGGGCTGCGGAATGGACCGGTTACGACTGTTGCACAGGGAGCGAAGACCCGTAAGGGAATTGGCAACACTCGATGCGGTGGTGCTTCTGGCATATGCCACCGGCCGACGGGAGTGGGGTCGTGGTGGGGCGGGCCCGGGGGCGCCGAGCCCCGGGAACCGGCAGTCACGAGGTGCCGCAGCTCACATCCTCCATCCGGAGATGGCTGGAACATTCCGGCTTGGTTCATCGTTCACCTATATGTGGGAACGGAGCGGAGCGCCTTGGCGCCGGCCCTCCGTCCCCGCACACGGACCGCCCCGGCTGGCCTCCCCCGACCAGCCGGGGCTCTTCTGTGTCCGGCGCCGTATTCCGCCGCCGCATCCCGTTCCGCCCGGTGCGACCGGTCGGCGTGTGGCCGGAATCTTTTCGGCCATGGTCGACAGCGAATATGCCAGAGATATGGCCAGAACCCTATGGTGACAATGCGCTCGGAGTGCAGATACTCATTGACTGGGAAGGTTGAATTCCGTTCGATTCAACCGTGATCCACCAGTGAAAGGCCCACGCGCTCCGGCCCGGGAACGACCGGTCCTGGAGCAGGGCCCTGGCCGCGAACTGCCCTGGGGGAGTGGCTGTGCACGACGAATTCCTGTGCCATGTCACCGCGTACGGAGTCTGCGGTGGGCGACGCGTCGGAGTGCCGCTGGGCACCTACCGCGCACCCACTCTCCCGCTGGCCCTGTGGTGGCTGAGGGACCGGGCGACCTGGATCTCGGAGCGGCTCGATCCCAGCCCCGGCCGAGGCTGCTTCCCGGTCCGGGCGCTCTTCGAACTGCCCGCCGACGCCCCCGACGTACCGGGCGCCTTCCGCGCCTGGCGGGACGGCGGTCCGCAGCAGGAAAAGGCCGCTGAAGTGCTGGCCAGCGGCGGTCTCATGCGATTCGCGATCAATGACGACACCACCGAGTACGAACTGCTCGCGGAATCGGTCGACGCACTGCGGATGCAGCGCGCAATTCCTTCGCCCGTCCCGTCGGGCGCCGAATCAGTGGCGGAGCACCGCAGGCCTCTGCCGGCGTACGCACCGGGCAGAGGGCGCGGCGATATCGGTTCCGTGGAATTGGCGGGACTTCCCTCCGGGGCCGTGCTGCTGGCCACGTTGAACAGCTCCACCGTGGTGTTCAGCTCTGCGGCAGGATGACCGCGCGTCCGTTGATCTTCCCGGCGTGCAGCCTCTCGTAGGCGAGCGGGGCCTCGTCGATCGGGTACGTCTCCACGTGGACGTCCACCGATCCGGCGCGTGCGAGATCGAGCACCTCGGTGAGCTCCGGACGCGAACCCCAGTAGGGCGCGGCCACGGAGACCTCGAAGGGGAGCGCCCCGAAGCCGACGGGCAGCGTGCCGCCGCCGATCCCGACCAGCGCCACATCGGCCTCGATTCCGGCCACCGCACCGGCCAGTGCCACCGTGGCCGGGACACCCACGAAGTCGAAGACCGCCTGGGCGCCGAGCCCGCCGGTCAGCGCGCGGACCTTTCCGGCCGCGTGCTCGTCGGAGAGCACGGCCTCATGGGCGCCGACCGTCCTCGCCAGCGCGAGCTTGTCCTCCGTGACGTCCAGCGCGACGACCCGCGCGGCGGTCATCGCCCGCAGCAGCTGGATGGCCACGTGTCCGAGCCCGCCGGTACCGATGACCACCGCGGTGGAGCCCGGGGTGAGCTTCGCCAGTGAGCGCTTGATGGCGTGGTACGGAGTCAGGCCGGCATCGGTGAGCGGCACGGCTCCGACCGGATCGAGATCGCCGAGCGGCACCAGATGGCGCGGGCTGTCCACGACCATGTACTCGGCCATCGCGCCGGGGGCACCGAGGCCGGGCGGGTGGATACCGAGTTCGGCGGCGCGCAGGCAGTAATTCTCCTTGCCCTCGGCGCACTTGATGCAGGTGCCGCAGCCCCACGGTCCGTAGACCGCGACGGACTCGCCCACGGTGAGCCCGGTGACGCCGGCGCCCAGCGCGGCGACCGTACCGGCTCCCTCGTGCCCGAGGGTGAGCGGAAGGTCGTACGGCAGGCTTTCCGCGGGCCGGCTCATCACGGCGATGTCCGAGTGGCAGACACCGGCGGCGGTGACCTTCAGCAGGACCTGGCCCGGTCCCGGCTCGGGATCGGGGACGGTGACGACCTCGGGTGCGGCGCCGATGGTGCGGTACTGGACTGCCTTCATGGTGTGCTCCTCAGCTGAGCGGCGGGACGGTCCCCGACACCGGCCCGCCGGGGTGGTTCGGTCAGCGCGCGGCGTAGCCGCCGTCGACGAGGTGGTAGCTGCCGTGGATGAACGAGGCGCGGTCCGAGAGCAGGAACGCTGTCAGCTCCGCCACTTCATCGGCCGTTCCCAGGCGGCCCGCCGGGTGCAGCGAGACGAGCTGCTCCCGCATCGGGTTGTCCGTGTCGCGCAGCAGCGGAGTGTCGATGAAGCCGGGACCCACGGCGTTGACGCGGATGTTCTGTGCGGCGTATTCGAGTGCCGCCGTCTTGGTGAGCCCGACAACGCCGTGCTTCGCGGCGACATAGGCGGGGGAACCCGCGAAACCGTTGGTGCCGAGGATGGAGGCCATGTTGACGATCGCGCCGCCGCCCGCCGCGAGCAGCGCGGGCACCTCGTACCTGAGCGAGTAGAAGACGCCGTTGAGGTTGGTGTCGATCACGCGCTGCCAGTCGGCCACCTCGTACTCACCGGTCGGCAGGCTCGGGCCGCCGATGCCTGCGTTGTTCACGGCCAGGTGCAGTGCGCCGAAGGTGTCGGTGGAGTGGCGCACGGCGCGTTCCACCGACGCGGGGTCGGTGACGTCCACGGCGACGGCGGTGGCGCGGGCTCCGGACGCCTCAAGGCCGGCGGCGGCCTGGCGCGCGCCTTCCTCGTTGTGGTCGGCCACGACGACCGCGGCGCCGCCGCGGGCGAGCCGGCCGGCGATGGCCAGGCCGATGCCGGACGCGCCGCCGGTGACCAGCGCGGTCCGGCCGGCGAACTCATCTGTGGGGGTGGTGTTGCTCATGGTGTCTGTGTTCCTTTCGAGCTGTGCGCCGCAGCGGTGTCACGACTGCGGCAGTTCGCCGGTGAGTGCGGCGAACGCGGCATGAACGATGCCGGGGAGAGCGTCCTCACGGGAGCCGCGGACCCAGGCGGACTGGGCCGCCACGAGGGCTCCCGCACCCGCGCCCACCAGAACGGCGGGGCGCAGGTCGTGCTCGTCGTCGACGCCCATCCGGGCTGCCAGGATCCGGATCGAGTCCGCCTGGGCCTCCACCCGGATGTGCTGGAAGGCCGCGTAGAGCGTCGGCTCGCGGTCCGCGATCCGCATGAGTTCGAAGATCCGCGGGCGCCGGTGCCAGGCCGGGTGCGCGTCGTCCGTGAGCCAGTCGTCCACCGCGTTGCGGTAGGCGGCGAGCGGGGTCTCGTCGGCCGGCCGGGTGCGCAGGGCAGCGTTGATCCGGTCGCCGTCGGCCCGTACGGAGTCCAGCACCGCGTCCTCCTTGCTGGAGAAGTAGCGGCTGAACGTCCGGCGGGCGACGTCGGCGCGGTCGGCGATGTCCTCGACGGTGACGGCCTTGAGTCCACGGTCGCACACGAGGGTGCACGCGGCTTCCGCAAGCGCTTCACGGGTCCGGCGGGCCTTGCGGACCCGCCGGTCACCGGTTGTTCCCTCATCGTTCATGCTTTCACCGTACACCTGAAAATGTCCCACTGGGACATGATGCCCAGTGGGACATTTCTGAGTGCTCAGGTGCTCAGGTGCTCAGGTGCTCAGGTGGCTGGGGTCTGGGGGCTGGGGGGGGGGCTGTTCGGGCCGTGGCCGTTCAGCAGGCTCCCTTGTCCCGCCACGCGCCCCAGTCGCCCGTGGTCCCGGGCTCTTCGTTCTGGGTCCACCACTGGGCCTGCCACGTGTGCCCGCCGTGGGAGACCGTGTCGCCTCCCGTGTACGTGGCGGTGCTGCTCCAGGCCGCCGCCGTGCAGGTGCCGGCGGGCGGGGTGGGGGAGGTGGAGACGGGCGGTGTCGTCGGGGGCGTGGTGGGCGGTGTCGCACCGGCGAATGTCACCGAGTACTTGGCGAACTCCCAGTCCGCCTGCGGCACACTGCTGCAGGTTCCGGACGTGGTGCCGTTGTCCGGCGGGCTGCACTGGCGGTCGCGGTTGAGCGACCAGAAGGTGAAGCGGTCCATGTGGTGGCTGGTGGCGAAGTCCAGGACGGTCTGGAAGTCGGCCTGCCTGAAGTACTCACCGGTGTCGCTGCGCCCGTTCATGCCGGAGAAGCCCTCGTGGGCGTAGGCGGTCGCCTCGTCCCAGCCGAAGGTCGACTGGAGGATGGTGTTGAAGTTGGTGAGGGCGCTCGTCTGTGCGGCGGCCCCGCTGAAGCCTCCGTCGAAGGGCATGATCGAGAAGTTGTTGGGTGTGAACCCCTGTGACTTGGCCTCGTTCAGCATCTGCTTGCCGAACCAGCCGGTGCCGTCGGCCGTGCCCGCTGTGGTGACGGACACGTACAGGCCGGGGTTGTTCTGCTGGAGGATCTTCGCCGCGCCGATCTCGTGCGCGACAGCCGCCGTGTTCTCGTACTCCGGTTCCTCCAGGTCGAAGTCGATGGCCTTCAGCTGGTACTTGGTGATGACCTGCTGGTAGGCGGCGGCCGTGGAGGCCGAGTCGGAGCAGGCCTGGCCGAGCTTGGTGCCGCCGTACCCGCCGATGGAGACCGAGACGTCGCCGCCCTTGGCGCGGATCGCGCTGATGACGGAACTCACCGCGGTGTCCGACGACACGGCCGATGTGCCGCCCCATGTCGGGCTGCAGCCACCGCCGTTGGGGGCCAGGATGAAGGCGAGCTGGAAGGCCTTCAGCCCGGTGGCGTCCATGATCGCCCCGGCGTCGGGCGGGTTGTTGTCGGTGGGCATGAGATACGGGGCCGCCGCGTACCAGCGGTTGCTGAGCGCGGTGGCGGCCTTGGTGCCGGTGGTCGCTCCGGCCGCCTGGCCGGTGCCGATTGCGGCCAGCCCGGCGGCGGCCAGTGCGGCGGTCGCCACACCGCAGAAGAGGGCACGGATGCGAATGCGTTTCATCTGACGGTCTCCTGAATGGGGGAGTGGCCGCCAGAATCGATGCCTGTCGGGTGCGCGTCAACGACTTGGACTAGACCATTGCCAATCCTTGGGGATCGCCCGGAGTGCCGGGCGGCTTTTCCCGCGTCCGGCGGATGCCCCGCACCTGGTCGTTCGGGGGAGGTCTTCGGGCGCCGGGTGATCGTGGCGCCGTGGTCACCGGTTCTGCCGGTCGGCCGAGTCCGGGCTGGTGGCGGGCGGATTGTTCTCGGTGGCGGCCCAGCTGGCGAGGAGTTGCAGGGCGTCGTGGTCGGGGGTGCCGGGCGCGGCGCTGTACGCGGTGAGGGTGAGGCCGGGCTGTGCGGGCAGTTCCATGGCGTCGAAGTCGAGGGTGATCTCGCCGACGGCGGGGTGGCGGAACGACTTGCTGCCCGTGAGATGCAGGCGCACGTTGTGCTTGCCCCACGCCGCAGCGAAGTCCTCGCTGCGGGTGACGAGTTCGCCGATCAGTCCGGTCAGTTCGCTGTCGTGGGGGGCGCGGCCGGCTTCGGTGCGCAGCAGGGAGACAGTGGTGTTCAGCGACTCGTCCCAGTCGGGGAAGAAGGCGCGGCCGCCGGGATGCAGGAACTGGTAGCGGGCGATGTTGACCGGTCGCGGACCGTCGTCGGTGTACAGGGGTGCGTACAGGGCCCGGCCGAGGGGGTTCGCGGCGAGGATGTCCAGGCGGCCGTTGCGGATGAACGCCGGTGAGCCGGTCATGGAATCCAGGACGCGCAGGACGCTGTCCGGGAGCGGTCCTCGGGTGCGCTTGGCGCGGCGGGCGGGGCGTTTGGCGGCAGCGCGGGCCAGGTCGTAGAGGTGGGCGCGTTCGGCGTCATCGAGCTGGAGGGCGTTCGCGACGGCGTCGAGAACGCTCTCCGAGGCCCCCGCGATGTGGCCGCGCTCCAGTCGGACGTAGTAGTCGATGCTGACGCCGGCGAGCAGGGCGACTTCTTCGCGGCGCAGTCCCGGCACGCGGCGGTTGCCGCCGTAGGCGGGCAGCCCGGCCTGCTGGGGGGTGATCTTGGCGCGGCGGGTGGCCAGGAATTCACGGATGTCGCTCTCGGTGCTCACGTATCAAGGCTAAGTCGGCTGTCGCACGGGTGGGGGGTCCTGCCAGTACCTGTTATGTCAGACCCTCCCCCACCCCTTTCATCTGCGGTTTCCTCGATATCGGCAGCGACTGCGGGGCTGCGCCACGAGACCGGTGCGCAACGCGGAAGCTGCCCGGAGGGCGGTCTCCACCCGAGACTGGCCCCGATGGATTCATCCCGATTCGCGCCAGGAGAAATTCCCATGCCGAAGCAGTCCGCACCCCAGGAACTGGCCGCAATAGCACCGAAGCTCGTCGAGGTCACCAACGATGTCCTCTTCGCCGACGTCTGGGAGCGGCCCGGGTTGTCCCCGCGCGACCGCAGCCTGGTCACCGTGAGCGTGCTCGCCGCCCTGTACCGCTCCGAGCAGCTCGGCTATCACCTGGGCGTCGCCCTGGACAACGGCCTGAGCGTCGAGGAGCTGTCCGAGGCCATCACCCACCTCGCCTTCTACGCGGGCTGGCCCAACGCCATGACCGCGATCAACCAACTGAAGAGGATCGCCGACGACCGCAACGCCGGCTGATCCCGGTCCCCCTCGCCCTCTCACCCCCTCACCCGGAACGGAGCATTCCCACATGAGCAAGGTCTTCCTGATCACCGGCGCCGGGCGCGGTCTCGGCGCGGACCTCGCGCGTCAGGCACTCGGGGCAGGCCACCAGGTCGTCGCCACCGGCCGACGGCCCGAACGCGTCCTCGAAGCCCTCGGCGGCGAGCAGGACAACCTGCTGGCCGCCGCCCTGGACATCACCGACCCCGCCGCCGCACAGAGCGCCGTGGCCGCCGCCGTCGACCGTTTCGGCCGCATCGACGTACTGATCAACAACGCCGCCAACTTCTACGCCGGCTACTTCGAGGAGATCTCCGACGCGCAGATGCGCGCCCAGATCGAGACGAACCTGTTCGGCCCGATGAACGTCACCCGCGCCGCCCTGCCCGTGATGCGCGCCCGGCGCGACGGACACATCATCACCCTGTCGTCCCTCGCCGGAGCCGTCGGCCTGGAGTTCTGCGTTGCCTACGCCGCCGCCAAGTTCGGCATCGAGGGCTTCATGGAGTCCTTGCGCTACGACGTCGAGCCGTTCGGCATCCGTACGACGATCGTCGAGCCGGGCTTCTTCCGCACCGAGCTGCTGGTGGACGCCTCCACCACCTGGGCGGAGCTGTCGGTCGACGACTATGCCGCGCGCACCGCAGCCGCCAGGAAGCAGTGGCAGTCCATGAACGGGCAGCAGTCCGGAGACCCGGCCAAGCTCGCCTCCGCCGTGCTGGCGATCGCCGGACAGCAGCAGCCCCCGGCCCGCTTCGTCGCCGGCTCCGATGCCATCGAGGCCGTCGCCGCCAAAGCCAGGGAACTGCTCGCGCAGGCCGAGGCCTCGCGCGAACTGGGCGCAGACCTCACACACGGCGACGCGGCCTGAGCGTCAGCCCGCCACCCCCGTCCCGCCTCCCCTCACCATTGACGATCAAGGAAAAGAGCCATGGAGCACATCACCTCCACCCCCACCATGAAGGCCCCGGCCGGGCGCTTCACCGGCGACGTGTACCTCAACATGATCGAGGCCCCCACCGAACCCGCCCGTCTCGCGGCCGGGTTGGTGCGTTTCACCCCCGGCGCCCGTACCAACTGGCACTCCCACGCGCTGGGGCAGGTCCTGTACGTCACCGACGGTGTCGGCCTGGTCGGCACGCGAGACGGCAGTGTCGTGCGGATCAGTGCCGGCGAGACCCTCAAGTGCCCGGCAGGCGAAGAGCACTGGCACGGCGCCACCGACACCACCCTCATGGCGCACATCGCCCTCGTGGTCGGTGACGGCAACGGAGACGGGACCACCTGGCTGGAGCCCGTCACCGACGAGCAGTACGCGGCCGCCCTCGCCGACAGCCACTGACCGGGCCCGGCCCGCCGACCGCGTCGACGCCACCTCGCCGGCATCGGGTGCCTGGACCGGGCCGCAGCCACCGTCGGCCTCG
The DNA here is from genome assembly GCF_041438865.1 of Streptomyces sp. NBC_01471. NCBI lineage: Bacteria > Bacillati > Actinomycetota > Actinomycetes > Kitasatosporales > Streptomycetaceae > Streptomyces > Streptomyces sp. NBC_01471. The sequence continues at coordinate 7,675,700 of NZ_CP109450.1, forward strand.
ACACCCCCTCCTGCCGCCGCCTCCTGACCCGCTGCGCGGCAAGCGGGTCAGCCCTCGCTCAGGAGAGTGTCCCGGAGCAGGTCGACCAGGTCCCCGGAATCGGCCCGCGCCAGTTCGTCGAAGGCTCCGGAGTGCCGGCCCAGCAGGACGCCGGTCACGGCCGCCACCACCAGCTCGGCACGCAGCTGTGGCCGGTCCGCCCCGTCACGCGCGAAGCGCTCGTGAAGAGGCTCGACGAGTCGCGTGTGGAGCGCCGCGTGTGCGGCCTCCTGTGCCGCCGGGTCACTCAGTGGCTGCACCGCGACCTGGAGCAGCGGGACGGGGCCGCGGCGGTCGGCCCGGTCGAGGACCTCGCGCAGCCGCTCTTCGTCGAAGAGGTCGGCCGGAGCCATGTCGCCCTGTTCGGCGTGCAGCGCTGCGACGTACAGCAGGGTCTTGCTGCCGAAGTAACGTGCGATCAGCGCCGGGTCGACTCCCGCGCGCTCGCCGATGTCGCGGAGGGTGGTGCGGTCGAACCCCCGCTCGGCGAACAGGCCGCTCGCGGCCGCGAGCAGGAGGTCGCGGCTGCGGGCCGCGTCACGGCGGCGCCCCTGCGTGCCGCCGCTCACTGCTCCGCCCCGGTGGGCCGGACGAGGCTCCCGCCGTCCGGAACCGGGCCGTTGTCGGCCGCGAGCGCGGGATGCCCGCCCCGGACCCTTGCCGACGTGCGGCCCGCGCTCGACCGGGTCAGGAAGTAGGCCACCACGGCGGTGGCGGCCCAGACCGCGCAGCCCGTCAGTCCGGCCGTTCGGTAACCGCTCTCGGGAGGAAGACCCCGCCCGGACGTGGTGGCGGCCTGGAGGATCACGGCGCTGAGGGCGCTGCCGGTCGAGTAACCGATGTACTTCACGACCTGATTGAAACTCATGGCGCTCCCCGTCTCGTGCGCGGGGACGCCTCCGACGACGAGTCCCGGGGTGACCGCGAAGTTCACGCCGACGCCGAGTCCGGCCAGGGCCATCGTCACGAACACCTCCCACAGGCCGCCGTGGGCGAACACGAAGGTGAGCAGGGCCGCGAGGGAGAGCAGGCAGCTCACGGGCAGCAGGCGGACCGGCGGCTGGGTACGGACCAGGACCCGCACCACGCGGCCGGCCACCAGACTGCCCACCGAGAACGGCACGAGGATCAGACCGGTGACCACCACGGAGGACCCGAAGCCGTATCCGGCGCTCGACGGCGTCTGCACGTACCGGGTCACGAGCGAGATCAGCAGATACATGCCGATGCCGCCCATCATGGTCGTGAGGTGCGCGGCGAAGACCGTACGGTCACGGACCAGCCGCAGATCCACCAGGGGATGGGCGGTACGCAGCTCCTGCAGCACCCAGCCGGCCAGCAGAAGCACCGAGACCGCGGCGAGCACGAGCAGCCGGGGCGATCCCCAGCCCCAGTGTTCCGCCTGGGTCAGGGCGAACAGGAGCCCGGTCATGCCGAGCGTGAGGAGCAGCGCCCCCGGTACGTCCATCGGGTGCGCCGGACGCTGCGGAGACGCGGGGAGCACGACGGCCGCCGCGATGAGAGCCAGAGTGGTGGCGATCACGGCGAACCAGAACCCGGCGTACATCCCGAGGCTCTGGGCGAGCAGTCCGGTGACCGGGTAGCCGATACCGACGCCGGCTGCCGTCGTGAGCGAGAGCGTCGACAGCGCCGACCGGGCCCGCTCGGGCGGCACGGAGTCCCGTGCGGTGGCGATCGCCAGCGGAACGAGACCCATCCCCACGCCCTGGAGCGCCCGCCCTGTGATGAGGCAGGAGAACCCCAGCGGCAGAGCCGCCAGCAGGCTCCCGATGAGGACCACGGCGAGACCGGTCAGGATCACCTTCCTGCGGTGGGGCCCGTCTCCCAGCCGTCCCATGGCCGGAGTGGCGACGGCCCCGACCAGCATGGTGACGGTGAGGGACCACTGCGCGTCGGCCACGGAGACGTGGTCCACGGAGGCGATGGTCGGGATCAGTGGGGCGCCGAGGCTGCTGATGATCGCGACCAGCATGCCGAGGGACACGAGTACGGGGACCAGCGCCCGCTGCTGCCAGGGGGAGGGGGCGGGGCCGGATATCGGATGCACGGGGCGGACCGTTCCTGTCGTCGGGCGTTGTCATCAACCGATGTCATCAGGCGATGACAAGTGAGTCTCTCACCTCTGCCGACGTGAACATCCATGGGGGCGCTCCGTCTGCGCCGAATCGGGGAAACGGCTTGGACGGAGCGGGCCTGCGGGCTTCAGCGGGGCGGCAGCTCCTCACCGCACCGGGAGCAGAAACGCGCGCCGGACTCCTGCGCGAGGTGCCCGCAGCCGGGGCAGACCAGCTGGAGCAGACACGCCGCTTCGCCGCCTCCGTGCTCGGCGGGGGCGGACGCGATGGTGAGACCGGGGCGGCGACGGTGCACGGTCAGGTAGCAGAGCCCGTCCGGTCCGGCGGCGAGTGAGCGCCGGACGCCGTGCGGCAGCCAGACGACCGCGCCGGGCGCAAGCTGCTGGGATCCCCCGGCCGTTTCCAGCCACCCGCTGCCGCCGACCACGCACACGAGGACATCGAGGTCCGGCTCCACATGACCGGCGACCCCGGCCTCCGGCGCCAGCCGGATCACGTTCGAGTCCAGCTGCCGGCCCGGCTCGGCCAGCCGCCAGAGCGCACCTCGGTCCCCGTCGGCGGCATCGCGGAAGAGACGGGCGGTATCGGTGACGGCACCGGGAGCGGGGGTGCGGGACAACGGATCCTCCTGCTGCGGACGTACGGCCGGGGCGGGCAGATGGTACGCCCGCCCCGGGCCGGCCCGCAGCGGTCAGGACCGGGTGAGCACCACCACGGGGATCTCGCGGTCGGTCTTGGTCTGGTACTCGTCGTACGCGGGCCAGGCCGCCGCCATCGTCCGCCACATGCCCGGCTTCTCGCCGGGCTCGGCGGTCCGCGCGTGCGCGGTGAACCGGTCGCCCTTCACCTGCACCCGCACCTCGGGCTCGGCCTGGAGGTTCAGATACCAGGCCGGCGGCTCGTCGGAGCCGCCCTTGGAGGCTACGACCAGCAGGTCGTCCCCGTACGCCTGGTAGATCAGCGGGGTGCTGCGCTGCTGACCGCTCTTGCGCCCGGTGGTGGTGAGAATCAGGGTCGTCGTGCCCTGCCAGTCGTGTCCCTCGGCGCCGTCGGTTGCGACGTAACGCTCGACGTGTTCCTTGCCGAACAGCATCTCTGACCCCATCTGTTGTCGGAACCCTCCGGGTGCCCCCGTGTCACCAAGCTACGCGGGTACGCGGGCGGTTCAGCCACCGACGCCCAGCCGCGCGGGAACACTGCCGGGTGTGTCCAGCTGCTGTGCCGTGTCCTGGTGCAGCAGTCCGATCAGCCGGTCCGCCTCGGCGCGCGTCAGATGGAGGAGCATCGCGTCCTCGGGATGCGCGGGGCCGGGCGGGGCGATCACCAGCCGCGCGGTGCTCGCACCGGCCGAGTCCGTGGTGAAGGACGGCGGAAACGCCTGGCGCCAGTTGACGAGAGCGTCCCGGAGCCGGCCGTGCGGAGAGCTGAGATCGCGCGCGACCCAGCCTGTCGTCACCTGGGCGAGATGATCCAGTTTCTGAGAATTCGTCACCGTCCCATAGTCACCGCATGCCCGGTGGCGCGCTCGCTGGAGGCGCGCGCAGGGGTGACGCCACCGCGGGCCCGGTCAGTGCTCCGGCGGACGCCCGGCCGGCGGGACCTCCTCGGCCGCTGCGACCGGTCCCGGCGGTGTGCCGTCCCCGAACGGGCGGCCCCCCAGCTCCTCCCGGTAGTGCGGGGTGAGCCAGCCGCTCAGGTCCGGGCCCAGCGGCACGATGCCGGTCGGATTGATGCCCCGGTGGACGCCGTAGTAGTGCCGCTTGATGTGGTCGAAGTCGACCGTGTCGCCGAATCCCGGTGTCTGGTACAAGTCCCTGGTGTACGCCCAGAGCACCGGGTCCTCGGTCAGCTTCGACCGGTTGCACTTGAAGTGGCCGTGGTAGACGGCGTCGAACCGCACGAGTGTGGTGAAGAACCGGATGTCCGCCTCGGTGATCGTGTTCCCCACCAGATAGCGCTGCCCGGTCAGCCGCTCGGAGACCAGGTCGAGACGCCGGAACACATCGCGGTACGCGTCCTCGTACTCGCCCTGCTCCGCAGCGAACCCCGCGCGGTACACCCCGTTGTTGACGTCGCGGTAGATCCCCTCCATGACCTCGTCGATCTCGCCGCGCAGCCGCTCCGGATAGAGGTCCGGCGCGCCCGGCCGGTGCAGCCCGGACCACTCGGTGGCCAGGTCCAGCGTGATCTGCTGGAAGTCGTTGGTGACCAGCTGACCGCTGGGTACGTCGACGATCGCCGGGACACTGACACCGCCCGGGTAGCCCGCCTCCCGTGCGTCGTAGGCCTCGCTGAGGAAGCGGATGCCGAGCACCGGGTCCCGGCCACCCGGGTCGAGGGTGAAGCGCCAGCTGCGGTCGTCCTGGACCGGGTCGGTGATGCCCAGCGAGAGCGCCTCCTCCAGCCCGAGCAGCCGCCGTGACACGAGCGCGCGGCTCGCCCACGGGCAGGCCCTGCTTGCCACCAGCCGGTACCGCCCGGCCTCGACCGGCCAGCCGTCGCGGCCGTCGGCCGTGACGCGGTCGGCGAAGTGGCTCCTCGACCGCTTGAACGGCTTCCTGCCGTATCCGGAGTTGCCGTCGTCGCCGCTGTCGCTGGGGTGGTTCATCACTGTGATCCTTCCCGTTGGCGGGTGCCCGGTGTCGCGTCCGTACGGCGGAGCGATGCCCGCACGGACGCCCGTCCCGCGAGGACGCCGCGGGGCCCGCCGACGGACCCCGCGGGAACCACGCGACCCCTCCAGGCTGACACCGTTCGCCCCGACCGCGCAGCGGGAGGCGGCCGCGGCCGCCGCAGCGCCGCCTCCTGGGCCGCGGCCCCGGGTCAGGAGGAAGCAGGCACCGTCGCTCCCACCGGCTCCCTGCGGACCACGTCCACCAGCGAGAGATCCGTGATCTTGAGGCTGGGTGACACCGCGAGCGTCAGGGTCGACACGCTCATGAACGGGTTGAGGTGGTCCCAGCCCCACTCCGTCAGCGCGGTCCGTACCGCACCGGACTGCGCGGCGATCTCCTCGGCGGGTGCCGGGGACATCACCCCCGCGACCGGCAGTGGCAGCCGTGCCGCCACCGTGTCGCCGTGTACGACGGCGACCCCGCCCCCGTCGGCCAGCACCGCGGCCGCGGCCGTCGCCATCGCGGTCCGGGACGTCCCCACGGTCACCAGGTTGTGGCTGTCGTGCGCGTACGTCGTCGCGACCGCGCCCGCACCGAGCTCACGGCCCAGCAGCGGGGCGAAGACCGTGCCGGAGCGGCCGTAGCGGTTGCGCACCCGGACCAGGGTCACCCGGCCCTCCCACTGCACCTCGCCGTCGCGTACCGGCAGTTCGGCCTCGGCGGCCTCGGTGTACGTGTCACGCGAGTTGACCCGCATCGCCCGGAAGCGGTGCACGCCGTCGGGCAGCTCGACCCGCCAGCGGAAGCCCTCCGGTGTCTGCGGCTCGACGTCGAACGTGCCGGACAGCGCGCCGGCGACCGGCTCCGTCGTGTACGCCGGTTTCCCGTCCCGTGCCACGGTCCGGCCGCCCGCGATCACCAGCGCCGGGTCGAAGGCGGCCAGCTCGCCGCGGAGCAGCACCAGGTCGGCCCGCTTGCCCGGCGCGACCACCCCGCGGTCGTACAGCCGCATCCGCTGCGCCGGGTACCACGTCAGGGCGCGCAGCACGTCGACCGCGGGCAGCCCGGCCCGGACCGCGACGCGCGCGATGTGGTCGAGGTGGCCGGTGGAGAGGATGTGGTCGGCGGCCAGATCGTCGGTCACCAGGCAGAGCGGCGGCAGCTGCGGCAGCGCCAGCAGCGCCTCGACGACCTCCGGGAGCAGGCACTTCTCCTGGAGCATCATCAGCATGCCCATCCTGGCCTTCTCCAGGACGACTTCGGTGCGGTTCTTGGTGTGGTCGGAGTCGACGCCGGTGGCCATGTACGCGCTGAGGTCGGCGCCGCTGAGGTTCGGGCAGTGGCCGTCGAGGATGACCCCGCGCTCGCGGGCCGCGCCCACGATGCCCCGCATCCGGGGCTCGTCGGCGACCACGGCCCGGTAGTCCATGACCTCGCCCAGCGCGATGACGCCCGGCCACTGGAGCATCGCGTCGATGTCGTCGGCGGACAGGCTGGCGCCCGCGTGCTCCAGGCCTTCGAGTGCGGGAACGCAGGACGGCACACCCCAGAGCTGGGTCTGCGGCGTCCCCTGTCCGGCCTCGGTCATCCAGCGCATCGCCTCGGCGCCCGCGACATTGACGATCTCGTGCGGATCGGCCAGGACCGTCGTCGTCCCGCGGGCGAGTGTCAGCCCGGCGAAGGTCTGCGGGGTGAGGAACGAGCTCTCGATGTGCATGTGCGCGTCGACGAAGCCGGGCACGATCAGCATCCCGGTGGCGTCCACCTGCTCGCGTGCGTCACCGGGCGCGCCGGGCGGCAGCACACCGCTGATGCGGTCGCCGCGCAGCAGGACGTCGGCTGCGAACTCCTCACCCGTGAAAGTGGACACCACCCGGCCTCCGCTGATGCGGACGTCGTGCGGTTCCGGCAGGTGCTGCTGGTCAGTGGTCATGCGTAGGTGCTCCTCAGCGAGCCGTCCGAGTCCCGGCGCCCGTTCCCGGGTCCTCGGGGCGGCGGGGTCAGGGGACGAGTGTGTAGAAGTAGTAGCCGAGCGGGATCATCACGATCCACAGCCCGAGCGGGATCTCCCGGAACCGGCCCGCCGCGGCCTTCACCAGGACGTGGGCGGCGAGACCCACGGCGATCCCGGTGCCGAAGTTGCCGAAGAAGATGGTCGTCGCGACCACCAGCGCGGCCGGGATGGCGTCCGTCGGGTCGCGGAAGTCGACGTTGCGCAGTGCGCCGAGCATGCTCAGGCCGATGTACATCAGTACCGGAGCGGTCGCGGCCGACGGGATCAGGGTGGCGAACGGGGTGACGAGCAGCAGCGCCGCGAACCCGAGCGCCGCGTACACCGAGGTGAGCCCCGTACGGCCGCCGCTGTCGGCGCCCGCCGACGACTCCAGGTACGCGGTCATGCTGGGCGCACCGAGGCCGGCGCCACCGATCACCGCGCCCGAGTCGACGTAGAAGGGCCGCCTGATGCCCGGCACGTTGCCGTCCTTGTCGGTCAGCCCGGCCCGGCCCGCCACGGCCAGCAGCGTGCCCGTCATGGAGAAGAACTCCGAGACGAAGAAGGCGAAGATGTACGGGAAGTACGCGGGCTTCAGCGCGCCCAGGATGTCGACGTGGAACACCACGGGGCCCGGGCTGTCCGGCGCCCCGAAGAAGTGGCCGGGCAGTTCGGTCACCCCGCACGGGATGCCCGCCAGGGTCACCACGGCGATGGTGATCAGGAACGCGCCGGGCACCTTCCGGGTCACCAGCGCCGTCAGCAGCACCAGACCGCCGAGCGCGAGCAGGGCACCCGGCTGTGAGAGGTCGCCGATGCTCAGGGAGTTGCCGGCGGTCTTCGCGATCACCAGTCCGCTGTCCCGGAAGCCCAGCAGCGCGATGAAGAGCCCGAGTCCGCCGCTGATCGCGTACTTGAGGTTGAGCGGCATCAGCCGTGTGATCAGGTCCCGGATGCCCAGGGCGGTCAGCACCAGGAACGCCACACCCGACCAGAAGACCATGCCCAGTGCGGAGTCCCAGGGGACCCCGTCCTGACCGACGATCGTGACGGCGAGCAGCGCCACCCCGCCGAGACCGGGGGCGAGGACGAACGGCAGGTTCGCGAACAGGCCCATCGCGAGCGTGGCCAGCACGATCGCGATGATCACGGCGGTGGTGACCGGGCCCAGTGGGAGTCCCGCCTTCGCCAGCTGGCCGGGCACGACCACCGCGGCGTAGGCGGCCGCGACGAACATGGAGAGGCCCGCGACGGCCTCGGTGCGTGGCGTGCTGCCGCGCTCGCGGATGTGGAACAGCCGTTCCAGCAGCGAGGAGCGTGGCCCGGAGGCCGGGTCGGGCGCGTCCTGTACGTCGGGCGCGTCGGGTCGGTGCATGAGTACCTCGGCAGGATGAGGGGGCGAGGCCGGTGTTCCGGGGCTTTTGCGCGTCTCCGGCGCGACTCGGGTGTGCCGCGCCGGCGGCATCTCTGCAACCGGTCTCTGTAACCGGTTGCAGAGACCGGTTGCGGATAGGATGGCACGACCTGGCCGCCACGTGAACCCCGTGATCGGTCACACTGCGGTCACACAGTCCGTACGGGGGCGTGCGAACGGTCTGGCCCGTACGGCGGGACGGAGGGGGATCCGACGATGGCGACGCTGGCTGATGTGGCCCGCGCGGCGGGCGTGTCCAAGGCCACGGCCTCCCGCGCGCTGATGCGTCCGGAGATGGTCGCCGACATCACGCTCCAACGGGTGCGCGGCGCCGCCGAACGTCTCGGCTTCCACCCGAATCCGGCCGCCCGCGCCCTGACCACCGGGCGTACCGGCATGATCGGACTGATCGTGCCGACCCTCGCCAACCCCTTCTTCGCGCCGCTGGTCCTCGGCGCCCAGCAGGCCGCCGAGGAGACCGACAGCCATCTGCTCCTCACCGTCTCCGAATACAGCGCCGAACGCGAGGCGGCGCTCGCCGACCGGATCTCCGAGCAGGTGGACGGGCTGATCATGGTCGCCCCCGTCGGCCCGGACGCCGCGCTGCGCGAGCGGGCCCGCCGCCGCCCCCTCGTCCTGGTCGACCGCCGCTCGGGCCAGCTGCCCGCGGTCGTCCTCGACACGGCGTCCGGCACGTCCGCGCTGGTGCGGCATCTGCTCGATCTGGGGCACCGCGACATCGCGTACGTGTCGGGTCCTGCCGGTTCCTGGGCCGACGCACAGCGCCGCACATCGATGGCCGGGCAGGCGGCGGCCGCCGGGGCGCGGCTGCGGGTGCTCGGGCCGCTGCCGCCCACCTTCGACGCGGGGATCGGGGCCGCTGCGGCGCTGCCGTCCGGGACCACGGCGGCGATCGCGTACAACAGCTATCTGGCGCTCGGTCTGCTGCACGGTCTGACGGCGGCCGGTGTCCGCGTCCCGGAGGACATGAGCCTGGCCGCGGCCGACGACCTGACGGCGCTCGGGGCGACCTCCCCGGCCGTCACCGCGCTGGGCGTCCCGGTCGGGGAGGCGGGGGCGCTCGCGGTGACCCGTCTCCTCGAAGTCTGCGCGGGCAGCCGCAGGACCGTCGTGACCGAGCTGCCGACCGAACTGCACCGACGGGCATCGACGGCCGCCCCGGGCCGCCCGGCCGCCGGCCCCCGCCCGCACTGATCACGGTCCGCCGGCGGACGGCGGGGGAGCGGCGGGAGGCCCCGGTGCGCGGCATCAGGGGGTGCCGGCGGGGCGCGCCGCCGGACCCTCGTGCGGCGGGCACCCCGTCGCGTCAGTGTGCCGAGGGGTCCCGGCCGAACCCTTCGATCACCGGGTGCCACGTCGGCTGCAGCTGCGGCAGCGTCGATCCGACCGTCCAGGCCGTCGGACCGCCCGGCCTCGGGTGCGGGACGGTGGCGACGCCGAAGAGCGAGGCGCCCTTCCCGTTCGGCCCGCTGTCGGCGGGCACGGCGTGCCACGTGCTTCCGTCCCGGCGCAGGGTGAACGCCGGTGTGGCGGCGCCCTGTTGCTCGCCGACCGCCCAGAGCCGGCCGTGCGCGTCCGCGGAGACCGCGTGCAGAGTGGCGTCGGCCGGCGGCGTCGCGACCGAGGCCCAGGTGCGCCCGTCCCAGTGCAGGGTCAGCGGGTGTGAGGCCCCGGTGGCGGGCCCGCCGCCACCGACCGCCCAGACGTCGTCCGGCGCGACGGCCGTGACGCCGCCGAGCGACTCGCCCTGGCCCGCGGTGTGCGGTGCGTCGACGATCCGCCAGGAACTGCCGTCCCAGTGCTCGGTCAGCGGGCGGCCCGCGCCCTGCGCGTCGTAGGCCACGCCCACCGCCCAGACGCCTCCCGCGCCGTCGGGGGCCGCGCCCTGCAGCAGGGCGTCGCCGCCGGTGGAGGGGGTCGGGACGGACGACCAGCTGTGGCCGTTCCAGTGGTAGGCCAGTGGCCGGGGTGTGGCGATCCGGTCCTCGGCGGTGACCCCGACCACCCAGATGTCGCCGGGGCCCACGGCGGCGAGCGCCGCGGGATAGGCGGACCGGTTCGCGGGCTCGGCGGGCAGCGGGACGGTGCGCCAGGCCCGGCCGTCGAAGTGCTCGGCGAGCGAGCGGTCCTGTGCGGCGGGGGCGTCGTTCCAGGTCCCCACCGCCCATACGTCGTGCGGGGACAGCGGAACGACGGCGTCCAGCTGACCCGCCCCCGAGTGGCCGGGCACGGACGTCGCCCGCCAGGCCCGGCCGTCGAAGCGCTCGGCGACGGGCACACTGGTGCCCGAACCGCTCTCGCGGTATCCGACGGCCCAGGCGTCGGCCGGGCCGCGGGCGGCGACACCACGCAGTTCCTCGTTGTGCTCGGGTCCGGCCGGGCTCCATGTGTGCCAGCCGTCGCGGGGCGCGCCGCCGGCGGCCAGGGCCGGGGCCGCCATCGCCAGCGAGGCGGTCAGCGCCGCCAGGGCGAGCCTCCCGCTGCGCCGCAGTGCTCTGCCGTGCATCCGTACTCCCTCTGTCGGTGACCGTCCGTCCTGTCGCCGTGCCAAACGCCACCGGGCCGGCCGAGGGTGCGGCGGCTCACCCGGTTGCACACCGCCGCACGGCTGCGGACCGCTGCCGCGTGACCGGCGGGAGGCCGTCGGCGGGCAGAGGGGCGGCGCACCGGACCGGAATACGGACGGGAGGCCGGCCGTTGTACGATTCAGTTCAACGTTCAACTAATATGTTCGACCATCACACCATCACACCAGCACAGCCGATTGCTCATCGGCGGTCAGAGCGAGTCAGAGCTACGAGAGGTGAGCGCGATGCAGTTCGGAATCTTCACCGTCGGTGATGTCACGGCCGACCCGGCCACGGGGAAGGCGCCGTCCGAGCACGAGCGGATCAAGGCGATGGTCGCCATCGCGCTCAAGGCCGAGGAGGCCGGCCTGGACGTGTTCGCGACCGGCGAGCACCACAACCCGCCGTTCGTGCCCTCGTCCCCCACCACGCTGCTCGGTCATATCGCGGCCCGCACCGAGAACATCATCCTCTCCACCTCCACCACCCTCATCACGACGAACGACCCCGTGAAGATCGCCGAGGACTACGCCATGCTCCAGCATCTGGCCGACGGCCGCGTCGACCTGATGATGGGACGCGGGAACACCGGACCGGTCTACCCGTGGTTCGGCCAGGACATCCGGCAGGGGATCCCGCTCGCCGTGGAGAACTACGCGCTGCTGCACGAGCTGTGGCGCAACGACGTCGTGGACTGGGAGGGCAGGTTCCGTACACCGCTTCAGAGTTTCACCGCCACCCCCCGCCCTCTCGACGGTGTGCCGCCGTTCGTCTGGCACGGCTCGATCCGCAGCCCCGAGATCGCCGAGCAGGCGGCCTACTACGGCGACGGCTTCTTCGCCAACAACATCTTCTGGCCGAAGGACCACTTCAAGCGGCTCATCACGTTCTACCGGGAGCGCTTCGCCTTCTACGGACACGGGACTCCCCGGCAGGCGACGGTGGGCCTCGGCGGGCAGGTGTTCATGCGGAAGAACTCGCAGGACGCCGTACGCGAGTTCCGGCCGTATTTCGACAACGCGCCGGTGTACGGACACGGGCCGTCGCTGGAGGAGTTCACCGAGCAGACACCGCTGACCGTGGGCAGCCCGCAGGAGGTCATCGAGAAGACGCTGTCCTTCCGGGACTCGTTCGGCGACTACCAGCGCCAGCTGTTCCTGATGGACCACGCGGGGCTGCCGTTGAAGACCGTCCTCGAACAGCTCGACATCCTCGGCGAGGAGGTCGTGCCGGTGCTGCGTGCGGAGTTCGCGAAGGGCCGGCCCGCGGAGGTGCCGGACGGCCCCACGCATGCGGCTCTCGTCGCCGAGCGTGACCGCGGCCGGCAGGCCGGGGCCGAGGAGGCGGTGGCATGACCACGCTGAAACTGGTGGCCGTCTCGGCCGGTCTCGGGCGGCCGTCGTCCACCAGGCTGCTGGCCGACCGGCTGACCGGGGCCGCGGCCCGCGCGTCCCACGACAGCGACGTCGAGGTCCGGGTCGTCGAGATCCGCGATCTGGCGACCGCCATCGCCAACCATCTGGTGACCGGCTTCCCGAACCCGGCCCTGCGCGATGCCATCGACGCGGTGACCGGGGCCGACGGACTGATCGCCGTGACGCCGGTCTTCACCGCTTCGTACAGCGGTCTCTTCAAGTCGTTCTTCGACCTGATCGACAACACCGCACTGGCCGGTACGCCGGTCCTCGTCGCCGCGACCGGCGGTACCGCACGCCACTCGCTCGTACTGGAACACGCGATGCGCCCGCTCTTCGCCTATCTGCGGGCGGTGGTGGTCCCCACGGCCGTCTACGCCGCATCCGAGGACTGGGGATCGGACGGCGACGGCGACACCGGGAGCCTTCCGGGCCGCATCGAGCAGGCCGGCCGGGAACTGGCCGCACTGATGGCGGGCCGGTCCGTGCCGGGCGGGTCCGGGGACGCCTACGAGAACGTGGTGCCGTTCGCCCAGCAACTGGCGGGACTCCGCGCCGACTGACCCCTGGCCGGCTCCCCGGGCCGGCTGACCCCGCGCCGGGTGATCCGGGTGGCGGCGATGGCCTGCATGCGCGACACCTGCCAGGCCGGGGTGTTGCTGATGTCGTCCGTATTCAGCTGTCGCAGGCTGACTTCCACCGATGCGAACAGGCTCTTGCGGTGAGGGCCCCCGGAATTCGGATCGCCGGGCCGGCGCAGCGTGGTGTATTACGTTGCCAGCACCAGGCTTTCGCGGCCGGCATAGGTCAACGGCCGCGGGCCGAAGGTGCTACGGCATCCTGACGTCGGTGTGATCGCAGTGCATTTCGAAGTGCTCATGCCACTTCAGGATCCGGACCAGCGGTTGGTGATCTACCGCGCCGCGGACGACGGGAGTCAGCCGGCGCTGGACCGGTTGTGCGCACGGTGATGTCGAGCCGTCGGTACGGGCACTGAGTATCGAACGCTGTTCGGGTGCTGTTCGGGCCCGGCCGGACACGACCACTCAAGGCGCTGGGCCGATCGGGGGAAACTGCCGGGCGCCGGAATAGGCGCCCGCCCGGAGGCGGTTGGAGCCTCCATGACCTCTGAGGAACACGCGCGTTTCGGCACCATCGGCATCTGGAGCGGAGCCCTGCACCCCGCGGACCCCGGTAGCCGGGGTGAAGTGTCCGAAGCCGTGGCCGAGCTGGACGAGCTCGGCTACGGCACTCTCTGGATCGGCGGCAGCCCGTCCATGGAAGACGTGGTGCCCCTCGTCGACGCGTCGCGGCGCATCACCGTCGCGACCGGCATCCTCAGCATCTGGCAGCACAGTGCCGCTGATGTCGCGGGCAGGTTCGCGCAGGTCGAGAAGCGCCACCCCGGCCGGTTCGTGCTCGGGATCGGTGTCAGTCATGACGCGCTCACCCCGCAGTACGCCCGCCCGTACTCCGAGATGGTCGCCTACCTCGACGCCCTGGACGCCGCGTCCGAGCCGGTGCCCGCCTCGCGCCGGGTGCTGGCGGCGCTCGGCCCGAAGATGCTGAAGCTGTCGTCCGCGCGTGCGGTGGGTGCCCATCCCTATCTGGTCACCGCCGAGCACACGGCGCAGGCGCGCGACACGCTCGGCCCCGACGCACTGCTCGCCCCCGAGCTGAAGGTCGTACTCGACACCGATCTCGACCGGGCGCGCACGGTCGCGCGGAACACCCTCTCCATGTACCTGCAACTCCCCAACTACACCAGCAATCTGCTGCGACTCGGGTTCGAGGAGGCCGACTTCGCCGATGGCGGCAGCAACCGGTTGCTCGACGCGCTGTTCGCGCTGGGCGGCCTGGAGACGGCGCGGGCCCGGGTGGACGCGTACCGTGCGGCCGGCGCGGACCATGTGGCGCTCCAGGTGCTGTCGGGGGACCGGCACAGCGATCTGCCGCGTGCCGAGTGGCGCGAGCTGGCGGCGGCCTTCTCCCTCGGCTGACCCCGCTGGTCCCGATGGACCCTTCCCACCTTTTCGACGGCCCCGCGGCCCGGTCCGTGGGGCCGTCGCCGTCGTCGTGGGGAACTCGCCTCGGGCGCCCGCCCATTGACGCATCTGTCCGCCTGCTCCTAGGGTCTCGAACCACTCGACACATGACGTCTGATGTCATGCGTCATAGTCTTCTGTGATCCCATTCGTCTTGATTGTTCACATTCGCGCTGTCGCACCAAGGAGCGTTCGAGCAGATGGCATTGATGACGTGGAGAGCGCCAGCGTCCCTGCGGCGACTGGCTGTTGCCCTGCTGGCGGTGGGGGCGGCGCTCGCCGCCGCCACGGTGGTGACGACGGGCCCGGCCGTCGCGGCGGACGGCAGCCAGTCGGCCGTGGTCAGCCAGGACTGCACCAGCAGCCGGATCCGTGTGGCGCTGCTCAACCCCACGGCGGCGGCGACCACCTTCACGGTCACCTGGCCGGGCAGCGGCACCTGGACCCGCGCGGTGGCCGCCGGTGACCGTACGGATCTGTACTTCTCCAAGCCCAGCGGTACGGCTTACTCGTTCCGCACCACCACGCCCCAGGGGCTGGACCGGACCACATCGGGCACCCTGGACTGCGGCCGGTCGATGGCCGCCCAGGTCAGCGCGGAGTGCCCGCGAGGCGCCGACGGTTCACAGCCCGCGACCCACCGGCTGAAGCTCACCCTGGTCAACCGGTCCGACACGTCGAAGACCTTCACCGTGGTGTGGGCAGGGCGCTCCGGGTCCCCCTGGACCCGGACCGTGGCGGCCCGCGGTGCGGACGACACGCTGTCCTGGACGGTGGCCGACGGAACCCCGTACCGGATCAGGACGACGGCCACCGGCTTCGACCGCACCGAGAGCGGAACCGTGCGCTGTGGGCTGGCCGCGGGTACGCCCGGCATGAACGCCCAGACGCTCTTCGCCGCGCACACGTCCACCGGCGCCGGAACCCCGATCGCCGGACTGAACCGGGCCAAGGCGGACGGCAGCGGGTACGAGACCTACACAGGCACCGCCGCATCGGTCCGTATCCCGGCGATGGCCGTCACCAACAACGGCACGGTGATCGCCATGGCCGACGCCCGCATCGACAGCTCGGGCGACCTGGGCGGCAGGAGCAACAACATCCAGGTGGCCATGCGGCGCAGCACCGACGGCGGCGCCACCTGGAGCGGAGCCTCCACGGTCGCGCACGCGGCCACCACCAGCGAGGGGTACGGCGACAGCAGTCTCCTGGTGGACCGTTCGGCCGGTCCGGACGGCAAGGTCTACGCGTTCGTCAACTACTCGCCCGGTCCCGGGATCGGCTACGCGGGCTCGTCGGCCGGCTCGAACTCGGCGACCGACAGCACCGCCATGCACATCCGGATGATCTCCTCCACGGACAACGGCGCCACCTGGAGCCGCCCGGTGGATCTGAATCCGCAGGTGAAGAACGTCAAGTGGGCCGGGATGTTCGCCTCTTCGGGCCATGGCATCCAGCTCTCCGACGGCCGTCTCGTCCAGCCGATCGTCTACAAGCAGGACGGGGTCGACCACGCGGGCAACATCTACTCCGACGACCACGGCGTCAGCTGGCACGCGGGTGCCCCGGCGGCGACCGGCGTCAACGAGAACAAGGCCGTCCAGCGGGACAGCGGCCAGGTGGTGCAGAACCTGAGGTCCGACACTGGAGGCGACCGCTGGTACGCCACCGCCGCGGACACGGCCGCCGGCCGGAATGTCGCGGGCGCCTACGGGCCGGCCTGGGACTCCGGCCTGATCGACCCCGGTTGCAACGCCGACGAGATCTCGTACCTCAGGCCCGCCGACGTCGGCGCCGACGGATATCCCACCCGGACCCCCGTCACGGTGCAGAGCAACAACGCGTCGGCCGACCGCAGCGAGCTGACCGTGCGGGTGAGCGAGGACGACGGCGTGACCTGGCCGCACCAGGTGCTGATCAAGCCGGGCGCGGCCGGGTATTCGACCACGGCGGTCCTCGGGAACGGTGTGATCGGTGACCTCTACGAGATCGGCGACACCGGCGGCATCGTGTTCAGCAGCTTCACTCCCGACTGGGCGCGGCAGTCCTGACCCCGCACGTGACCTGGTGATTGCGGCAGTGACTCAGCTGGTGCCCGGCGCCGGCCGGGCGCCTGGCGCGCTCAGCCGATCCGCTCCCGGACCCAGTCCAGTTGACGGGCCCGGTGGTGTTCACCGCCGCCCTCGTGGCCGTTGAAGCCGTAGACCTCCACCTGCTTCGAACCGGCGTACCGGTGGGTACGCGCCGAAGCAGGTGGAGGGCGGGCAGACCGGGTCCATCAGAGCGATGGAGAAGAGGGCGGGGGCCGTGGCCCGTACGGCGAAGTGCACCCCGTCGAAGTAGGCGAGCGTCTCGAAGACACTCCCGGCGCGGTCCCGGTGCAGCTGGAGATAGTCGGCGATCTCGGTGTACGGGGCCAGCGCCGCGCGCTCGGCCCCGCGGCGTATGTCGCACAGGAACGGCACGTCCGGCAGCACGCCGGCCAGCCCCGGCACCAGCCCCGACACGGCGAGCGAGATCCCGCCGCCCTGGCTGTGGCCGGTCACGACCACCCGGTCCGCGTCCACCTCGGGATGGCTGCGGGCAGCCTCCACACAGCGGACCGCGTCCGTGTACAGCCGCCGGTAGTAGTGGGTGCCGGGCGACTCCACGCCCCGGGTGAGGAAGCCGGGCACCGGTCCGGTGCCGCTGGGTCCTTCGTCGCCGGTGCCGCCCGCGGCGGCCGACCAGCCCTGGCCCCGGGTGTCCATGACCAGATGCGCGTAACCGGCCGACGCCCAGAGCAGGTTCTCGTGTGCCAGGCCGCGGCCGCGCCCGTACCCGAGGAACTCCACTACGCAGCCGCGGAGTCGGGGCGGGCCTGCCGGAAGGCGGAGCCAGCCCCGTACCGGGGCGCCGCCGTACCCCGCGAAGGTCACGTCCTGGACGCGGACCTGGCTGAGGCCGCAGTCCACGGGGGTGAAGACCGGCCCGGTCGCCGGGTCCGGCGCGAGCGTGCCGGACCAGAAGGCGTCGAAGTCCGCCGGGGCCACCGCTTCCGAGCGGTAGTCGAAGCACTCGTCACGGGTGAGATCCGTCAGCGGCACGCGGTAGCCCTCCAACCAGAGATATGACGTCCGATGTCATAGGGGCTGTGACGATAGAGCGGGCCCGTTCCCCCGTCAAGGTGGGGGAACGGGCCCGGAGTCCGCGGAAGGAGGGTCAGCTGGCCGGGGCCGCCGCCCGCGCCTCCTGCACCCGTCGCCTGACCGGCGCGTAGTGCTCGGCGATGGCACGGGTGAACGCGTCGGCATCGCCGGCGCGTGCGGCGTCGACGATCCTGCGGTGGTTGGCCACGGTCTCGGCCTCGTCCTTGCTGGTGATCACGCCGAGATGCGGCACGACGATGGTGTACACATCCCAGAACGCGAGCGACAGCTGCCCTATCAGCTCGTTGCCGAGCGGCTCGACCAGCAGGGCGTGGAAGGCCCGGTCGGCCTCGACGAAGCCCGTACCGTCGCCGCTTCCCGAGCGCTCCATGTCGTCCACGAGGCGGTAGAGGGTGCGCAGGTGGTCGCTGTCCAGGGAGGTGAGGATGCGCTCGGCCATCCCGCGCTCGAACAGCTCGCGTACGTCCACCAGATCCGACATGACCTTGAAGTCGTCGTCGCGGCTGAGCAGTCCGCGGAAGGTGAGCCCCTCCACCAGCGCGGAAAGGGTGAGCCTGCCGACGTAGGTGCCGTGGCCGTGCCGTACCTCGACGATGTCCAGCGCGTCGAGGGTCTTGACCGCCTCGCGCACGCTCGACCGGCTCGCGCCGAGGGTGGCGCTCAGTTCGCTCTCGGTGGGCAGCGGGTCTCCCGGGCGGAGCTTGTTCTCCAGGATGTACCGCTTGATTCCCTCGCTGACCTCCTGTCTCAGCAGGGAACGCCCCTGACGTCCTTCCAGGATGTGTCGGCTCTCCACCCCTTGACCCCTCTCCTTGTCCCAGCTACGTTCACACGTTACCAGCCATCAGACATCAGACATCGGACAAGTTCTTGTCCGGTGCCGTCGCTGTTTCGTTCCCCCGCACCAGGAGGACCCCCGTGTCTCAGAGGACACCTGCCAGAGCCGACCGCCGCAGTTTTCTGCGCCTCGCCGGGGCGGTGGGTGCGGCCGCCGCGTTCACGGGCACCCTCGCCGCCTGCGGCGGCCCTGCCTCCACCCGGGGGGCGGGGCCCTCCACGGGCGGCAAGGGCGGGAGCGGCACGATCGAAGCGGGCAGGTGCCGGTCCTGGCCGGAGTCATCGAGACCACCACCAACAAGGTCATCGAGTGCGCCCGCGCCGCGGCCCGACAGGGCGCCGACGCTCTGGTCGCCACCGCCCCGTTCTACACCCGCGCCCACGCCACCGAGACCGACCGGCACTTCCGGCTGATCGCCGCCGCCGTCGACCTGCCGCTCTTCGCGTACGACATCCCGGTCTGCGTCCACAGCAAACTGGACCGCTCGCTCGTCATGTCGCTGGCCATCGACGGGGTGCTGGCAGGCGTCAAGGACTCCAGCGGCGACGACGTGTCCTTCCGCCGGCTGGCCATCGAGCTGCGGGCGGTGCCCGGCTTCGCCCTGCTGACCGGGCACGAGGTCGTCGTCGACGCGATGCTGCTCGGCGGCGCCGACGGCTGCGTCCCCGGCCTCGGCAACGTCGATCCGCACGGCTACCGGCGGCTGCAGGACGCGGCCGACCGGGGCGACTGGGCCGCTGCCAGGACCGAACAGGACAGGCTGGCCGAGCTGTTCGACATCGTTTCCGTCGCCGACCCCGCCGACTCGTCCGGTACGGCGGCGGGGATCGGCGCGTTCAAGACCGCGCTCCGGGCGCGCGGCGTCATCGCCAACAACACCGTGAGCCCGCCCATGCGGCACCTGAACGAGCAGGAGGCCAGGGCCATCACCGGGATCCTGGACCGGGCAGGCCTGATGTGAGACCGGCCCGGACACCGCGTTCCGGACACGCGATCCGGACACCGTGCTGACGTCTTACGGCGACCGGACCGGCGCAGCATGATGGATCCATGAGCGATCACGACGAGACCGCGGGCAGCCGGAGCACTTTCGACGAGGAGGCACGACAGGTCCTCGCGACGGGCGCACGCGAGGAGAAGCTGCGCCGCCGTTATCCGGTCGAATCGACGTCCTTCGAGCGGACCCGGATGGCGCCGTACACCGCGTACGCGGCGATGGTCCTCGAAGGCGCGGGCTGGCGCCAGATGTTCCCGGCCCAGCCGAGCGAGGACGAGGCGCGGCTCGATCTGGCCGCGGTCCTGCGGGGTACCACCGAGCACCCGCAGGTGGCGGCGGTCCGCTACGCGCAGGCGGCGGACGCCGTCGAGAACGGGGCGGACCAGGTCGTCCTCGGCGAGCGCGTGTACCGCATCGTGCGCGTCGAGCAGACCGTCGTCATGACGGAGTACGGACCCGAGCCGCCCCAGGGGACGGACTGCCCCTTCCCGGAGGAGTTCGACGACCGGGAGTCGGAACACTGAACTGCCCGGGAACCTCCGACTGCCCGGACGGTCAGGCCAGTTCGGCGAGGGTGTTCCAGAACATCGACTCGTAGCTCTGCAGCAGCCGCCCGTGATGGCGGGCGGCTGCCGTGTCGAGACCACCGTCGAGCCCGGCCTGCACGGCGGCCGCCGCCTGCTCTTCGAGGCCGGGTGCGGGCTCGCCGAAGAAGTCGAAGAATCCGCAGGCCTCGTCGTCGAAGCCGTAGTGGGTGCGCAGTCCCTCCGCGATCGTGGCGCAGTAGCCACCCCAGGCGGCGAAGTTCGCGGTGAGGGCGAGGGCCACCTCCGCCGGCGCACCGGTGAGGGCCAGCCTGGCCACGTACGAGGGGTAGGCCTGGCACCCGGCCGTCGGCTCGTACGACGCCACGTCGGCGCCGTCGAGCCCGCACGCGGCGATCAGCGCTTCGAGCCGCTCGGCCGCGGTGTTCTCCCCGCCCGCGAGGGTGGCGAAGAATACGGCACAGGCGTCCTCCCGGCGAGCGGCCGACCGCTCGGCCAGATACGCGAAGGAACTCCGGTCGCTGGCGATGACGTGCCGCTGCTCCAGTGCGAGCGCCGACAGCGCGCCGAGGTCCGCCGTGCCCGCGGCGATCAGCGGGACGAGCCGGTTGTCCCCGGTGTCCGGTGCCAGCTCGGCCGTGGTGCTCCTGAGTACGCCGAGCGCTGTACGGTCCATTCCCGTGTCCCTTCGTCATGGGTGTGCGGCACCCGCCCAGAGTGTGTGCGGCACCTGTGGTGCGCACCCCGGACGGCGGTGCCATACTCGGACATGTTCACTCGAACGGCTGTCCCTGTCCGAAAGGACGACGCGCCATGACCTGGGCTTCGTGGACCACCAGCGGAATCTTCGCGGGACCGGGCGGAGTCCGTACGGAAGAGGTCGGTGTGCTGACCGGCGACCTGACGGTACACACCACGTGGTGGGAGGACCAAGTGTCCTTCGCCGTGCAGTACAGCGGGTCGTCGGACTGGTTCACCCTGGTCGGCAGCCCCGTGCCCTGCGGTTCGGAGCGTGCCAGCCGCGAACTCCACCAGATCGTCGTCGAGGCGGTCCGCGCCGGCGGCGGAGCCACGGCGCAGACCGTCCAGCACAACGCGGGGCCCTGGGATCAGCAGTAGGGGTAATGCCCGGTCCGGGCCGCCGCGACCTGCATGAAGAGCCCGAAGAGCCGGAAGAGCTCCGGCGCGGTCCCGCTGGTGACGACGGTGCGGGAGTCCTTCAGGGTCACTCCGGGGACCGCCTCCAGCTGAGCCGCGACCGAAGAGGACTGCCAGCGGACCGCCAGAGTCAGCGACCCGTCCGCGACCGTCGGCCGGCCACCCGCGGCGGCGCGGCGCAGACCGGCGGCCGCCCCTCCCTCGATGGCTGCCCGTGCCTCTGCGGCGGGCCGGAGCCGGGCGGCGAACCGGTCCCTGGCGTACTTGACGGGCACGGTGGCGACCCCGGAGTCCCAGCCGTTCATCTCCTCGCACGCCACGTCGTCACCGGAGAGCATCGCCACCGGAACGCCCAGCGCGGCCGCGGTGGCATGGGCGAAACCGATCTCACCCACCGGCCGGTCATCGAGCCACATGTCCTCGATCTCGTGGCCGAAGAAGCTGTGGCTCAGCACGCCGAGGGCTCCCGCGCGGGCGTGGAAACCTATGCAGAGCATCGCGTCGAATCCGCCGTCCAGACCTTCCAGCATCCCCATCCGCTTGGGTTTGCCGCGCACCAGCGATGCCCCGGGATGCAGACGGTCGGCGAGCAGGTTCCGCATGGAACCGTGCGCGTCGTTGACGAGGACCCGTGTGGCTCCGGCGGTGAGTGCGCCACGTACCGCGGCGTTCACGTCCTCGGTCATCATCGTGCGTCCGTGCTCGTAGTCCCTGCCCTGTGGCTGTACGTCATCGGCGTCGACCAGCCCGGTCACGCCCTCCATGTCGGCGCTGATGTAGACCTGCATGGGTCCGCCTCCCGCTGTGACTGTGCCCCGCCGTGACCGGCGCGGTGGTGACCCCCACTCTGCCCTCCGGACGCCACCCGCACGGCGAACAGCGGGGAATGCGCCCGGCGTCTGCGGGGCCCCGGGCGCGCTGGGGTGCCCGGATCGCCCGCGCCGTGCACGCGGCGACGCTGCTGGCCTGCCTGCCGCCGGACGCGGCCCGGGACCGGCCCGCGGCTGTCAGCCCCGCGAACCCGCCGCATCCGTCGTGTCCACCGTGTCGGCCGGCTGTGCGTCGGCCGGCTGCGGGACGGGCGACGCGGCTGTGACCGCGGTTCCCCGCCGGAGCCGGCGTGCCAGCGGCTCCGTCCAGCGGGCGGTCAGCGGGCCCACGATGACCAGGATCAGGACGTACGCCGTAGCCAGCGGGCCGATGCGCGGCTCGACGCCGACCGCCAGACCCGCGATGACGATGGAGAACTCACCACGTGCCACCAGCGTGCCCCCGGCCCGCCAGCGTCCCGCGGATCTGATCCCGGCCCGGCGGGCCGCGTACCAGCCCGTGGCGATCTTCGTCAGGACCGTCACGATCGCGAGCAGCAGCGCGGGAAAGAGGACGGGCGGAATGTCCGCGGGGTTGGTGCTCAGCCCGAAGAAGACGAAGAAGACGGCGGCGAAGAGATCCCGCAGCGGAGTCAGCAGGTTGTGCGCGCCCTCGGCGACCTCACCGGAGAGCGCGATACCGACCAGGAACGCACCGACCGCCGCGGAGACCTGGAGCTGCTGCGCGATCCCGGCCACGAACAGAGTCAGCCCGAGGACCACGAGCAGCAGCATCTCGGGGTTGTCGGACGAGACCGCCCGGCTGATGAACCGGCCGTGGCGCAGCGCCACATAGAGGACCGCGCCGACCGTGCCGAGCGAGATCAGCAGGGTGAGGCTGCCCCCGGCCAGGCTCAGTCCGGCGAGCAGTGCGGTGAGCAGCGGCAGATAGACGGCCATCGCCAGGTCTTCGATGACCAGCACGCCGAGGACGACCGGCGTCTCCCGGTTGCCGAGGCGGCCCAGATCCCCCAGCACCTTGGCGATCACTCCCGATGAGGAGATCCAGGTGACACCGGCCAGCGCGACGGCGGCGACCGGGCCCCAGCCGAGGATGAGCGCGGCGACGGCGCCCGGGGTCGCGTTCAGCACGAAGTCGACGATTCCGGAGGGGTACTGCGTCTTGAGGTTCGTGACGAGTTCGGAAGCGCTGTATTCGAGCCCCAGCAGGAGCAGCAGCAGGATGACGCCGATCTCGGCGCCGGTGGCGGTGAACTCCTCGCTCGCGTCGAGCGGTACGAGGCCGCCGTGGCCGAAGGCGAGTCCGGCCAGCAGATACAGCGGGATGGGGGAGAAGCCGATGCGGCCGGCGAAGCGGCCAAGAAGGCCCAGGGCAAGGATGACCGCCCCGAGTTCGATGAGCAGCGCGGACATGTCATGCACAGGCGTCTATCCTCCGGTGATCAGTTCCGCGACGGCGTCCACGCCTTCACGGGTGCCGACGACAACGAGGATGTCGCCACTGGCGAAGCGGAAGTCCGGGGTGGGAGAAGGGAATGCGGTGGTCCGCCGCAGGACCGCGACGATGGAGGCGCCGGTCCGGGTGCGCGCCTGAGTGGCGCCGAGGACGCGCCCCGCGTACGGGGACCTCTTGGTGATCGGGATGCGTTCGCTCACCAGGCCGATCTCCAGATGCTCGGACAGCTGGGCCACCGGCGCCGGTGTGAGAAGCCGGGACAGCGCGGCCGCTTCGTGCGAGGCCAGCGGTGTCGAACTGCGGCAGCTGTCGTCGTCCTCGGGGTCGTGGAAGGCGAGGATGCGCCGGCCGTCCTGATGTGCCACGACCGAAATGTGCGCTCCGGCATCGGTGTTGAGGTCGTACCTGGTTCCGACTCCGGGCAGGCCGGTCTTCCGGACGCGGGCGGCGGGTTCCATAGAAGGCTCCATACGGGCATTCAGGGGCGGTGTGCGGGCACGGGCTGCCGCAGGCGCGGCACGAAACGCGGTCGGTCTCCGCGGATCCGGTCCGGAGGGCAGCCGATGGCTCTGCTCATACTCTAGCGCAGGTCAAGTAATGGTAAATAGTTCGGTATTTATGTCCCGATTGATGGCTATTGGTGGTTAATTATCCAGTCGGCGGTGCCGTCGTGAGCACTGCGCGTTCGGCGGACCCGGCCCGGGTCCGCCGGTGAAGGTGTGGTGCCGGGCCCACAGGTGTTGCTGGCATGATCGGGGCCATGGCTGAACGCGTTATCGCCGCGTGTGACGGGGCGTCGAAAGGAAATCCGGGACCTGCCGCATGGGCCTGGGTCATCGCCGACGGTACGGGGGCACCCGTCCGCTGGGAGGCCGGTCCGCTGGGTACCGCGACGAACAATGTCGCCGAACTGACCGCTCTGGAGAGCCTGCTGGCCGCCGTGGACCCCGGCGTCGAGATGGAGATCCGGATGGACTCCCAGTACGCGATGAAGGCGGTCACGACCTGGCTGCCGGGCTGGAAGCGCAAGGGCTGGAAGACGTCGTCCGGCAAGCCGGTCGCGAACCAGGAACTCGTGGTGCGGATCGATGAGCTGCTCACCGGCCGTACCGTCGAGTTCCGCTACGTCCCCGCGCACCAGGTCAACGGTGATCCGCTCAATGACTTCGCCGACCGGGCCGCCAGCCAGGCCGCGATCGTGCAGCAGGCCGCGGGCAGCCACCTCGGCTCCCCGCAGCCGCCCGCCGCGCCCGACGCCGTTCGTACCGGCGCCCCGCCCCGCCGTTCCTCCGGGGGCGCCACGAAGGCCGGACCGTCGGCGAAGCGCACCTCGTCGCGGACGCTGAACGCGAAGTTCCCGGGCCGCTGCCGCTGCGGCCGCTCCTATGCGACGGGCGAGCCCATCGCCAAGAACGCGGACGGCTGGGGCCACCCCGACTGCCGCACCGCGGACGCCGCCGGGGCGTAGGGCCTTCCGTCCGGATCGGGCCGGGTCAGCCGGCGGGTGAGTACGAGTAGACCGTCGTGGACACGACGCAGGCGCCCGGCGGGACGACCTCCGCGCGCAGGGTGGACGACTTCGGGTCGTAGTCGACGCCCTCGGACTCGAAGGTGCCGGAGCAGATACTGCGCCGGGGGAGCTGGAGCAGCGTGGTCACCCGGCCGGTGACCGCACCGCCGTCCAGGGCGTGCGGGAGGTCGACCTGCAACAGGTCCTTGGCCTCGTCGTCGGAGACACACACCAGCCGGGTGTCCGATACGAAGTCGCAGCCCTGGATGTCGCTCACCGTGCGGTCCAGCGAGATCTGGCCGGCCTGCGGGAGCGCCCCGCCCGTGGGCGGAGTGGCCGGATTGAGCAGCGGTGCCGGGAAGACCTGGAGGCGGTCCTGGTCCCCCCACTCGCCGGAGACCATCCACTGTGTGTCGGGAGAGACCGCGGCGAAGGAGTTGTTGAGCTTCTCGCCCGGATCGAGCTGGTGGACGTACTCGTACCGCTTCCCGTCGGCGGTCGTCACCGCGTACATCTTCGATGTCGCGTCGTTCCCGCCCTGGTAGGCGTCGAAGACATCGCCGCCGGCGATGTCCGGATCGCCGACGTGGTTCCAGCCCTTGGCGCGGAGGTCCAGCGGCACCGATGCGAGTCCCCGGAAGAGCAGTGAGCCGTCCGCCCGGCTGGCGATGCCCTCGCCACCGGTCAGGGAGCCGGTGTAGGAGGTGCCCGACTCGGTCCAGCCGCCGGGGGAGGCGGTCGCGCTGGGCAGGAACGCGACGGAGAGCGCTATCGCACCCGTCATCACGGCGGCAACGCGGAGCGTCTTGAGGGGCACTGATCCTCCGTCGGTTCGGCAGCGGGAGCCGCAGCGTAGACCGGATGCCCGTACGCCCGCACCACTTCCGCGCGGCGGCTCTGCGCCGGTGGCCGGAATGCGCCGTAGCCGCGCGCCCAGCGGCCGCTACTCGGCGGGTTCGGCGGTCCAGGTGATCAGCGGCGGCCGCACCGAGCCGCAGAGCGGTTGCCCCTGGCCGTCCGTGAGCCGCAGCCGGGCGGTCAGACGGCCGGACCGTACGGCCGCGTCGAGCACTTCGGGGCTGACGGCGTCCAGCATCAGTTTGGCGCGGCGGAACATGGTGGCGGTGCCGCCCTCGTCCGCGGTGGTCCAGGACAGGTAGATGAAGCGTCCGCCGAAGCGGTTCTGGATGTACGGACCGGTGACCACCGTGCCGTCGGGTCCCGGGGCCGTCGTGCACTCCAGTGTCCACCGGGCCGACGGCAGGTCTCCCGCGTGCGGGGCGGCCACCTCCTGGGGCCGGTCCCTGGCCTGGACACCGACGTGGATGTCGACGGCGTCGGCGAAGGCGGAACTGGTGCGGCCGGGGAGGCCGGAGGCTTCGATACGGATCTGCATGCGGCCATTGTCCAGGGCCGCCGCGTACGGCAGATCGGCACACGCTCGTTCCCTGTTCTTCACACGCCGGACCGGGGGCCGTGGCAGTGTCCTGTGAACCGTACATGACACCAATCACGTGCTAACGCGCGGCAGTTGGAGAGGACACCCCCCACATGTCCCGTATCGCAGCGACGAGATGGATCACCGCCGCGGCCCTCGCGGCGGCCGCCGCGCTGAGCGCGGCGCCCCCCGCGCCCGCAGCCGCCCGCCCGGCCTCCCATCCGGCGGCGACCGCCGCCAGGGTGCTGGACGACGCGTATTACGCGGACGCCGAGGGCAAGTCCGGTGCGGCGCTCAAGAGCGCGCTCCACACGATCATCAGCAAGCAGTCGACGGTCAGCTACGCCCAGGTCTGGGACGCCCTGACCGTCACCGACCAGGACCCGGCCAATTCCTCCGACGTGATCGAGCTGTACACGGGGAAGTCCGTGCCCAAGTCGAGCAGCGGCGGCGGTACCGGGGACTGGAACCGCGAGCATGTGTGGGCCAAGTCGCACGGCGACTTCGGCACGGCCACCGGCCCGGGCACCGACCTCCATCACCTGCGGCCCTCGGACGTCGCGGTGAACGGCGTCCGGGGGAACAAGGACTTCGACAACGGGGGCACCGCGGTCGCCGGAGCCCCGGGCAATTACACCGACTCGGACTCCTTCGAGCCGCGCGACGCGGTCAAGGGGGACGTCGCCCGCATGATCCTCTACATGGCCGTGCGGTACGACGGCGGTGACGGATTCCCCGACCTGGAGCCGAACGACAAGGTCGACAACGGGTCGGCCCCGGCCATCGGCCGGATCAGCGTGCTCACGCAGTGGAGCGACGAGGACCCGCCCGACGCCTTCGAGGAACACCGCAACGATGTGATCTACAGCGACTACCAGCACAACCGCAATCCGTTCATCGACCACCCCGAGTGGGTCGACTCGATCTGGTAGACGCGAGCGGTGCGGACAGCAGGGGTGGGGCCGGCCTCCGGAGGCCGGCCCCACCCCTGCTGTCCGCACCGTTCCGGGGGAGTGCCGGGGCTCAGGGACTCTCGCCGTCGCCGCTCGGCTTGGAGGTGTGGGCGATGCACTCGACGTCGATCTGGTCGGCGAGTTTCGCCAGTTCGATGGTGAGGGCGGCGACGGTGTCCTCGTCGGCGTTCGACGCGTCGTCGCGCACCGCCTGGAGCCAGCCCGCGCCGAGCGTCCGCAGCATGTGGCTCACATCGGCGGCTGCCACATGCAGCACGCCCTGCTCGTCGGGGACCAGGGCCAGCATGACGTCACGGTTCAAGTCTCTCCGCCTCCAGTGTCTGCGGAATGCTCCGCGATGCGACTCTAATGACACCTTGCGCCCTCACGCGGGACATGAGGTCCATGCCCTCCGCGAGCGCAGGCGATGCACGAGGTATCCGTGTCCGTGTCCGAGGGGTCGTGTGCCCGCTCACGGCCGGAACCACTCCGACGGCACGGTATGTGGAGCCGGAGCGGTCCGGTCCGGTCCTCACCGCCGCTCGGCGCGGCGGTGCCGGATGACGGCGATGTCGACGGCGGACACGGCGGTGAAGAGAGCGCAGACGCCGGCGAGAACCACCAGGACGGCTGTGCCCGGGGCTCCCGACGGGCGCGCGGAAACCGCCCACAGGGCGAGGAGCGCCGTTCCCGCGGCGAACAGCGGCAGGGCGACGACGGAGAGCGCCAGACGGGCGCCCAGTGCGCTGTACGCGGTCAGCGGTTCGGTACCGGTCCTGTCCCGTCCGGGGCCGGGGAACCCCGAACGGGCGTGCGGGACGGGTCGGCCGTGGTGTGCGGCCGGCACGGCACGGTGGGACATGAGGAACCCCTTCCCGGCTGCGGCCACCGGGAACGCGGGCGGCCGCGTGCCTGATCACGCGGATCCTGCACCACCCAGTGTGCTCCGCCCGCGCGGCTCCGGGCCGGTCCCGGACGAACCCCCTCGACCGGGCAGGGCCTGGCGGACGCGTCCCACCGCTGCGTAGATCCCGCTGCCTTCCGCCTCAGGGGCGGCCGTGTCCTTGAACCACTCGGGCGCGGTGACCAGCAGCGTCTCCACCAGGCCGCCGACGATGCCGTACGGATCCTGGTCGTCGGGAACGAAGTGCATCAGGGCGATCAGGGAGAGGGCGATCGGCCGGTCGACGTCCAGGAACTTCCTGGCGTGGTCGATGATCGCCTGTGGCTCCCGTACATCCGCCTGGATGTAGTCGGTCGCGCCTTCCCCGGTGCTGACCAGCAGGGCTTCCGCGTGCCGCAGGACGATGGGGTCGTAGTCCGTGTGGACGAGCCGGGTCGTCCCGGCGCCCTCGCCAACGGCTTCGCCGCCGCTTTTCGGGGTGCCGCGGTCCTCGCCACGGCCGGCGGGGCTGCCTCGCTCCTCACCCCGGGCGCCGGCACGCCGGGAGCAGCCGAATCCGGGGGACCTGAGGGGGCTGAGGGCGCGGTGGAGCAGGAGCAGCCCGAGGCCGCCCGGCGGGCCTCGTCCCGCCCTCCGGCCGGGCGGTCCGCGGGACGCGCATGGCTCCGTCCGGCGGGCCGCCGGACCTGTGGCCTGGGGGTCCGGGGTGGACGTGACAGGATGTCTCCATGTCTACCAACGTTTTCTTCGACATCACCATTCAGGGCGAGGCCGCGGGAAGGATCGTCTTCGAGCTCTTCGACGACGTCGTTCCCAAGACCGCGCGGAACTTCCGCGAGCTCGCCACCGGCGAGCACGGCTTCGGCTACGAGGGCTCCGGCTTCCACCGCGTCATCCCGCAGTTCATGCTCCAGGGCGGTGACTTCACCCGCGGCGACGGTACCGGCGGCAAGAGCATCTACGGCGAGAAGTTCGCCGACGAGAACTTCACACTGAAGCACGAGCGGCCGTACCTGCTGTCGATGGCCAACGCCGGCGCGAACACCAACGGCTCGCAGTTCTTCGTCACCACGGTGGAGACCCCGTGGCTGGACGGCAAGCACGTCGTCTTCGGCCAGGTCGTCGAGGGCCAGGACCTCGTGAAGAAGATCGAGTCGCTCGGCTCCCGCTCCGGCGGCACCAGCGCGACGATCACCATCGCGGCCTCCGGGGTCGTCGAGAAGTAACCCCCCGGGGGTTCCTTCCGAAATAGTCGGGGCCCCTTCGGGAGCTCCCGGGTACGGACCGGAGAGGTCCGGGTGCCTCTGCAACCGCCGCCATCGCGAGCGGTCGCGGAAGCCCCGGACCTCGGTCGTACTTCCCGAGGGTTCACCCACCCGGCGCGGCCAGTACCCGGGCCCGGCAGGCGGACGGTGAGCCCCAGGCCGAGCGCAGGGCGCGGGCCTTGCGGATCCACAGCGACAGGTCGTACTCGGCCGTGTAACCGATGGCGCCGTGCAGTTGCAGCGCGGTGCGGGCCGCCGCGTACGACGCCTCGCCCGCCGCCACCTTCGCGGCCGCGACCTCGGCCCCCGCGTCCGGCGACCTGCCCGCCAGGGCCACCGCCGCGCCGTGGACCAGCGGACGCGCGAACTCCAGCCCGATCAGCGCGTCCGCCAGCCGGTGCTTCACGGCCTGGAAAGCGCCGATGGTGGTGGAGAACTGGGTGCGCTGCTTCGCGTAGGTGACAGTCCGCTCGACCAGTGCCAGGCCGACTCCCAGCGTCTGGGCCGCAGTGGTGAACGCCGCCCAGTCGGCCGCTGTGCCGGCCGCCCCGCCGACGTCCGCGCCCGATGCGAGCGGGGCGCCTCCGGCGATGTGCGGGGCGGCGAGCCGCCGGGCCGGATCGATCGACGGCTGGACGGAACCGTGCCCGGACGCCGTACGCAGCTCCGCCGCCGTCTGTCCGTTGCCGGCCTGCTCCCCGCCCGTCACCACGAAGGTGACGTCGGCCGTGTCCATGTCCAGGGCGTACGGGCCGCCGGCCGGCAGGGCCAGCGATGCCATGGCCCGTCCCGACGCGAGCCGCGGAAGCCACCGGTCCGCGGCTGCCGTGTCCGGGCACCCCGCGGGACCGCCGAGCAGAACACCCGCCGCCACGGTCTCCACCAGCGGCCCCGGTACGGCGTGCCGCCCCAGCTCGATGAACGCCACGGCGAGTTCGACGGGCAGCAGGCCCAAGCCGTCGTACTCCTGCGGTACGGCAAGGGCGAAGACCCCCGCGTCGGCGAGCCGCTTCCACAGCGCCCGGCCGGGGCCGGTGTCGCCCGCACCCCAGGCCCGTACCGCCGCCGGGGTGTCGGCCGAGGTGAGCATCCGGTCCAGGGTGCGGCCGAACTCGGCCTGTTCGTCGTCCAGCAGGAATTTCATGACCGGCGTCCCTTCGGCAGGCCCAGCAGCCGCTCGGCGATGATGTCGCGCTGGATCTCGTTGGTCCCCGCGTAGATGGGGCCCGCCAGCGAGAAGGTGTAGCCGTCGGCCCAACTGCCGTCCGCGGGCGCGTCCGTTGCCTCGTCCGAGAGCTCACCGCGCGGGCCGAGCAGGTCGAGCGCCGTCTCGTGCAGGCTGATGTCCAGCTCCGACCAGAAGACCTTGTTCAGACTGGACTCGGCACCGATCGAGCCGCCGGCCGCGATCCGCGAGGCGTTGGCGTAAGTGAAGAGCTGATAGGCGCGCGAGCGGATCACGGCGTCGGCGACCCGGTCGCGCAGCGCGGTGTCGCCCGGGTCGGCCCCGGCGCGCCACAGTCCGGTGAGCCGTCCGGCCGCCGCGGTGAAGCGTCCCGGGCTGCGCAGGGTCAGACCGCGTTCGTTGCCCGCGGTGCTCATCGCGACCTGCCAGCCGCGGTGCGGCTCGCCGATGACGTCGGCGTCGGGCACGAAGACGTCGTCGAGGAAGAGCTCGGCGAAGGCCGGCTTGCCGTCGAGGCGTCCGACGGGCCGTACGGTCACGCCGTCGGCGTCGAGCGGGAACATCAGATACGTGAGCCCGCGGTGCGGCCGGTCCGCGTCCGGGTCGCTGCGGAAGAGCCCGAAGGCGCGGTCCGCGAAGGCGGCCCGCGACGACCAGGCCTTCTGGCCGTTGAGCAGCCAGCCGCCGGCCGTCCGGGTCGCGGTGGAGCGCAGCGAGGCCAGGTCCGAACCCGACTCGGGTTCGGACCAGGCCTGCGCCCAGATCACCTCACCGCTCGCCATGGCGGGCAGGATCCGGCCGCACTGCTCGGGGCTGCCGTGCTCGAAGAGGGTGGGGGCGAGGAGGTTGATGCCGTTCTGGCTGACGCGGCCGGGTGCGCCCGCCGCGAAGTACTCCTCCTCGAAGATCAGCCACTGCAGGATCGAGGCGTCCCGGCCGCCGTGCCGGGAGGGCCAGGAGACGACCGACCACCGGTCGTCCGACAGGGCGCGCTCCCAGGCGCGGTGCGCCGCGAAGCCCTCGGCGGTCTCCAGGGAGGGCAGGGGAGAGGCGGGGACGTGCGCGGCGAGCCAGTCGCGCGCCTCGGCACGGAAGGCGTCCTCGGCGGCGGTGAAGTCGAGATCCATCAGCGTCCTGCCTCCTTCATCGCACCGATGTCCATACCGCCGAGCGGGTCCGCCGCCGTCTCGGCGTTGTGTGCGTGGGCGAGATGGTGGAGGCCGAACACCGAGTCGAGACCGGTGTGCAGGCCCTGCAGATCCTCGGCCTGGTTGACCGCGCGCTTGGTCAGGGCCAGCCCCATCCGGGGCATCCCGGCGATGCGGGCGGCGAGTTCACGCGTACGGTCGGCGAGCTCGGCGGCGGGCACGACCCGGTTGACCATGCCGACCTCGTAGGCGCGCCGGGCGCTCATCCGGTCACCGGTGAAGAGGAACTCCTTGGCGATCCGCGGGGGCATCACCCAGGGGTGGGCGAAGTACTCGACACCGGGGATCCCCATCCGCACGACCGGGTCCGCGAAGAAGGCGTCGTCGGAGGCGACGATGAGGTCGCAGATCCAGGCGAGCATCAGCCCGCCCGCCACACACGCGC
Organism: Streptomyces sp. NBC_01471; assembly: GCF_041438865.1. Lineage (NCBI taxonomy): Bacteria > Bacillati > Actinomycetota > Actinomycetes > Kitasatosporales > Streptomycetaceae > Streptomyces > Streptomyces sp. NBC_01471. The sequence continues at coordinate 7,707,727 of NZ_CP109450.1, forward strand.
CCTGCACGGAGGCGATCAGCGGTTTCGGCAGCTCGCGCCAGCGCCGGCACATGCCGAGATAGACCTCGGACTCCCGGGCGAAACGGCTTTCGGCGCCCGTCTTGTCCGAGTGGTCCCACCACAGCCCGGCGGTGCGGTCGAAGGGGAGATGCGCGTCGCGCTCCGGGGTTCCGATGTCGTGCCCCGCGGAGAAGTGCTGGCCGGCGCCCGCCAGGACAACGGCCTTGACCTCGCTGTCGTCCGCCGCGCGGTAGAAGGCGCGGTCGAGCGCGTAGGTCATCGCGGAGTTCTGGGCGTTGCGGTAGTCCGGGCGGTTCATGGTGACCAGGGCTACGGGGCCCTGCCGCTCGTAGCGCACCACGGGCTCTTCGTGGTCGGCGGTCATCGGCGGCTCCTTCGCTGGCGGGCATTCTTCCCTAACAAGTGTTTGGTAGGTTAACCTACGGCCATGAGCAGCGTCGAGGAATCCGGCACCGGGACCGCCCGGCGGCGGACCGCATCGCGAGGTGGACATCCGTGAACAAGCCCCCGCAGTACCTTCCCGGGCACCAGCTGCTCGCAGGCCGTACCGCAGTGATCACCGCGGCCGCGGGCGCGGGGATCGGCGGCGCCACCGCACGCCGGTTCCTGGAGGAGGACGCCCGCGTCGTCCTCGGCGACAGCCACGCCCGCCGTCTGGACGAGTCCGTCCGGGCACTGGCGGAGGAGTTCGGGGCGGACCGGGTCGCCGGCGCCGCCTGCGACGTGACCGACGAGGAACAGGTCGGCGCCCTCTTCGACCTGGCGGAGGAACGGCACGGCCGGCTCGACCTGGTGGTCAACAACGCGGGGCTCGGCGGGACCGCCGAGCTGACCGAGATGACCGACTCCCAGTGGGACAAGGTCATCGACGTCACGCTGAACGGGACCTTCCGGTGCACCCGCGCCGCACTGCGCCGGATGAAGGCGGCCGGCGGCGGAGGGGTCGTCGTCAACAACGCCTCCGTCGTCGGCTGGCGCGCCCAGCGCGGACAGGCCCACTACGCCGCCGCGAAAGCCGGCGTGATGGCGCTCACCCGCTGCGCCGCCGTGGAGGCCGCCGAGTACGGCGTACGCGTCAATGCCGTCTCGCCCAGTCTGGCCATGCACCCGCACCTGGTGAAGGTCACCACCCCCGAACTGCTCGAACAGCTCACCGAGGCCGAGGCCTTCGGCCGGTACGCCGAGCCGTGGGAGATCGCCAACGTCATCGTCTTCCTGGCCAGCGGCTACTCCTCGTACATGACCGGCGAGACCGTGTCGGTCAGCAGCCAGCACGCGTGAGCGGGGAACGACAATGGTTCTGTGCCTACAGCCAAGAACGTGCCCACCGCCAAGAACGTGCCTGCCGGCAAGACCGCTGCCAAGGAGAAGACCGCGATGAGTCCCTCGCCCGCGCGGCGCAGGGAGCTGCTCGCCACCGCCGCCGAGGTCTTCGCGGCCCAGGGCTACAACGCCACCACGGTGCGGAAGATCGCCGACGAGGCCGGGATCCTGGCCGGCAGCCTCTACTACCACTTCGACTCCAAGGAGTCGATGCTCGATGAAATCCTGAGCACCTTCCTGGACGAGCTGTGGGCCCGCTACGACTCCGTACTCGCCTCCGGCCTCGGCCCCAGGGAGACCATCGAAGCCCTTGTCACCGAGTCCTTCCGGGAGATCGACCGGCACCGTGCCGCAGTCGCCATCTACCAGAAGGAGTCCAAGTACCTCTCCGTGCAACCGCGCTTCGGCTACCTCGCCGACTCGCAGGAGAAGTACGAGAAGGCCTGGCTCGGAACGCTCGAACGCGGCGTCTCCGAAGGGGCCTTCCGCGGCGACCTCGACGTCCGCCTCACCTACCGCTTCGTGCGCGACACCGTCTGGGTCGCCGCGAGCTGGTACCGGCCCGGCGGACAGCACAGCCCGGAGGAGATCGCCCGCCAGTACCTCGCGATGGTGCTGGAAGGCATCGCGTCCGGGCCGCACCAGGAAACGTAGACCGACCGCCGATTGCCGGACGGTCGGAACCCCAGCAGGTTCCCCATGGAGGAGCAGTCATGGCCGAGGCCTACATCGTCGAAGCGGTACGCACCCCGGTCGGGCGGCGCAAGGGCGGGCTCAGCACCGTCCACCCGGCCGACCTCGGCGCGCACGTGCTCCGGGCGCTCGTGGAGCGCTCCGGTATCGACCCGTCCGCCGTCGAGGACGTCGTTCTCGGCTGCCTGGACACCGTCGGCCCGCAGGCCGGGGACATCGCCCGGACGAGCTGGCTGGCCGCCGGGCTCCCCGAGGAGGTGCCCGGTGTGACCGTCGACCGGCAGTGCGGCTCCTCCCAGCAGGCCGTGCACTTCGCCGCCCAGGGGGTGCTCTCCGGCACCCAGGACCTCGTCGTCGCGGGCGGCACCCAGAACATGTCGATGATCCCCATCGCCTTCGCCAGCCGGCAGGCCGCCGAGCCGCTGGGGCTGACCGAAGGGCCGTACGCCGGGTCGGAGGGGTGGCGGGCGCGCTACGGCGACCTGCCCGTCAACCAGTTCCACGGCGCCGAACTGATAGCCGAGAAGTGGGGCATCTCCCGCACCGACATGGAGGAGTTCGCGCTCCGCTCGCACCAGCGCGCGCTCCGGGCCATCGACGAAGGGCGCTTCGCGCGCGAGACCGTCGCCTACGGGGACGTCACCACCGACGAGGGGCCGCGCCGGGACACCTCGCTGGAGAAGATGGCCGGACTGAAGCCGGTTGTCGAAGGCGGACGGCTCACCGCCGGTGTCTCGTCCCAGGTCTCCGACGGGGCGTCCGCCATGCTGCTCGCATCCGAACGGGCCGTACGCGAGCACGGGCTGACGCCCCGGGCCCGGATCCACCACCTCTCGGTACGCGGCGAGGACCCCATCCGGATGCTGTCCGCGCCCATCCCGGCGACGGCGTACGCGCTGAAGAAGGCGGGCATGTCCATCGACGACATCGACCTGGTCGAGATCAACGAGGCGTTCGCCCCGGTGGTGCTGGCCTGGCTGAAGGAGACCGGCGCCGATCCGGAGAAGGTCAACGTCAACGGCGGTGCCATCGCGCTGGGCCACCCGCTCGGGGCGACCGGCACCAAGCTGATGACGACGCTCCTGCACGAACTGGAGCGCACCGGCGGGCGCTACGGGCTCCAGACCATGTGCGAGGGCGGCGGTCAGGCCAACGTCACCATCATCGAGCGCCTCTGACGTGCCCCTCATGTGCCCCTCATGCGATGGCCGTGCCGTTCCCGACACTCCCAGGTGCCGGGAACGGCACGGCCATCGCATGAACCCCGGTGTTCTCAGCCGGTCCCGGCGGCCGCCGCTTCCAGCGCGGCCAGCGACCGCAGTGTCCCGTGGGCCTCGGACATGATCCGGGCGACGAGCTCCGCGCAGGACGGCAGATCATCGATCAGACCGGCGACCTGACCCGACGCCATCACCCCCAGATCGGGGCGGCCGTCCACCATCGACGCCTTGAGCATCATCGGCGTGTTGGCGGCCAGCAGCACCTGACTCCAGGTCAGGTCCTTGCCGTGCTTCATGGCCAGGCCGTCGCGGACCATCTCCGCCCAGCCCAGACCGGAGTGCGCCTTGAAACCGGCGGCGTGCCGCAGTGCCCGCAGGAGCGCCGCGGGCCGTCCCGCGCGTTCCAGCGAGGCGACCAGGGGGGTACGGAGCATCCGGTGCGGCAGCCCGTCGACCTTGGTGGTCACGGTGATGTCCTTGACGCCTGCCGCGAGATACTCCGCCTTCACCGCGTCCGGCACCGTGCTGTCCGACGTGAGCAGGAACCGGGTGCCCATCGCGACACCCGCGGCGCCCTGGGCGAGCGCGGCCACCAGACCCCGCCCGTCACGGAAACCCCCTGCCGCGACGACGGGGATGTCCACCGCGTCGACGACCTGCGGAAGCAGCACGGTGGTGGCGACCTCACCGGTGTGCCCGCCGCCCTCGCCGCCCTGCACGATGACCGCGTCGGCGCCCCACGCCGCCACCTTCTCGGCGTGCCGGCGCGCGCCGATGGACGGGATCACGACGACGCCCGCGTCCTTCAGCCTGCCGATCAGGGCCTCGGAGGGGGCGAGCGCGAAGGAGGCCACCCGCACGCCCTCCGCGATGATGATGTCCACCCGGTCGCCCGCGTCGCCCGCGTCGGCGCGGAGATTGACGCCGAAGGGCCGGTCCGTACGGGACTTGACCTCGTGTACCGCCGAGCGGAGCTGCTCCAGCGTCATGGTCGCGGAGGCCAGGATGCCCAGCGCGCCCGCGTTGGCCGAGGCCGACACCAGACGGGGGCCCGCCACCCAGCCCATGCCGGTCTGCACGATCGGATGGCGCACGCCGACCAGCTCGGTGAGCGGGGTGGACAGGGTGGCGGCCCGGCCCGTCCCGGCGCCGGTCACGTCCGCACCTCGCGGTCGCGCAGCCCCGAGGGGTCGATGACCGTACGGATCAGGCGGAGTTCCTCCGCGCTCGGCTCACGGGTGCGGGGCACGTCGTCGGCGACGGTGAGCGGGAACCCGGTGGCCTCGCGCACCTGTGCCACGCTCACCCCGGGATGCAGCGAGCGTACGCGGAGTGTCCGGTCCGGTGTCTCGAAGTCCAGCACGGCCAGATCGGTGACGACCCGGCGGAGCTGGTGGAAACGGGTGGCCGAAGGCCCCGCGGCGGCGGCCCGGTCGTGGCCGACGCCGCTGACCATGTCGACCTTCTCGACGAACACCCGGGTCGAGTGGCGCGGCACCCAGTAACTCGTCGGGTTGTTGATGGTGTTGACCGGGGCGCCGCGCACACCCAGCAGCTGCCTGGCGGGCTGCTTCCAGTCGCCGATGCAGCTGATGTTCTGGTTGCCGTGCCGGTCGAGCTGGCTGGCGCCCATCATCACGTGCCGCTTGCCGCCGGTGACCATGGACAGGTGCCGCCGGTAGGGCAGCCAGCCCTCGACGACCTCCGGCGCCGCGCCGAGGGCGGGGACATCGCCGATGACCATGGCCTCGCCGTCGGTGAGCAGCAGGTCGGGGGAGAAGGTCAGCCGGGCGAGCCGGGCACCGGCCGAGGGCACGGTGCCCATCGGGCTGGCCAGGATCTCGCCGTCCCCCCGCCAGGCCTCCGCGCAGGCGATGACGCAGTACTCGGCGCGGGTGACATCGCTCCGCTCATCGGCGGTGGCGTCCTGTGTGCTCATGCGCCCTCCTCGGCGAACGCCGCGACCGCGGCCTGATAGGTGTCCTCGTCGCCGGACAGGAAGCGTGCGGTGAACTCCCGCCAGGCGTCGGGGTCCGCAGCGGCCTTGGCGTACGCCGCCTGGAACGGTTCGTCGCGTCCGTAGTCGGGCACACAGGACGTGAAGTGCGCACCGTTCGGGGTCTCGACGACCCCGGTCACCGACTGCCGCCCGACCAGCAGGGTCTGCGGTGCCTCCGCACCGGCGAACTCCGTGCTCGGCACGATGCGTTCACAGGAGACATACGCCTCGGTCGCCGCGTCGCAGAAGAGGTCGTCGAAGTACGGGTCGGGGCCCAGGTACTGGCCGTTGCCCCGCGCGTCGGCCCGGTTGAGGTGGACGAGCGCGACGTCCATCCGCAGCGCCGGCACGGCCACCAGCTCCTCGCCGTCCGGGTAGGGCGAAGTGACCGTACGCAGCTCCGGGTTGACCCGCATCACGTCCGAACCCAGACCGGCCCGTACCGGCAGGAACGGCAGCCGGTGGGTGGCGGCGGTCAGCCCCCACATGAACATCGACTCGTCCAGTTCGGTCAGCTCGAAGTCACCGCGCTGGCGCGCCGCCCGGAAGTGCGGTTCCAGCGGGATCGAGTCGAGCGTGGCGAAGGCGGCCACCAGCTTGCGGATCTTCCCGGCGGCGGCCAGCAGGCCCACGTCGGGTCCGCCGTACGAGATGACGGTCAGGTCGGTGACGTCCGACCGCAGCAGGGCCCGGACGAGCGCCATGGGCTTGCGCCGGGAGCCCCAGCCGCCGATCCCGATCGTCATGCCGCTGCGCAGCCGGCCGGCGACCTCGTCCGGCGTCATGATCTTTCCGGCCTGTCCGGTCTTTCCGGTCCGCCCGGTCTCTCCGCGGGTGTCGCTGCTCACGACTTCTCCTTGCTTCCGAAGGTGTTACGGACCCGGTCGGCGACGCCGAGCAGATTGGCCTCGAAGGTGAAGCCCTGCTCGAAGCGGTAGCTGCGGCGGACGTCTACCGGGTCGATCCCGTTGATGGCCGCCTTCGCGAGGCGGATCAGAGTGCCGTCCTTGGCGGCGATCTCCGCAGCCAGCCGCACCGCCGCGTCCAGCAGCTCCGCACGCGGGACGATCTCCCACACCGAGCCGTGGTGGTGCAGCTCCTGGGCGGTGGCGGTGCGCGAGGTGTAGTACAGGGTGCGCATCAGGTGCTGGGGGACCAGGCGGGCGAGGTGCGTCGCGGCGCCGAGCGCGCCCCGGTCCAGCTCGGGGAGGCCGAACGTCGCGTCGTCGCTCGCCACGACGGCGTCCGCGTTGCCCACCAGTCCGATGCCGCCGCCCAGGCAGAAGCCCGCCACGGCCGCGACCACCGGGACCTCGCACTCGTACACCGCGGCGAACGCCTCGGCGCAGCCTTTGTTGGCGCCGACCAGAGCCTCATGGCCTTCGGTGCGCTGCATTTCCTTGATGTCGACTCCGGCGTTGAAACCGCGCCCGGCCGCGGTGAGCACCACGCAGCGCACAGCCGGGTCGGCGCCCGCGGTGCGTACGGCCGCGGCCAGGTCGTACCAGCCCTGCACGGGCAGCGCATTGACCGGGGGGAAGTCGACGGTGACCACGGTGACGCCGCTGAGGGGGCTTGAGGTGGAGACACCCATGAGCAGATCAGCTACCTTTCCACCAAACATTTGTTAGGTGAGAAGGTAGCAGTGGTTCGCGTACCGCGGGAGGGGGCGCCCGGCGTCCTTGCCCGCGCGGCAGCCGACGAAGCCGGAAGCGAAGAGGAGAAGTGGGATGACGTCACAGAACGCGGAAGGCACGACGGACGGAGCGGCCGGGGACGGCGGTGGCATGTGCGCGGGGCGCGTGGCCGTCGTCACCGGGGCGGGCCGGGGTCTGGGCCGCGCCCATGCGCGCGCCCTGGCGGCCGAGGGTGCCCGGGTCGTCGTCAATGACCTGGGGGTCGGGCTCGACGGCGCGGGCGGTTCGGCGGGCCCCGCGCAGGAGGTCGTGGACGAGATCGTCGCGGCCGGCGGCGAAGCGGTCGCCCACGGCGGCGACATCGCCACCACGGACGGTGCGGCCTCCCTGGTCGCCACCGCACTGGATGCCTTCGGCCGGCTGGACATCCTGGTCAACAACGCCGGGTTCCTGCGGGACAGGATGCTCGTCAATCTCGACGAGGACAGCTGGGACGCCGTCATGCGGGTCCACCTCAAGGGGCACTTCCTGGCCCTCAAGCACGCCGGGGCGCACTGGCGCGCGGAGGCCAAGGCGGGGCGGACGCCACAGGCCCGTGTGATCAACACCAGCTCGGGTGCCGGACTCCTCGGCAGCGTGGGGCAGGGCAACTACGCGGCGGCCAAGGCCGGGATCCTCGGGCTCACCCTGGTCGCCGCGGCGGAACTGGGCCGCTACGGCGTCCAGGTCAACGCCATCGCCCCCGCCGCCCGCACCCGGATGACCGAGACGGTCTTCGCCGACGCCATGGCCGCGTCCGTGGACGGCGGCTTCGACGCGATGGCCCCGGAGAACGTCTCGCCGCTGGTGGTCTGGCTGGCCTCCGGGGCGTCCGGCGGAGTCACCGGCCGGGTCTTCGAGGCGGAAGCCGGGCGGATCACGGTCATGGAGGGATGGCGGCCGGGACCGGCCGCCGACAAGGGGGCGCGCTGGACGCCGGCCGAGGCGGGCGAGGCGGCGCTGCGGCTGCTCGCCGCGGCGGAGCAGCCGCAGCCGGTGTACGGCGCGCAGTGAAGGCCGTCGTGCGGGCGCCGCTGGCCGGCGCCCGCACGACGGGCGGTACGGCGCCGGCGGACACCCCGCCCGGAGCCGGCCGGCGTCCCGCCGCGGGGGAGTGGAGTCCGGGCCCCGCCGGTCCGCCGAGGCCCCCCCGGCCGTTCCCGGCGCTGTCAGCCGCGGTGCTGTCGGCCGGTGGCGGCCATGTCGGCGGAGCGGGCCGCGAGGTAGCGGCCCGGGACGTCACCGCCCCCGTGGACCGCGAGATCGGCGCCGTTCACGTACGACGCCTGACGGCCCGCCAGATACAGGCAGGCGTCGGCCACGTCGGACGGCACCGCCATCCGCCCCATGGGAATGGTCCGCGCCACCGCCGCGCCTCCGTCGCTGCCGTAGACGGCCGCGGCGTTCTCGGTGCGGATCAGCCCGGTGGTGATGTGGTTGACGCGGACCAGCGGCGCCCACTCCAGCGCCAGGGCGCGGGTCAGGCCGAGCAGTCCGGCCTTGGCGGCCGAGTAGGCGGCGGTGCCGGGCTGCGGGTCGTGGCCCGAGACGCTGCCGATGTTCACGATCGAGCCGCCCTGTTCCTGCGTCCGCATGACGCGGTTGGCCGCCTGGGCCGTGTAGAAGGGGGCGAGCAGATTGAGTGCGACGATCCGCTCGACGAACCGCGGTGAGACGGTGGCGGCGTCCGAGTCGGGCGAGCCCCCCGCGTTGTTGACGAGCGTGTCCAGCCGGCCGAACCGGGCTGCCGCGTGCTCGATGAGGCCGGCCGCCGCCTCGGGGTCGCGTACGTCCGCCGCGCGGAAGGCCGCGGTGCGTCCCTCCGCGACCGGCAGGGAATCCGGTTCGCCGCGGCCGCAGACGAGGACTTCGGCTCCCGCGCCGAGGAACGCCTCGGCGATCGCGTATCCGATGCCCTTGGTGCCGCCCGTGACGACGACCGCCCGTCCAGTGAAGTCCGCCGGGTTGCTGATGGTCATTGCCGCCTCCGTGCCGTCCGGGCCCGGCTGCGCTGTGGACGGCCGGGAGCTGGTGCGACATCAACCTACCAAGCGTTAGGTAGGTGAACTAGAGTGCTTGGATTCCGAGAATTCCGACGGACGAGGGGTCTCCATGACGCAGGACGAGCCGGCCCGCACCGTTCCCGGCGCGCTGGCCGCCACGGCCCGGAGCCACCCGGACACCGAGGCGCTCATCGACGGCGCGACCCGGCTGACGTACGCCGAACTGGCCCTGCGGGTGCGGCGCGCCACCGCCGCGGTGATGGCCTCGGGTGTCGTACCCGGTGACCGGGTGGCCGTCTGGGCCCCCAACGGGCACCGCTGGGTGGTGGCCGCGCTCGGCGCCCTCGGCGCGGGAGCCGTACTGGTGCCGGTCAACACCCGCTACAAGGGCGAGGAGGCGGGCTGGCTGCTGGCCAGGAGCGGGGCCAGGACCCTGTTCGTGGACAACGGCTTCCTGGGCCACGACTACCTCGGCTACCTCGGCGGACTGCCCGGCGGCGCGGGGAGCGGGCCGGGAGACGGCACTCCGGCTGCTGCCCCCGCCCGCGTCTCTGCCTCCTGTGAGGACGGCGGACCCGGCACCGCCGTACCGGGCAGGGGGCCGGTCCCCGCGCTGCCCGGTCTGCTCGATGTGGTGCTCATCGGGGGCGGCACGGCCCACGGGGCGCGCACCTGGGAGGAGTTCCTGGCCGCGGGCGGGCAGGTGTCCGACGCGGCAGCCGACGCCCGGGCCGCCGCGGTCGGCCCGGAGGACGCCTGCGACATGTTCTTCACCTCGGGCACCACCGGCAGACCCAAGGGCGCACTGACGGCGCACGGTCAGAACATCCGCGCCTTCGAGGCCTGGAGCGAGCGGGCCGGGCTGAGCCACGACGACCGGTATCTCATCGTCAACCCCCTCTTCCACACCTTCGGATACAAGGCCGGGGTCCTCGCCTGTCTGCGCCGGGCGGCCACGATGGTCCTCCAGCCGGTCTTCGACGTACGGGAGACGCTGCGGCTGGTGAGTGCGGAGAAGGTGACCGTACTGCCCGGTCCGCCCGCCATCTACACGTCGATCCTCGAACACCCGGACCGCCACGCCTACGACACCTCGTCGCTGCGCCTGGCCGTCACCGGCGCTTCCGTCGTGCCCGTCGCACTGGTCGAGCGGATGCGGGAGGAACTGAAGCTGACCGTACTCACCGCGTACGGGCTCACCGAGTCGTGCGGCATGGTCTCCATGTGCACCGCCGACGACGACGCGCGGACCGTCGCCGCCACATCCGGCCGGGCAGTCGACGGTGTGGACCTCTCCGTCGTGGACGCAGCGGGCAACCGGCTGGGACCCGGTGAGGACGGCGAGATCGTGGTGGGTGGATACAACGTGATGCGCGGGTACTTCGAGGACCCCGCCGCGACCGCCGGGGCGATCGACGCCCGGGGCCGCCTGCACACCGGCGACGTCGGGCGCCTCGACACGAACGGCAATCTCACCGTCACCGGCAGGCTGAAGGACATGTTCCTGGTCGGCGGCTTCAACGTGTACCCGGCCGAGGTCGAGCAACTCCTCGCGCGGCACCGGCAGATCTCCGAGGCGGCGGTCGTCGGGATACCGGATCCGAGGCTGGGCGAAGTGGGCCGGGCCTACGTCACACCCCGGCCCGGCGAGCGCCCGGAGCCCGCGGAGGTGATCGCCTTCTGCCGGGAGCGGCTGGCGAACTTCAAGGTGCCGCGTGAGGTCGTGGTGCTCGACCGGCTCCCGCGCAACGCCATGGGGAAAGTCCTCAAGTCGGACCTGGACAGGAGCTGACTACGATGCGCACCGCCGAGGGACACACGCCGCCCGGGGAGTCCGCCGCCGTACCCCTGCCCGTACCCCTCCGTGGAGCCGCGGCGTGAGCGCGCCGCCGCGCCCCCGGGCGGGTGACTGGCGCGGGTGTGAACTGGGGGAGCGCACCGTCACCTACGACGAGCGCGACGCGATCCTCTACGCCCTCGCGGTCGGCGCCGAGGCCACCGATCTGGACCTGGTCTTCGAGGAACGGCTGCGGGTGCTGCCCACCTTCGCGCTCACCCTCGCCCAGTGGGCGCCCGACGCACTCGGCTCGCTGGGCGCCTTCGACATCCGTACCGCGGTCCACGGAGCCCAGCGGTTCCAGGTGACGTCCCCGCTGCCCCGCTCGGGGAAGCTGTCCATGCGGGCGTACGTGGGCGAGGTGTGGGACAAGGGATCGGCCGCGGTGTTCGAGGTCGTGGTGGTCAGCGACTGCTCCATCGCCACCTGGTCGCTCTTCGCCCCGGGACGCGGGGGTTTCGGCGGCGAACGCGGCCCGGCGGCACCGTCCGCCCCGGCCGGACCGCCCGGCCACGCGGCCGAGGTGGCGACCGCCCCGAATCAGGCGGCGCTCTACCGGCTGCTCGGCGACCGCCACGCCATGCACATCGACCCGGACGCCGCACGGGCGGCCGGACAGCCGGGACCGTTCCTGCACGGACTGTGCTCGATGGCGGCTGCGACGCTGCCCCTGGCGCGGGCGGCGGGCGCTCATCCGGCCGATCTGGTGCGGCTCGAAGGCCGGTTCGCCGCTCCGGTCTTCCCTGGCGACCGCCTCACGGCGCGGGCCTGGGACCGCACCGGACCGCAACCGCCCCCGACCGGCGGCGCGCACGCGGCGCCCACCGTGGAACTGCGCTTCGAACTCCTCGGCGGCGGCCGCCCGGTGGTGTCCGGCGGACGGGCCGGGTTCAGCGTCTGACCGCTGTCGGCGGGGCTATTCAGGGCACGGTGAGTGAACCGGATCACTTTCTGTTGATGTTCAGGCATAGGTAAAGGCCAATCGGGGAGGTGACCAGACCGCTGGTGTGAACCAGTGGCTTCAGTTCAGTGAGGAAAGGCAGAACACACGTGTCGGCAAGCGAGACCATTCATGTAGACGGGATGTGGCGGGGCGCCGCATCCGGCGCCACACGGGAGGTCCTCGACCCCGCCGACGCGAAGACCCTGCAGACCGTGGCCGAGGGCGGCGCGGAGGACGCGGACGCCGCCGTACTGGCCGCGCACACCGCCTTCGCGGGCGGCCGGGGCGACTGGCCGGGCACCCCGGTGGCCGAACGCGCCGCGCTGCTGCGCCGGGTCGCCGGGCTGCTCCAGCGCGACCGCGAGGAGATCGCGCTCATCGAGAGCCGCGACACCGGCAAGACCCTGGAGGAGGGCCGGGTCGACGTCGACGATGTCACCAACGCCTTCCGGTACTTCGCCGATCTGGTGATGAACGAGAGCGGCGGCCGGGTCGTGGACGCCGGTTCGCCCGACGTGCACAGCGTCGTCGTCCATGAGCCGGTCGGCGTCTGCGCGCTGATCACGCCCTGGAACTACCCGCTGCTGCAGGCCAGCTGGAAGATCGCGCCCGCGCTCGCCGCGGGCAACACCTTCGTCGTCAAGCCCAGCGAGGTCACCCCGCTCTCCACCGTCCACCTGGTGAAGCTCCTGACGGAGGCCGGGCTGCCCGCCGGAGTGGCCAACATCGTCACCGGCCCCGGAGTCCCCGTGGGGGCCAGGCTCGCCGAACACCCGCAGGTCGACCTCTTCTCCTTCACCGGGGGACTCGCGAGCGGGACCACGGCCGCGAGCTCGGCCGTCGCCGGTGCGAAGAAGATCGCCCTGGAACTGGGCGGCAAGAACCCCAACGTGGTCTTCGCCGATGCCTGCGCCACCGAGGAGGGCTTCGACACCGCCGTCGACCAGGCGCTGAACGCCGCCTTCATCCACAGCGGCCAGGTCTGCTCGGCCGGGGCCAGGCTCATCATCGAGGAGTCGGTCCGGGACCGCTTCGTCGCCGAACTGGCCCGTCGCGCCGAGCGGATCAGGCTCGGCCGCGGCACCGCCGAAGGCGTCGAGTGCGGGCCGCTGGTCTCCCAGCAGCAGCTGGACAAGGTCGAGGCGTACGTGGCGTCCGCGCTGGCCGAAGGGGCGCAGCTGCGCTGCGGCGGCCGGCGCCCCGAGCCGTCCGGTGACCGGCCCGCCACCGGTTACTTCTACGCGCCCACCGTCCTGGACAGCTGCCACCGCGACATGAAGGTCGTCCGCGAGGAGACCTTCGGGCCGATCCTGACCGTCGAGACCTTCCGCGACGAGGAAGAGGCGGTGACACTGGCCAATGACACCGAGTACGGACTGGCCGGCGCCGTCTGGTCGGCCGACACCGCCCGCGCCCGCCGCGTCGCCGCCCGGCTGCGGCACGGCACCGTCTGGATCAACGACTACCACCCCTACCTCCCGCAGGCGGAGTGGGGCGGCTTCGGCAAGTCCGGCATCGGCCGCGAGCTGGGACCCACCGGCCTGGACGAGTACCGCGAGTCCAAGCACATCTACGAGAACCTCCGGCCCGCACCGGTCCGCTGGTTCACGGGCTGAGCGTCCGTCTGTTCGCAGCACAGCGTAAGCCCGTCAGCACTTTGCAGAAGGAGCAACGTCCCATGCCTCCGGAGATCTCCACGGTCACCGCCGACTACGTCATCGTCGGCGGCGGCACCGCGGGTTCGGTGATCGCCTCCCGGCTCACCGAGGACCCCGCCGTCAGCGTCGTCGTAGTCGAGGGCGGCCCGACCGACATCGACCGCGACGACGTCCTCACCCTCCGCCGCTGGCTCGGCCTGCTCGGCGGCGACCTGGACTACGCGTACCCCACCACCGAGCAGCCGCGCGGCAACTCGCACATCCTGCACAGCCGCGCCAAGGTGCTCGGCGGCTGTTCCTCGCACAACACCCTGATCTCGTTCAAGCCGCTGCCCGGCGACTGGGACGAGTGGTCCGAGCACGGAGCGGCCGGCTGGGACGCGAAGTCGATGGACCCGTACTTCTCCAAACTCCGCAACAACATCGTCGCGGTGGACGAGAAGGACCGGAACGCCATCGCCCGCGACTTCGTCACCGCGGCCCAGCAGGCGGCGGGCGTCCCGCGCGTCGAGGGCTTCAACAAGAACCCCTTCCACGAGGGCGTGGGCTTCTTCGACCTCGCCTACCACCCGGAGAACAACAAGCGTTCCTCGGCGTCGGTCGCCTACCTCCACCCGCACATCGAGGCCGGCGACCGGCCCAACCTCACGATCATGCTGGAGACCTGGGCCCACCGGCTCGAACTGGACGGCGACCGCGCCACCGGTGTGCACGTCCGCACCAAGGACGGCGAAGAAGTCCTTCTGCGGGCCGGCCGCGAAGTGCTGGTCTGCGCGGGTGCGGTGGACACACCGCGGCTGCTGATGCTCTCCGGCATCGGTCCGAAGCAGGATCTGGAAGCCCTCGGCATCCCCGTCGTGCACGACCTGCCGGGCGTCGGCGAGAACCTCCTCGACCACCCCGAGTCCGTCATCGTGTGGGAGACCGACGGGCCCATTCCGGAGAACTCGGCGATGGACTCCGACGCCGGACTCTTCGTCCGCCGCGACCCCGGATCGCGCGGCCCGGACCTGATGTTCCACTTCTACCAGATCCCCTTCACCGACAACCCGGAGCGCCTGGGCTACGAGAAGCCCGAGCACGGCGTGTCGATGACTCCCAACATCCCCAAGCCGCGCAGCCGCGGCCGCCTCTACCTCACCAGCGCCGACCCCGAGGTCAAACCGGCCCTGGACTTCCGGTACTTCACCGATGAGGACGACTACGACGGCCGGACACTGGTCGACGGCATCCGCCTCGCCCGCGAGATCGCGAAGACCGAACCGCTCGCCCACTGGCTCAAGCGCGAGGTCTGCCCGGGCCCCGAGGTCACGTCCGACGAGGACATCAGCGAGTACGCCCGCAAGGTCGCACACACCGTCTACCACCCGGCGGGCACCTGCCGGATGGGCGCACCCGACGACGCCCTCGCCGTGGTCGACCCCGAGCTGCGGGTCCGCGGACTGTCCGGCCTCCGTATCGCCGACGCGTCCGTCTTCCCGACGATGCCCTCGGTCAACCCGATGATCGGAGTCCTCATGGTCGGCGAGAAGTGCGCCGAACTCCTGGCCGCGACCCCCGCCCAGGGAGGTACGGCATGACAGCGACCGCCCCCACCGCCCCCTCCGGCGACGGCGACCGGCCCGACGGCGCGTCGGCCGCGGCGCGGGAGAAGCGCGACACCGTCTTCTCCGTCCGCAATCTGTGGAAGGTCTTCGGCCCCAGGGCCGAGCGGATCCCCGGCGACAGCTCGCTGGCCGGGCTGACCGGCGAGGAGCTGCGGCAGCGCACCGGCTGCACCGCCGCCGTGCGCGACGTCTCCTTCGACGTCCACGAGGGCGAGGTCTTCGTGGTCATGGGCCTGTCCGGCTCCGGCAAGTCGACGCTGGTGCGCTGTCTGACCCGGCTCATCGAGCCGACCAGCGGCGACCTCACCATGGACGGCGAGGACGTCCGCGCCCTGGACAAAACCAAGCTGCGCGAACTGCGCCGCCACCGCGCCGCCATGGTCTTCCAGCACTTCGGCCTGCTCCCGCACCGCACGGTCCTGGACAACGTCGCCTACGGCCTGGAGATCCAGGGCATGGGCCGGGCCGAACGCCGCACCAAGGCAGCCGAGTTCATCGAGAAGGTCGGCCTGACGGGCCTGGAGCACCGGCGGCCGAGCGAACTCTCCGGTGGCCAGCAGCAGCGGGTCGGCCTGGCCCGCGCGCTCGCCGTGGACCCCGAAGTCCTGCTCTTCGACGAGCCGTTCAGCGCGCTCGACCCGCTCATCCGGCGGGACATGCAGGAAGAGGTCGTCCGGCTGCACCGGGACGAGGGCCGCACCATGGTCTTCATCACCCACGACCTGTCCGAGGCGCTGACCCTCGGCGACCGCATCGCGCTGATGCGCGACGGCCGGATCGTCCAGCTCGGCACGCCCGAGGAGATCGTCGGCTCGCCGGCCGACGACTACGTCCGCGACTTCGTACGCGACGTCCCGCGCGAACAGGTTCTCACCGTCCGCCGTGCCATGCGCCCGGCGCAGGGCGCTGAGGCCGAAGAGGGCGAGTCGGTGGCCCCCGGCACGCTCATATCCGACGCCATCGACACCGTCGTCCGCTCCGGGGGCGCCGTCCGCGTCGTCGAGGGGGACCGGTGCCTCGGCATCGTGGACCACGCCTGCCTGCTCGCCGTCGTCGCCCGTCTCGACGAGAGCCCGGCCGAGAGCGGGGTGGCCGCCTGATGCGTACGCAACCAACCCCCGTACCCGGCCGCGCCGCCCGCCCAGCCGTCCGGAGGCGCGCATGACGGCCGCCACTGCCGCTCCCGTCCGCGCCGACAGCCCGGCCGCACCGGGCAGGGCGGCCAGGCTCCGGGCCGCGCTGCTCCACCGCGGCCCGGGCAAGCTCCTCGTGCTCGCCGTCGCCGCCGCCGTCCTGGTGCCGATCGCGAACGCCTTCTGGTCCAGTGGACTGTGGCCCGGTGCGCTCACCGTGGACCTCTCGGCACCGCTGGGCCACGTCAGCGACTGGATCATCGACAACCGCGACACCCACCCGGTGTTCCTGTACTTCCTCGGCTATCTGAGCAACGCCGTGGTCATCGCCGTACGCGCCGTCTACCTGGTGCTGCTCGCCCTCGGCTGGACCGGAGTCACCGCCGCGGTCACCCTCGTGGCCTGGCGGGTGGCCGGCTGGCGCATCGCCGCCACCGCACTGGTCTCCCTGCTGGTCAGCGGGATGCTGGACATGTGGGTGCCGACCATGCAGACGCTCGCGCTGATGGTGGTGGCCGTCATCGCCTCCGCCGTCGTCGGGGCGGTCCTGGGGCTGGCGGGCGGTCTCTCCGACCGGCTGTTCCGCATCCTGCGCCCGGTGCTCGACACCATGCAGGTGCTGCCGGCCTTCGCCTATCTGCTGCCGGTGGTCCTGGTGTTCGGCATCGGTGTGCCTGCCGCGCTGCTCGCCACCGTCGTCTACGCGGCGCCGCCGATGGCCCGCCTCACGGCGCTCGGGCTGCGCGGGGCCGACGCCGGGGTCCTGGAGGCCGTCGCCTCGCTCGGCTCCACCGCCCGCCAGCGACTGGTCACCGCCCGGCTGCCACTGGCCCGCAAGGAACTGCTCCTCGGCCTCAACCAGACCATCATGATGGCGCTCTCGATGGTCGTCATCGCCTCACTCATCGGAGCCGCCGGTCTCGGCGACCGCGTCTACCAGGCGCTCGCCTCCGTGGACGTCGGAGGGGCACTGGCCGCGGCCATCCCGATCGTGCTGCTCGCCATCGTCATGGACCGCACCACCGCAGCTGCCGGGGCCCGCCTCGGCAGCGAGCCCTCCGGGCCCCCGGCCCTGCGCGGCTGGCGCGGCTGGGCCCTCGCGGCCGTCGTCACCGCGGTCGTCGCGGTGGCCGGCCGGCTGGCCGGCTCCACCCTCTGGCCCGGCGGAACCACCGTGGCCATCGCGCGGCCCGTCAACGACTTCAAGGAGTGGATGGTCGACCACCTCTACTCCGGAGTCCCCGTCGTCGGCGGCACCGCCGACTGGGCCGCGCACTTCACCTCCTGGGTCCTGGACCCGCTCAGGGACGGGCTGACCGGCCTGCCCTGGTGGGGCGCACTGCTGATCGTCGCTGCCCTGGCCTGGCTGATCGGCACCTGGCAGACCGCCCTGACCGCGGTACTCGCGCTCTGCGCCATCGGCGTCCTCGGCATGTGGAAGCCGTCCATGGACACGCTCTCGCAGGTCCTGGCCGCGCTGGTCGTCACCCTCGTCGTCGGCTTCGCCGTCGGGATCCTCGCGGCGGGCAGCCGCCGCACCGAAGCCGTACTGCGCCCGGTCCTGGACGTCATGCAGACCATGCCGCAGTTCGTGTACCTCATCCCGGTGGTGGCGCTCTTCGCCGTGGGCCGCGCCCCGGCAGCCGCCGCCGCGGTCGTCTACGCGCTGCCCGCCGTCATCCGCATCACCACCCAGGGCCTTCGCCAGGTCGACCCGGCCGCGGTGGAGGCCGCCAGGTCGCTCGGCGCCACGCGGATGCAGACACTGCGCCAGGTCCAGCTGCCGCTGGCCCGCCCGGCGCTGCTCCTTGCCGTCAACCAGGGCGTGGTGCTCGTGCTCGCCGTGGTCATCATCGGCGGCCTGGTGGGCGGCGGGGCGCTCGGCTACGACGTCGTCACCGGACTGGCCACCGGCGACCTCGCCATCGGCCTCGTCGCCGGCGTGGCCATCGTCTGCCTCGGCCTGATGCTCGACCGGGTCACCCAGCCCACCGAACGCCGCACCCGGAAGGGGGCCTGAGCCGTGACCCGTACACCCACCCGTGGCGCACGCCGTGCCACGACCGCCCTCGCCGCCCTGGCTTCGGGCGCCCTGCTGGTCTCGCTCAGCGGCTGCGGAGCCGCCGACATGACCAAGCAGTCCTCGCCGTTCGCCGCGGCCAAGGGCGCCAAGTCCGTCACGCTCTCCGTGCAGAGCTGGGTCGGCGCCCAGGCCAACGTGGCCGTCGCGAAGTATCTGCTCGAACACCAGCTGGGCTACCGGGTCGACACGGTCCAGGTGGACGAGATCCCCGCCTGGGACGCCCTCAGCCAGGGCCGCGTCGACGCGATCCTGGAGGACTGGGGCCACCCCGACCAGGAGAAGCGG
This sequence comes from Streptomyces sp. NBC_01471, assembly GCF_041438865.1. Lineage (NCBI taxonomy): Bacteria > Bacillati > Actinomycetota > Actinomycetes > Kitasatosporales > Streptomycetaceae > Streptomyces > Streptomyces sp. NBC_01471. Next base: position 7,726,208 of record NZ_CP109450.1, read on the forward strand.
TACGTCAAGGACAAGAAGACGATCACCGCGGGCGGCGACCTGGGAGTCACCGGCCACATCGGCTGGTTCGTCCCGAAGTACTGGGCGGACAAGCACCCCGATGTCACCGACTGGAAGAACCTCAACAAGTACGCCGGTCAGCTGCGTACGGCGGAGAGCGGCAGCAAGGGCCAGCTCATGGACGGTTCGCCCTCCTACGTCACGAACGACAAGGCGCTGGTGAAGAACCTCAAGCTGGACTACGACGTGGTGTTCGCGGGGTCGGAGGCCGCGCAGATCACCCAGATCCAGCAGTTCGCCAAGGAGAAGAAGCCCTTCCTCAGCTACTGGTACGAGCCGCAGTGGCTCTTCAACCAGGTACCGATGAAGGAGGTCAAGCTTCCTCCGTACACCGCGAAGTGCGCGGACAAGGGGGTCAAGGACCCCAAGTCCATTGACTGCGCCTATCCCTCGACGCCCCTGCAGAAGTACTTCAACACCGAGTTCACCAGGACGGGCGGCAGCGCCGCGACGTTCCTGAAGAACTTCAAGTGGACGAAGAACGACCAGAACAAGGTCTCCGCGATGATCGCCTCGCAGGGGCTCTCGGCCGACGAGGCGGCCAGGCGCTGGGTGGACCAGAACCCGGACATCTGGAAGAAGTGGCTCCCCGGGAAGAAGTAGGAGCCATCGGCCGGTCGCGTCCCGCCGGGGCGCGACCGGCCGTGCTGGGCCGTACGGGTGAGGGCCGGGAGCCGTCCGCAGGGCTGGGGTACGGGTGCTGTTTCGGGGGGCGGGCGACCCGGTACCCATGGGGCGACAGTGAGTGGCTGCCGCGCCGATCGGGGCAAGAGGATTCCCGGGCCGTGGTGGGCCGGACCACCCCATGCGTACACCGGAGGATCTCCCGTGCTGACGACCCACTATGTCCCTGGTGCGCCGAACTGGCTCGACCTCGGCGCCCCGGACATCGACGCAGCCGTCGCCTTCTACACCGGCGTGTTCGACTGGACCTTCCAGTCGGCCGGCCCCGACGCCGGCGGCTACGGCTTCTTCCAGAAGGGCGGCAGGACCGTCGGAGCCGTCGGCCCGCTGACGGCGGAGGGCGCGAGCGCCGCGTGGACGGTCTACTTCCACACCGCCGACGCCGAAGCCACCGGCCGCGCCGTCGAGCAGGCAGGCGGAACGGTCCGCTTCCCGGCGACGGACGTCTTCACCGCCGGCCGGATGGCGGGCTTCACCGACTCGACGGGCGCCGAGTTCGCCGTCTGGCAGCCGCGCGACGTACAGGGTCTGGAGGCCGTCATGGAGCCGGACACGATGTGCTGGACGGAGCTGCACACCACCGACGCGGCAGCGGCGAAGGCCTTCTACCGCGCGGTCTTCTCCTGGAGTGACCAGGACATGTCCATGGGGGACGGCATGGTCTACACCGTCGTGTCCGCGCCCGGCGGTGGCAAGGGCGACGACACCAGCCACGGCGGCATCATGCAGCTCCCGAAGGAGAACGCGGACGCCGGGGCGACATCGGAGTGGCACCCGTACTTCGGCGTCGAGGACTGCGACGCCACGTTCGCCGCGGCCACCGGACGCGGGGCCACGGCCCTGATGCCGCCGAGCAACGCTCCTGGAGTGGGACGCCTCGCGCTGCTCCGGGATCCGGACGGCGCGGTGTTCGCCCTGATCAAGGGCGATCCGTCGATGACCTGACCAGGCCCGGCGAGAAGCGGCGGGGACATCCGCCCCGAGAACGGAGCACGGCCATGAAGCCGATCATCACCGTGGGTCTGGACAGCAGGGCCGAGTCGCTCTCCGCGGCCCGCTGGGCCGCGCGCGAGGCGCAGTCGCGCGGCGCGGTGCTGCGCATCCTGCACGCACGGGCAGTGGGTCCGGTCCGGCCTGCGGACGGGAGCGGTCAGCACGATCTGCCCCGGTGGATCGTGGAGCGGGCACGCATCGTCGTGGACGAGCGCTGTCCCGGACTGCCCGTCACCGAGGAGCTGACGGACGGCGACCCGGTGGCGACCCTGCTGGAGGCGGCGGCCGATTCGCAGGCGGTGGTGCTCGGCTCCCGGGACATGGCGCCGCTGGCCAGTTACTACCTGGGCGACATCGGTCTGCGGGTGGTGGCGCGCGCCGACGCCCCCGTCGTCCTCGTCCGGGCGCGGGAAGCCACCGGCCCGGTGGCCGAGGACGGCGCCGTGGTGCTGGGTCTTTCGCTGCACGGGCCGTGCGAGGCGCTGTGCGAGTTCGCCTTCGACACCGCCGCCAGGCGCGGCGTCCTGCTGCGGGCCGTGCACGGCAGAAGCCTTCCGGAGCACGCGTACAGCCGGAGTGGCGTCGATTCGCGGGTTTCCGGGCGAACGACGGAGCGTGCCCAGCTGGAGCTGAGCGAAGCGCTGCGGCCCTGGCGGGAGAAGTTCCCCCAGGTACGCACGGCCGACCGGGTACGCACGGAGAGCCCGGCCCAGGCGGTCGTCCGCGGTGCCACGGGCGCCGGACTGCTGGTCGTGGGGCGGCGCAGGAGCAGGCCCGCGCTGTCGCCGCCGGTCGGCCACGTCCTGTCCTCGGCCGTACACCACGCGCCGTGCCCGGTGGCAGTCGTCCCGCACGACTGAGCGGTCACGACCGGCAGGCCCGACCGAACAGCCAGCACCGAACAGCCAGCACCGAACAGCCAGCGCTGCGCAGCCACGATCCAGCAGGCACAGCCCGGCAGTTACGGCCCAGGAGGCAGCGAGCGCCATGCGCGAGACCAGTACGGAAGCACCGGCCCCGGTAACCGACGAGGAACTCGCGTCACTGGTCGCCCACTGGCGGGCCGCCAACTATCTTGCGGTCGGCCAGATCTACCTCCTGGACAATCCGCTGCTCACCGAGCCGTTGCGGCCGGAACACATCAAACCCCGGCTGCTCGGCCACTGGGGCACCTCGCCCGGACTGAACCTGGTCCACACACACCTGAACCGCGTCGCCAGGGCGCGCGGCCAGGACACGGTGTGCGTCTGGGGGCCCGGGCACGGCGGTCCGGCCGTACTGGCCAACTCGTGGCTGGAGGGCAGCTACTCCGAGACGTACCCGGACATCGGCCGGGACGCGGCGGGCATGGCCCGGCTCTTCCGGCAGTTCTCCTTCCCCGGCGGTGTGCCCAGCCATGTCGCACCCGAGACACCCGGTTCGATCCACGAGGGCGGGGAACTGGGCTACTCGCTCTCCCACGCGTACGGCGCGGCCCTCGACAATCCGGATCTGCTCGTCGCCTGTGTCATCGGTGACGGTGAGGCGGAGACCGGCCCGCTCGCCGGGTCCTGGCACTCCAACAAGTTCCTCGATCCGGTGTACGACGGCGCGGTCCTTCCGGTCCTGCACCTGAACGGATACAAGATCGCCAATCCGGCGGTGCTGGCGCGCATTCCCGAAGCGGAGCTGGACGAGCTGCTCCGCGGCTACGGTCATGACGTCCTGCACGTCACCGGCGCCGATCCGGACACCGTCCACCGGGCCATGGCCCGGGCGATGGACACCGCACTGGACCGCATCGCCCGCATCCAGCGTGCCGCCCGCGAGGAGGGCAGCACCGAGCGCCCGCGCTGGCCGCTGATCGTGCTGCGTACGCCCAAGGGCTGGACCGGCCCCGCGAGCGTCGACGGACTGCCGGTCGAAGGCACCTGGCGGGCCCACCAGGTGCCGCTGCCCGGCGTCCGGGAGAACCCCGAGCACCTCAGGCAGCTGGAGATGTGGCTGCGCTCCTACCGGCCGGAGGACCTCTTCGACACCGCGGGCCGGCCCCGCGCCGAAGTCCTGGCCTGTGTCCCCGACGGGCCGCTGCGCCTCGGCGCCAACCCGCACACCAACGGCGGCCTGCGCCTGCTCGACCTGCCGGTACCGCCCCTGGAGGAGTACGCCGTCGAGGTCGTGCGGCCCGGCGCGACCCTGCACGAGCCGACCCGCGTCCTCGGCGATCTGCTGGAGGCGGTCATGGCGGCCACTGCGGAGCGACGTGACTTCCGTGTGGTGGGGCCCGACGAGACCGCGTCCAACCGGCTCCAGGCCCTGTACGGGGCCAGCGGCAAGGCATGGCAGGCGGAGACCCTCGGTGTCGACGAGCACCTGGACCGGCACGGCCGGGTGATGGAGATCCTCTCCGAACACACCTGCCAGGGCTGGCTGGAGGGCTACCTCCTCACCGGTCGGCACGGGCTCTTCTCCTGCTACGAAGCCTTCGTGCACATCGTCGACTCGATGGTCAACCAGCACATCAAGTGGCTGAAGGTGTCCCGCACCCTGCCCTGGCGCCGCCCCATCGCCTCCCTCAACTACCTGCTCACCTCGCATGTCTGGCGGCAGGACCACAACGGCTTCTCGCACCAGGACCCCGGCTTCGTCGACCACGTACTCAACAAGTCCCCGGAAGTCGTACGCGTCTACCTCCCGCCGGACACCAACACCCTGCTCTCCGTCGCCGAACACGTCCTGCACAGCCGCGACTACGTGAACGTCGTCGTGGCGGGCAAGCAGCCCTGCTTCGACTGGCTCACCCTCGACGAGGCGCGTGCCCACTGTGCGCGCGGGGCCGGGGTCTGGGAGTGGGCCGGTACCGAGCGGGAGGGCGAGGAGCCCGATGTCGTGCTGGCCTGCGCGGGCGACGTTCCCACCCAGGAGGTGCTGGCAGCGGCCCTGCTGATCCGCCGTCACCTCCCGGGTCTGGCGGTGCGGGTGGTGAACGTGGTCGACCTGGCCCGGCTGCTCCCGGAGTCGGAACACCCGCACGGGATGTCGGGCAGGCAGTACGACGCGCTGTTCACCCGCGACAAGCCGGTGATCTTCGCCTACCACGGCTACCCGTGGCTGATCCACCGCCTGGCCTACCACCAGGCCGGTCACGCGAACCTGCATGTGCGCGGCTACAAGGAGTCCGGGACCACGACCACCCCCTTCGACATGGTGGTCCGCAACGACCTGGACCGTTACCGGCTGGTCCTGGACGTCATCGACCGCGTCCCCGGACTCGCGGTGCGCGCGACCCACGCGCGCCAGACCATGGAGGACGCCCGCCTCAGGCACCACGCCTGGATCCGCGAGCACGGCACCGACCTCCCCGAGGTGGCCGACTGGACCTGGCAGCCGCTGCCCCTCGACACCTGAGACCTTCCCGCGGATCACAGCGCGTCCGCGGGCTCCGGGCGGCACATCCGCACGGCTCTGGTTGCAACGGGAGGCCGCGCCCGGCGTCAGACGTCGGCCCAGACCAGCCGGCCTCCGCCGTCCTGGCAGGTGCCCCAGTCGGCGGCCAGGGCGGTGACGATGAGGAGACCCCGGCCGCGTTCCGACAGGCCGGTCCTGGCGGCGCCGTCCGGCTCGGTCTCGCATGCCGGTGGCCGGCGCTGGGCCGGAATGCCGTCGCCGCCCGCGTCCCACACCTGGATCCTTATCCGGGAGCAGGTCCGGCGCAGGCAGCAGCGGACCCGCGCGGACCGGGCGCTGTAGCGCACGGAGTTGGTGACGAGTTCGGAGACCAGCAGGACCGCGGTCTCCGTCCGTTCCTCCGGCTCGCCCCAGGCCAGCATGGCGTCGCGGACGCGCTGTCGGGAGTCGATGACCCCCTCGGGTATGCGCGGCGTCGACCAGCGGTAGGCGGAGTCGTCCTCGTCGTCGGAGCGTGCGGCAGAGGCATCACCATCGAATTCAGACATATATGCACTATCAACACGTTCGGCATACTCTGCAAGTGTCAGAGTGTGAATCGCACAGAATGTGACACGACGGCCGCCCGGTTTCGCCGCGAAGGAGATGGACGCCGTGAGAGCCCGCTCAGGCCCGACCCTGGAGCACCGTGTCGTCGCGGAACAGCTCCGCCTGGCCCGTGAGCGGGCCGGATGCGGGCTCGCGGCGGTCGCCGCCGCGCTGGACCTGTCCGAGGCCACCGTGCGGCGTATCGAGCGGGCGGAGACCGCGCTGGACGCCGGGCAGGTCAGGGACCTCCTGGAGTACTACCACCACCCCGAGGGCGACGCCCGGCGGATCAGGGCCAGCCTGGTCAGGGCGAACGAGCCCGGATGGTGGCACCGCTGGCGTGACGTCCTGCCCGCCTGGCAGCGGGACGTCATCGGTATCGAGTCGTCCGCCGCGGTGATCCGGATGTGGCACCCCGCACTGGTCCCCGACCTGCTGCGGACCCCCGGTTACGCCGCTGCCGTCGAGGCGGTCCGGCACCCGGGGGCCCCGCCTGCCGTACGGGCCCGGCGTACGGAGTTCCTCCGGGCCCGGCAGGAGCGGTTCCGTGAGCGGGACGCGGTCCTGTGGGGGCTGATCCCGGAGGCCGCGCTGCACACCTGCGTCGGCTCCCCGGATGTCATGCGGGAGCAGCTGGACGCCCTCCGGCGGGCGACCGCCCGCCCGAACATCACCCTCCAGGTGATGCCTCTGACGGCGGGGCCGCACGCACTGACCGGCGCCCCGCCGCTGGAGCTGCTACGGCTTCCCGTCCCGGAGATCCCGGACCACGCCGTCGTCGGCGGCCCCGGCGGTGAGGTCGCTGTCACCCAGGACCGCGCGGCGGTTTCCGCGTACCGGATGCTGATGGATTCCGCCTGCGGCGCGGCACCGGCCGCCGGCGTGGTGCTGCCCGAGCTGTTCCCGCGGTGAGCCGAGGGGCGGCGACCGTGATGGAAGGTGATGGTCCGATCGCACCGGGTGTCAGGGGTGGTCGGGGCGACCGGCGCGGTCGAGAGAGCCGGAGTGGCTGAAAACGGCCCTGAGGATATGTGAGGCGGCTATACGATCTCGCCATGCCTTTCAGTAGACGGGCGATATACGTTCAGTGACATGTAGTGCGGGGTGAAAGCCTGTCCGAGTGGCGGCGGCCGACGCCGGTACGGGTCTTCCGCGCGTGGCCGCCGCAGCCGCCCGTCGCGCCGTGACGCCCCCCCCGTGAAGCCGTCGCTCTCCCCCATTCGAGCCGCGGTTCCCAGCCAAATCGAAGCCGATTCAAAGGTTCTTCATGGCCCGTCCTTCCGCGTCCGTTCCTCCACCACGCCGGACGCAGTACCTCTGGCCGACCGTTCTGAGCCTCGCGCTCATCACGCTCGCGGCCCCCGTGGTGCCCCTCGCGGCCGCCGGCCCCGTCGCTCTCGTGGTGTACCTCGTCGCGGCCCTGGCCGTGCTCACGCTCCTGGTGATACTTCGCGGCCGGCACAGAGCGGCCGAGGCCGAGGCCGCCCGCCACCTGCGGGAGGCCGGGGAACAGGCCGACCGGACGGCCCTCCGCGACACGGAGTGGCGCCGCCGGACGCAGCAGCAGGGCGATCTGGTCCAGGCCGAGGTCGAGCACGCCGTCAAGGAACGGCTGCCCGCGGCACTGGCCGGCCGGGAGGACCCGGGCCCTTCGAACGAGACGTGGCCGCTGGACGAGACCGTGGCCGGTCTGCTGGACCGGCTGCTCGGCGAGGTGCGCGAAGCAGTCGAGTACCGCGAGGAGTCGCAGCGGCTGGCCCTGGTCGAGCTCGCCAGCCGGGTCCAGACCTCCGCACACCGCATCCAGGCCGCGGTGACGGGGCTCGCCGACCGGTATCCCGGCGATGCCGAACTCCTCGAATCCACCATGCGTGTGGACCACGCGGCGACCCAGCAGGCCCGGCACGCCCAGAGCCTCAAGGTGCTGTGCGGCGAGTGGCCGGGGCAGCAGTGGCAGAAACCGCTCGCCCTGGTCGACGCGGTGCGGGCCGCATCGGGACGGATCGTCGCCTTCACCCGTATCGAGGTCTCGGGCGACCCGGACGTGGGGATCGCCGCGCCCGTCGTCGAGCCGCTGATCCACCTGCTGGCCGAACTGCTCGCCAACGCGACCGAGTACTCGCCGCCGAGCACCGCGGTACCGGTCACGGTACGGACCGTGCAGCGCGGCGCTGTCATCGAAGTGGACGACGGCGGTCTCGGACTGGACGAGTACCGGCTCGCCGAAGCACGCGAAGTCGCCTCGGGCCGCAGGCTCCTGGGCGTCGGCGACGTCGGCGAGATCCCGCAGACCGGCTTCGCGGTGGTGGGCCGCTTCGCCCAGCGGCACGGCTTCCGCGTCGACCTGGGGCCCTCCCCGTACGGCGGGATCCGCGGCGTGGTGCTGATCCCCGCCCACGTACTGGAAGCCATCGATCCGCCCGGCTCTCCCGCGGACCGCTCCGCCGCGGCGCAGCCCGCTCCCGAGGCGGGGCAGCCGCCCACCGCCACCGTCCCCGGGCAGACCTCGCAGAGCCCCGAGATCCCCGCCGAACCACCGGCGCAACAGGCCATCCCGCTGTACGAACAGGGCGGCGAGCGGACCCGGCGCCTCCCGCGCCGGCGGTCACGCCGCGACGAATACCGCCCGACCGGCGGGCCCGCGGACGATTCCGCGGGCGGCACCATGTCCTCGGCGACCCCGGACGAGGCGGGCGACTGGATGGAGCAGTTCTTCGAGGGCGGCCGGTCCGCGCCCGAACCCGGCTCCGACCCGCACGACGGCCGCGACGGCTCTTCCCCCCACACCCCCGATTCCGCAGAAGGACAGGCCTGAGCATGAGTTACGTGGACAATCCCCAGCAGCGTGGCTGGATGATCTCGGAGGTCGCGGCCGTGCCCGGGGTACGCCAGGCGATCGTCTTCAGCGCCGACGGACTCCTGCTGGTCAGCTCCGACGGCATGGACCGGGACGCCGCCGACCGCCTCTCGGCGAACTGCTCGGGGCTGCAGTCCCTGGGCCGCAGCCTCGGCCGGGAGTTCGGCGGGGACGGCGGGTCGGTCCACCAGCAGATGGTGGAGTTCAACGGCGGCTTCCTCTTCATGCGCAGCGCCGACAACGTCCACCTCGCCGTGGTGACGGGCCCGGTGGTGGACCCGAAGCTGGTGGCCCGTCAGATGCAGGCACAGGTCATGAGAATCGGAGCGGCCAACCTCAGCAGCCCGCCGAGGCCGGGATCCGCTCGGTGAGCGACCCGGAGGGGGAGTACACGGACCGGGCGCTACGCCCCTATGTGATCAGCAGAGGGCGCTCACGCCCCACGCGTAACACCATCGGTATCGAGACACTTCTCATCGCCGTCGACCCTCCGCACGACCTGCCCGTCTCCGCCACCCGGGAAGAACGCGCCCTCCTGCGGATGTGCCGTCGGCTGCTCTCCCTGGTGGAGGCGGCCGCCCACCTGCAACTGCCGGTGAGCCTGGTCAGAGTACTGGTGTCCGACCTCGCCGACAGCGGTCATCTGTCGGCGCGCTCCGGCGTACCGCAGGCCGTTCCCCCCGATGGACAACTGCTTCAGGAGGTACTCGATGGTCTCCGCCGTCTCCGTTGACCGCTATTTGGCCGACACCGTCCAGCAGGCCGTCAAGATCCTCGTCGTGGGCGCCTTCGGTGTCGGCAAGACCACGCTGGTCGGCTCGGTCAGCGAGATCGAGCCGTTGCGCACCGAGGAGGTGATGACCCGGGCGAGCATCGGGGTGGACGACCTCGCGGGTACGGGCACCAAGACCACCACGACCGTGGCCATGGACTTCGGCCGCATCACGGTCACCTCGCGGCTGGTTCTCTACCTTTTCGGTACGCCCGGGCAGCGCCGTTTCTGGGACCTGTGGGACGGGCTGGCCGAGGGCGCCATCGGTGTCCTGGTCCTGATCGACACCCGCAGGATCGAGGACAGTTTCGACGTACTGGAGCAACTGGAGATCAGGGGGCTGCCGTTCGCCGTCGCCGTCAACCAGTTCCCGGACAGCGAGTGCTACTCCGCCGACGAACTGCGCGTGGCGCTCGACCTGCTGCCGGAGACCCCCGTCGTCATCTGCGACGCACGGGAGCGCACCTCGTCGCTCGACGCGCTGATCAGCCTTGTCCACTACGTGATGAGCGCCGGAGCGGCGCGCGTACCGGAGAGCGCCTCATGAACCACCCCCTCCCGCCGCCGTCCTGCCCGGCCCGCGGCGGCCGCACCACCGGGCTGCTCCCGCTTTCCGAGGCCGTCGGATCCAGCGATCCGCAGGCGGCCTACCGCAGGCTGCGCGAGCAGTGGGGCAGCGTGGCCAAGGTGGAACTGGAGCCGGGGGTGCCCGCCTGGCTCGTCATGGGCTACCGGGAACTGCTGACCATCACACGCCAGGAACAGGTGTACTCGCGGGACGCGCGCAACTGGCACGACCTCAACGACGGTGTCGTCTCGCCGGATTCGGGCCTGCTCCCGATGATGGCCTGGCGGGCCAACGTCGTGAGCGCCGACGGACCGGAGCACCGCAGACTGCGCCAGCCGCTCGACGACGGCGTCGCGCGGATCGACCAGCGCCGCACCCGGCGCCAGGTCGAGGCGGCCTGCGCCAAGCTGATCGCCGAGTTCTCCGCACGCGGCAGCGCCGACCTGGTCAACGAGTACGCCAGGATCGTCCCGATGCTCTCCATCGCCTCGCTGTTCGGCCTGGACAGCGCCGAAGGGCGTGAGCTGCTGGACGCGCTCATCGCGCTGGTCGGCAGCGCGGACGACTCGCAGAGCGGAAACCGCCACTTCGAGGAGATCCTCGCCGACACGCTCAGGGCCCGCCGTGCCGTGCCCGCGGACGACCTGACGACCGCGCTGCTCGACCACCCCAACCTGCGGGACGAGGCGGAGCAGCTCCAGTCGATGGTCGTGATGGTCTCCGCGGGCAACGAGACCGTCACCGCCTGGATCTCGCACACCCTGCGGCTGATGCTCACCGACCCGCGGTTCGCGGCCCGTATGCACGGCGGGCGGCTCGGCGTGGACGACGCACTCGACGAGGCGCTGTGGCGCGACCCGCCGATGAACAACGTGCCCGCCCGCTACGCATTGCGCGACACCGAACTGGGCGGACAGCAGATCAGGCGGGGCGACGTCCTCGTCCTGGGGATCAGCGCCGCCAACGACGACCCCGCGGTCCGCGCGTCCGACGGCGGGGTGGAGCCGGGCAACCGCGCGCATCTCGCCTTCTCGGCCGGCGCGCATGTGTGCCCCGCCCAGGTGCCGGCCCGGCTGATCACCCGTACCGCGGTCAACACCGTCCTGCACCTGCTGCCCGACATGCGGCTCAGCATCCCCGCCGGTGACGTGGCCTGGCGTCCCTCGCCCTGGACCCGCGTCCCCGTCTCGCTGCCCGTCGACTTCTCCGCGCGGTACGGAGCGGGCACCGGCGACAGCACATCCCCGTGACCGGACATTCCCCTCGCGAACTCGGGCCCGTGGTCAGGGTGCGGCTCCCCGGAGACGTCCTGGCGTGGTCGGTGACCGACCACCCCTGCTGAACGACAGGCTGGCCGATCCGCGCTTCAGCAAGGACCGGCACGGCTGGAACGCCATCAGGCGCGGTGAGATCTCGGCCGACTGGCCGCTGACAGGCATGGTGAAGGGCACCGACACGATCATCGCTGACGGTCCGGAGCACCGCACGCGGCCGGACACCCGCCTCCCGGCCGGGGGTTGGGACGGGCTGTACAACACTCTTACCGGTATGATCAGGCAGATCTCACCGTAAAGTGGATCAAGATCCGGTATTCCTGTGCGCATGGACAGAGACCGAACCGCCCGATCCGATCACTCCCGCATTCCCGGCCGTGCAGGCCGGACCCGTTCCCGCTCCGGCCTGCGCGCGGGCGCCGCACTGCTCGCCGCCGCCACGGCCGTACTGGCCGCTACCGTGCCCGGCGCATCGGCGGCCGCGCCCGCGAACAGGCCCGCCGCGGAACGCCCTTGGCAGGACAGCTCGGCCGGGACCCAGCGGTACCTCGACACGGTGAAGGACAACCCGGACCGGCTCAGGGCCTTTCTGCGCCCGATGCCGAAGGGCGGGGACCTGCACACCCACCTGGCGGGCGCGGTGCCGGTCGAAGCGCTGATCGGCTTCGCTGCCGACGACGGGCTGTGCATCGACGAGACCACGCTGACGGCGTCCGCGCCGCCGTGCGGGCCCGGTAAACGGCCCGCCCAGGACGCCGTGACCGACCACGACTTCAGGCAGGACGTCATCCACGCCTGGTCCATGGAGGACTTCAAGGAGACGCCCGCCGAGAGCGGACACGACCACTTCTTCGCCACCTTCGGAAAGTTCAGGGCCGTCACCGGAAAGCACCGCGGCAGGCTCGTCGCCGAGGTCACGAAGGTGGCCGCCGCCAACCACCAGGACTACGTGGAACCGCTCTTCACCCCGCAGGGCGACGCCCTGTGGAATCTGGGAGGGGGCCTCCGCTGGACCGGTGACTTCGACCGGATGCGGGACTCGCTGCGCGCCGACGGCAAGCTGAACCGAGTCCTGGACGACGCGAAGGCGGAGACCGCCCGGGAGATGGCGGAGCAGCGTGCCACTCTCGGCTGCGACGGCTCCGACCCGCAGCCCGCGTGCAAGGTGCAGGTGCGTTTCGACTTCCAGGTCGGCCGCGCGTCCGAGCCGCAGTACGTCTTCACCCAGCTTCTCGCCGGATTCGAGATGGCCGACAAGGACCCCCGCTACGTGGGGGTCAACCTGGTGCAGGCGGAGGACGCCCCCATCGCCCTGCGCGACTACCACCTGCAGATGCGCATGATCAAGTACCTGCGGTCCATCTACCACACGGCGCGCGTCACGCTGCATGCCGGTGAGCTGACCAGCAAGGTCGCCCCGCGCGACGACCTCAGGTTCCACGTCCGCGACGCGGTCGAGACCGCGGGCGCCGAGCGTATCGGCCACGGTGTGGACATCATGGGCGAGGACCGGCCGCAAGAGCTCCTGCGGACCATGGCGCGCCGGCACATCGCGGTGGAGGTGCCGCTGACCAGCAACTGCCAGATCCTCGAAGTCTGCGGCGCCGGCCACCCGATCGACCGCTATCTGGCCGCCGGTGTGCCGGTGGCGCTGTCCACCGACGATCAGGGCGTATCGGGGATCGACATCACCGTCGAGTACGCCCGTGCCGTCATCGAGCACCACCTGTCGTACCGTCAGCTGCGTGAGAGCGCCCGTACGTCACTGGAGCACGCCTTCATCCAGGGCCGCAGCCTCTGGCGCGCCGTGGGCGATCACCGGCCCACCGCCGCCTGCGCCACCAGCGACCCCCGTACCGGCAGGACCACCGAGAGCTGCCGCGCGCTGCTGAACGCCAGTCCCAAGGCGACGCTCCAGTGGCGCTACGAGACCGAGCGCGCCGCCTTCGAGGCCCGTCACCGGGCATAGCGTCTCCCGGATCGCCTCTCGTCCCGTTCAGGCCGGGCCGTGCTCCTCGCGGCCCGGCCCGGCTACTTCTCCGCGGTCAACGGGTCGATCATCGCGTGCAGTTGCTCCACGCTGACGCCGCCGGAACTCCTGGCGGCGATCCTCCCGGCGCGGTCGACCACCACCGTGGAGGGGATGGCCTGAGGGTTGACGCTGCCCCGGGGGAAGCGCAGAAGAAGCTTGCCCGCCGGGTCGTACAGGCTCGGATACGGCACGCCCCGGTCCCTCTCGAACGCCCGGGCCGGGCCGGTGGAGGGGTCGCCGGTATTGATCCCGACGAACTGGACGCCCCGGGAGCGGAGTTGGCGGGAGACCTTCGCCAGGTTCCCGGCCTCGCCGCGGCAGGGACCGCACCAGGAACTCCATACGTTCAGTACGACGACCTTTCCCCGGTACGCGGAGCGCACATCGAGCGCGCTGCCCCGCAGGGTCTTTCCCGACAGCCGGGGAGCCGCGGCGCGGTCTGCCTTCGCCACCGCGGTGATTCCGTCGCTGCCCGCCGCCCGGCCGCCCCCGTCCGAACTGCCCCCGCCCGAACCGGAATCGCAGGCCGCCAAGGTGAGCGCGCAGAAGGCCGCTGCCGCGCCGAACCGGGTGGTGCGGCGGAGGGCGGAGGTGAAGTGGATGAGGCGCGCAGGGGTCATGTGAAAACTTTCGCATGACCGTGGCCGGGATCTGACGTCCTGTGCCTGGCGGCCCGTATCCGGTTCCTGACGGCTTCGGCCGGGTTGTGTACATGCGGCGGGCCCCTGCCTTCCGGCCGGGGCCCGCCGAACGCGCGGGGGGTCAGTCCCCGAGCGAGTCCTTCATGCCCTGGGCGCGGTCCTTCGCGTCACCGAGAGCGCCCTTGCTCTTGCCCTTGGCCTGGTCGGTCTTGCCCTCGGCCTCCTGGCGCTTGTCCCCGGTGGCCTTGCCGGCCGCCTCCTTGGCCTTGCCCTTGATCTTGTCCATGGCGCTGTCGTCACCCATTGCTGCTCCTCGTGCGGTGGTGCGGATCGCTGACCAGCCCACGGTAGAACTGTTCCGTGCGAATCGCCTGATATCGCATCCGATCGCGCACCTGGACGACCGGCGGCCGCCGTCCCGCTTCTCACTGTGCCGCCGGGCAGCGGCGCGACCGCGCGGGCGACTCGCTCAGCAGGAAGTCCGCCACCGCATCGGCGGCGCACCCCTTCGCCATGGCCACACCGTGGCCGGTCGCCTCGACGGTGACCATGGCGGCCCGCCCGCCGAAGGCGCGCAGCGTCCGGCGGGCCTCACTCAGCGGAGTCGAGGGGTCCTCGGTGTTCTGAGCCATGAGGATGTTGTGCGGACCGTGCGGGACCGGCTTCGGCGGTTGGTCGGAACCGGCCACGGGCCAGAAGGCACAGGGCCAGATGTTCGCCGGCGATCCTGCTGTCAGCGGGTACTGCGCGGCGCTGCGGGTGACCCTCCGCCGGTATTCCGCGACATCCTTCGGCCAGACGCTGTCGTTGCAGACGATGGCGTCCTGCGCGCTGAAGAAGTTGTCCGGGAAAACGCTGCCGAACTGGAGCTTCGACGTGACATCGGCCGGGATCGAGCCCGCGTGTGCCGCTCCGAGCAACTCCGCGAGTCCCGGGAAGTAGCCCTGCTGTTCGAGCAGCGCCTCCTCCGCTTCCAGCAGCAGGTTCCCGGTGAGGCCCTTGCCGGTCATCAGTGGCAGCGGGGTCCTGTTGAGTTCCCGCACGGTGGACAGGACCGTCCGCCGCACGTCCGGGGCCGAACCGCCCAGGTGATAGGTGCTGTCCCGGTCCGCGGCCCACCGTGCGAAGCCGCCGAAGGCGTCCTCGACCCCGCGACCCTTGTTCTGGATGGCCGCCCGCACACCGCCCGGCGGGACGGTGCTGTCCAGGAGTACCCGCCCCGAGGTCGCGGGGTACAGGGAGGCGTAGACCTGTCCGACGAACGTCCCGTACGAGGTGCCCGTGTAGGACAGCGTCGGCAGCCCCAGGGCGATCCGGATCCGGTTGATGTCGCGGGCGATGTTCACCGTGTTGAAGAAGGGCAGCGTGGAGCCGGCGTGCTGAGTGCAGGCGCCCGCGGTGCGCCGGGCCCACGCGACATTGGCATCGATGCTGCCGTCGGCCGCCGGATAGGAGAAACCGGTGGCCGCGGTGCGGTCGGCGTGTGCGATACCGCAGTGCAGCGGGTCGCTGTGGCCGATGCCCCGGTAGTCGAGTCCGTACAGGTCGGTGGTCCGGGTGACGCGGACCGGCAGCGCCGACACGGCCTGCGACGGCAGATCGAGCCCGCTGCCGCCGGGGCCGCCCTGGCCTGTCATGAGGGACTGCGGACGGGGCGCTCCGGAGCGGATCCGGGACACCTCGATGGTCAGCCGGCGGCCACTCGGGGCGCGGTAGTCGAGGGGTACGTGGACGGCCGTGCACCGCTGGCGCGGATCACGCCTGACGGGGGCGGCGCCGCCCGTACCGGCGTCCGCCGCCGGGCAGGGGCCCCACCTCAGAGCGGATCCACCGGACATCGCGGCGGTCGGCGAACCCGCTGTACGGCGCTCGGTCCCGGCGCTGCACGCCACCGCCCCGGCCAGGAGGGAGGCGACTACGGCCAGTGCGACCGGCGCACGGCGCGACGGGTGGCGGCGCCGGCCTTCGGGCAGGGCTCTCATACGGCGGTGAGCGGGCGGGTGAGCGGCGAAACCCGTACGACGCCTGCGACAGCGGCGTTGTCGACACCGGAGCTATCCACGGAGATGCACCTTTCAGCACGACGGATGGGGTGTTACCTCCCTGAGTCTGTCGCCTGAGGCCCCTGAGACCGCTCAACCCTGATGGAGTGTTGGACGGGCGTCGCTTTCCGGCAGCCGCTGAAGACGGCCACAGACGGCTCATGGCGGGCGGCCGTGAAGGCCGCCCGCCATGAGCCGTGCGGGGCAGTGCTGGTGCTGACCACATGCGCGTGGACGACAGGTCCGCCGCCACCGTGGGTCTGGGGAAACCGTGCGCGGTGGCGACCGTGCGGGCTGCGAGCCGGGCGGAACGGCAGGGCCGGTTCCGGGTGGTTGTCACAGCCCAACGGGCGTGCGGGTCACGTTGGTTCGGGGCCGGTCGGGCTCACCGGCCGGGTGTTCCGGCCGACTTCGCTGCTGCCGACTGCCGACTGCCGACGAACAGCGCAGGGGCGGGACGGCACGAGCCCGCCGGTGATCGCGGTCCGCTGGGGATCCGCTGTCACCGGGGCTCGTGTCCGCCGTCCCTCCGGGGTGTTCGCTCACCCGCGTCAGGCCGGTCCACGTCGTGGATCTCCGGCTCAGTACGCCGAGTTGACGTTGTCGATGGAGCCGTAGCGGTGAGCCGCGTAGTTGGCGGCGGCCGTCAGGTTCGCGACCGGGTCGGTCAGCTTGTCCGCGGTTCCGGAGACGTGGTAGATGTCGAAGGTGGGCTGGATCACCTGGAGCAGGCCCTTGGAGGGGACGCCGTTCCGGGCGTTGATGTCCCAGTTGTTGACGGCGTTCGGGTTTCCGCTGGACTCGCGCATGATGTTGCGGTGCAGGCCCTCGTAGGTGCCGGGGATGTGCTTGGCCTTCATGATGGCCAGCGACTCCTTGATCCAGCCGTCGAGGTTGTTCTTGTAGATCTTGGGCGCGGCTGCCTTGTGCTTCGCAGCGCTCTTCTTCACGGCGGCCTTGGCCTTTGCCGCCTTCGCCTTCGCAGCCTTCGCCTTGGCGGCCTTCGCTGCCTTCTCGTCCTTCTCGCTCTTCTTGGCGGGCTTGGCCGCGGCCTTCTTCGCCGAGTCCTTCTTCGGCGCGTCCTTCGCGGGAAGGCCGTTGAGGGAGACGGGCTTGACCGAGGCGGCCGTGTGCGCCGCGGGTATCTGGGCGCTGCTCGTCTCGGTGGTGGCGGCCAGGGCGGTGCTGGCTCCCACGGTCACGAGGACAGCGGCGGCGATCTTGTGCGTACGGGTGGTGCGGGGCAGGGAGATGCGGGGCATGCTGGCCTCTTCCAGATGGGGGACGTGACGTGCGGCCTTCGGCGGCGCAGTGGATGTGAACCGAGGGTCTTTGGCCGCGTTCGCCGACTGGCGTGGGTCGCTGGCTCGTTCTCGGTGCTTGCCGGGAACCATGGTTAGCGCCCGTCTTCGGTGGTGGCAATGACCCCCTGTACTACTCCTCATCGTGAGATGAGATGAAATGCCCGAAATCATGGCTGTTCTGCCGGGCAAGGCAGGGGTGGGGGCCGACTATCACCGGTCGTAGGTGACCTAGGTCCTGTGGCTGGTGTCACCTCGCGAAGCGCCCGAAAATGCCCAAAAAGTTGTGTGGGTCACAGGGTTGGGGCGATTTCCGGTGATTCAGTGCCGCTTGGGCGGGTACACGGCGGCGCCACCGCCGTCGGGCGGGATGTCCGGGCTTTCGGCCGTGCGGGCACGGGGACCTGTCCACCGGCGGCGCCCGCCGACCGGAAGGACGACGCTCAGCCGGTGCCGGTGCCGGTGCCGGTGCCGGTGCCGGAGCCGGAGCCGGAGGAAGAGGGAGAGGGAGAGGGGAGCCGAGCCGGAAGGGGGTGCCAGAGGGGGGAGGGGCCGAGCCGGCGGGGCGCGAGCCGGAACGGATGGCGGTACCGGAGCTACCCTCGAATCAAGGGAATCCCCGCCCGTCATCCGGCGATATGACGGCCGTGGCGCGCGGGACATTCAGCGAGGAGGTTCCCCACGATGACTTCCACCGCACGGCTGATGACCGTACTTCCCGCATTCCACCGCGAACGCCTGATGGACCTGGCCCGCGATGTCTTCTTCCCCCAGGACGCGAGGATCTTCGAGGAGGAGTCGCCCGCGGACAAGTTCTGGATCATCCATACCGGGACCGTGGCACTCGACCTGCACGTACCGCAGAGGGGCAGGGTGATGGTCGACACCCTGGAGGTCGGGGACCTGCTCGGCTGGTCCTGGCTCTTCCCGCCGCACCGGTGGCATTTCGGCGCCGAGGCGTTCAGTCCGGTCCGGGCGCACGAGTTCGACGCGGTCGCCGCCCGGGAAGTGTGCGAGAGCGACCACGAGCTGGGCCTGGCCCTGGCCCGCTCCGTCGCCGAGGTCCTCGCCACCCGCCTTGAGGTCGCCCGTACGAAACTGCTCGATCAGTACATGCTCCACGGCGCCACCGGCATGTAGGGACCGCCGGGGCTCGGTGGGGGCAGTACGAGTGAGCAGTACGGGGAGCGCCAGAGGCTGATCAGGCCTGCGGAGACACGGGTGCCGCACGGTCGGCCACGGACTGTGCCGAGGCCGTCACCGCCGCCCGGCGGAGCTGCCTCAGCCGGTGCATCACGTCGTTGGCGCCCCGGCCGAAATAGTCGTGCAGCAGGCAGTACTCGGCGTACAGCCGGTCGTACGCCGCCGACCTGTCCGGATCCGGCTTGTGCACGGCCGGGCGGGTCCCGCCCATCGCCGATGCCGCTGCGTGGATGTCCGGATACGCGCCCGCGGCGACCGCGGCGTGCATCGCCGAGCCGAGCGCCGGACCCCGGGACGAATGGATCAGACTCAGCGGCCGCCGGGTGACGTCGGCGTACAGCTGGGTCAGGAAGGTGTTCTCCAGCAGACCGCCGGCGAGGGTGATGCCGGTGACCGGCACCCCGGCCTCCTCGAAGGCCTCGATGATCCGGCGGGTACCGAAGGCCGTCGCCTCCAGCAGGGCGCGGTAGACGTCCTCGGGTCTGGTGGCCAGTGTCAGCCCCACGACGGTGCCGCTGAGTTCATGATCGACGAGCACCGACCGGTTGCCGCTGTGCCAGTCCAGGGCCACCAGACCGTGCTCCCCGACGGCCTGCGCGGCGCCGAGCCGGGTCAGATGGTCGTGGAGGGTGCGGCCCAGCCGCCGTGCCTCCTGGGCGCAGGCCTCCGGGACCGCGGTCCGTACGAACCAGCCGAAGATGTCGCCGACGCCGCTCTGCCCGGCCTCGTAACCCCACAGACCGGGGACGATGCCGCCGTCGACCACTCCGGACACGCCCGGAACCGGGCTCGGGTCCGGAGAGCTCACCATGTGGCAGGCGGATGTCCCCATGATCAGAACCATCCGGCCGGACCCGGCCGCGCCCGTCGCGGGCACGGTCACATGCGCGTCGATGTTCCCGACACACACCGCGATCCCCTCGGGCAGCCCGGTCCAGGCCGCCGCCCGTGCGGTCAGACCGCCCGCCCGGGTCCCGAGCGCGCCGGTCGGGTGCTCGACCTTGTCGCGCACGAAGTCCCGGAATCCGGGGTTGAGCGCGGCGAGGAACCCGTCGGACGGGTGGACGCCGTCCTGCAGCAGGCCCTTGTAACCGGCGGCGCAGGCGCTGCGGACATAGCGGCCGCACAGCTGCCAGACGATCCAGTCCGTCGCCTCGACCCAGTGGTCGGTCAGGGCGTACAGCTCCGGGTCCTCCTCCAGCAGCTGGAGCCCCTTGGCGAACTGGCCCTCCGACGAGACCCGGCCCCCGTAGCGGTCCAGCCACGGCTCGGCCCGCTCGGCCGCCAGGGCGTTGATCCGGTCGGCCTGCGGCTGCGCCGAGTGGTGCTTCCAGAGCTTCACGTACGCGTGCGGCCGCTCCGTGTACTGCGGCAGCTCGCAGAGCGGGGTGCCGTCGGCCGTCACCGGGATCATGGTGCACGACGTGAAGTCGGTCCCCACCCCGATCACCCGGTCTACCGGAACCCCGCTCGCCTCCAGCGCCCGTGGCACCGCTTGGCGCAGCACCCCGAGATAGTCGGAGGGAACCTGGAGCGCCCACTCGGGCGGCAGCCGCGGGCCGCCGTGGGGGAGTGCCTCGTCGAGCACACCGTGCGGGTAGAGGTGTTCGGCCGCGCCCAGCTCGGCCCCGTCCCGTACGCGGACCACCACCGCACGCCCGGACAGGGTGCCGAAGTCCACACCGACGACGTACGCATCCTGTTCCCGGCCGCTCCCCGGCGCTGCGCTCACGACTCACTTCTCCTGTCCGTAAGGAGGGCCGGCCCGCGCTGCCGGTTCCGGTCGGCGGCAGACGCGCGGAGCGCCGGTCGCCGCAGGTCATCGTACGCGCGGGGTCCGGACCGGCTACCGTGCCGGGACGTGGAAGCGCAGCCCGGTGCTGTCGGCGGGCGGCTGCCCCTCGCCACGGCCCACCGGACCGTCGGACTCCGCGTCTGCGACGCCGGGCCACAGCCTCGCCGCGGGGGCGTTGTCATGGAAGTAGGAGAGGGTCCAGGTGCCCGGATGGCACTGGAACAGCAGTCGTGCGGCCTCGCGTCCGACGCCCCGGCGGCGGTAGCGGCGCGCGACGAAGAACTCGCTGATGTTCCAGGCCCCTTCGTCCCCCTCGACATCGCAGCGGGCCAGGGCGAAGTCCGCCGTGCGGCCCGCCGCGGTGATCAGATACGCCTCCCGGTCGTCCGAGCCGATGAAGTAGCTGTCGAGCCAGCGGTAGTCGAAGGTGCCGTGCGCGGACAGCTCCAGCGGCTGGAACTCGGAGAAGTCGTGCAGATACAGCTGGAGCAGATTGGCCAGGACGGGCTTGTCGTCGGAGCCGGCCGCCGTGAGCCGGACCTCCACGGGTGCGGGGGTGCGTACGTCGTTCATACGGGCACCGTGCCAGGTCGCGGGCGGCACCGCCCCGGAATTTTCACCGCCCCTGGTCCGCGCCCAGATTGGGCCGGGCCGGGATCCGGTGTCCGAAGTAGTCGAGGACCGTACCGTCGTCCACCGCGGTGCCCGCGCCGAGTGCGGGGGATCCGGGGCGCAGCCTGACACCGTCCGGCGCCGTGGGGTGCGCGGAGCGCAGCAGCGGGTCCGCGTCGACGGCGCCCGCATCATGGGGCTGACCGGTGTTCCAGTACAGGTTGCCGGAGTACGTGCTGAGGGTGTCCGTGACCGGCGAACCGCCCGCGGCGCCGACGAAGACGTTGTCCGAGAACGTCACCCCGCTCTGGCCGTTGTCGGAGACCATCGCGGTGTCCGGGTGGTCGGTGACGACGGTGTTGCGGTAGACACGGGTGTCCGTGGTGCTGCCGCAGACCACCGAGATCACCCCGTAGGGAGCCGAGGTGTTGCGGTCGTTGATGCTGACGTTGTCGTGCACGCGGTTGCCGTCCGTGGTCGTGGTCGCGCCGTTGCAGACCAGCAGGAAGCCGCCCTCGTTGTCATGGCTGTAGTTGTAGCGGTAGACGTTGCGGGTGTTGGCACCGTCGATGTCGTACGCCATGGAGTCCCGGGTCCCGTGACCCCCGCTCACTTCGTTGTACTGGTAGAGCACGTCATCCGAGTTCCAGGCCCACACACCGGCGTTGTAGGCGGCGGAGCGCATGTTGAAGCCGTCGACGCGGTTGTGCTCGACCAGCGCGCCGCGCGCGTTCTGCACGACGATCCCGTCGCCGCCCGCGTCGGAGACCGTGTTGCGGTCGATGACCAGTCCGGTGATGGCCTGCCAGCTGCTGCCGGTCCCGTCGGGGTTCTCGGTCCGGTGGCTCCACGTCGAGGCGGTCCCGATGCCGGTGCGGTCCGTGTGCCGGACGGTCGAGTCCGTGATCCGTACGCCGTCGAAGCGGGTCGGCACGCCGGAGCCCTGCACCACGAAGAGGATGCCACCGCTGGGGTCGGGATCCTTGCTGTCCGAGCCGTTGACGTCATGGACGTCCACGCCGTCGACGACGTAGTGGTGGCCGACGCCGAAGTCCCGCAGCAGGACGAGCAGTCCGGCCCGGCGGTCCGTTGTCGTGGCCGGGCCCGTGTCGGAGAGGTCCAGGTCGCGCACCTCCCAGCCCTCGGAGTCGCGCAGCAGGACGGCGGCGCGGGCGCCGGCGCCCTCGATGTGCGGTTTGGCCCCGCTGCCGTAGGCCCCGAGCCGGATGGGCTCGGCGGCGGTTCCGGAGCCGGTGGGGGCGAGCGTTCCCGTGCAGCTGCTCCCGCGCCGCAGCAGCAGCCGGTCGCCGGGGGCGTAGGCCCGCGAGGCCTTGGCGAGGCTGCGCCAGGCGCCGGCCTCGCTGGTGCCCGGGGAACTGTCGCTGCCGTCGCGGCAGTCCACGTAGTAGGTGGTGCCCGTGTGGTGCTGGGCGGCGGCAGCGGTGGGCGCCAGTCCGGCGACGGCGGCCGCCAGCGCGGTCAGTACGGCCTTCGTTCGCAGCAGTTCTCTGAGCATGGCCGGACGGTAGCCAGCGCCCTGCTGCCCCGGCCATGGACATACGTGCAGGGCACTTGGACCTCCGTGTGCGCGCTGGGGGCCGCCGCAGGGGAGCGTCAGTGCCCGCCGGCGGCGGCGACCCGGCGGGCGATGCGCACGATGTCGCCGGCCGGCTCCGTGCGGTACGGGGGGTGGTCGCGGATCCAGCCGTCCTCGATGGCGTACCAGTCGATGTCCCGGGGTGCGCGGTTCTCGGCGAGTGCCGTGTCCAGCTCCCGGAAGTAGGTCTTCCAGCGCAGCGTGTAGAGACCGCCGACCAGCCCGGCCCACTCGCGGTTCGCGTAGTCGCGCAGCCCGCCGTCGTCCGCCGCCCCGCGGTCGCCCCAGACGGTGAGGAGTGACACCGCGTCGTGGGCGAGCCGGTCCTTCTCGGAGCTGTCCGCGCCCCAGGACCGGGCGTCGGACACCCAGCGGCCCAGCAGGAAGCGGCGGTCGGTGGCGACGGTCTCCTCCAGCAGCCCCATCCACGCGAACCACTCCGCGGTGAGCCGCCCGAACGCTGCCCGGTCGCCCCCGTCGTACGCGGCCCTGATCCGGGGGAGCAGCGTGCGGCTGTGGTGGGAGAGGGTCTGACGGGTGACGTCGAGCAGGTCGTACCGGTAGGCGCTGCTGCGCCGCAACGCGGCCGGTACCGCGAGGAGTTCGGGCAGGGCCCGGGCGAACTCGACGGTGTCGTAGCGCAGTCCGTCCGGCGACCAGGCCGCGCCGCTCTTCGCCGTCAGCGAGGGGCGGGCGCCGAAGAGGCCGTCCGGTGCCTCGCTCCAGCTGTCCTGCCGGGTGGTTCCGTACGCGGTGCGGCGCAGGATGTCCCAGGCCGCGGCCGCGTGCCGGTCGGGCGCCCCGTACCGTTCGGCCGACCACTGGTCGAACCAGGCGGTGAGGGAGACGGGTCCCGTGCTCCAGGGCAGATCGCTGAAGAGCGCGAAGGCGGCGGGGTTGTTGTCCGAGCCTTCGGGCATCAGCGCGATACCGCTGAGGGCGCTGTTCTGCTTGGTGCGCCACTGCTCGTACAGGGCCGTCCAGTCGGGGGTGTTGGCCCCCATGGTGGTGTGTCCGCCGAAGTTCCAGATGGATCCGAAGGCGTACGGTGTTCCGCCCCAGTCCTTCTCGCGGTCGGTGACGGTCGGGAAGCGGTCCGAGAGACCGTCCACGATGAACATCTTCGACCTGTCGACGGCGTCGATGATCTCGCTGCGGGGATTGGTCTGCCAGCCCAGTACGTTCCAGACGGCCCCGGGATGTGCGGTGCGCAGGGCCTTCTCGACGGCCTTCGCGGCCTCGCCCACGGGTACGTCCCCCGGGTTCCCGCCCTCGTGCAGAAGGTCGGCCTTGTACATGTCCGAGTCGCCGAGGAGTCCGCTCTGGATCCGGTAGAAGGTCTCGGCGACCCGCCCGAAGACCTCGGTGCGCGGGTCAAGCCAGTCCGGGCGGCCGAAGCCGGACCAGTCGCCCTGCGGTACGACACGGGCGCCCGGGTTGCGGTCGGCGAAGCCGGGCGGGACCGTACCGAAGTAGCCGGGGAGCACCGGGGTCATGCCCAGTTCGCGCACCCGCTCCACGATCCGCTGGGCGAGGCGTACCCGCCGGTCCAGCAGCTGCCGGGACACCGGTCCGCCGAAGCCCGACATGTTCTGCAGGAGCCACCACGGCTGATGGGCCGGCCCCGGTATCCAGGCCCGCAGTTCGGCGTCGCCGTAGCCGAACTCCTGGAAGGTGCGGTGGTAGACGGTGTCCGCGCCGCCGTAGACCAGGACCTCGTTGAAGCCGTGCAGGGCCAGCACGTCGAGTTCGTGCTCCCAGTAGTCCCAGCCGCTGTACGGGCCCGTGTAGCCGTCGTTGGTGTCGTTGAAGACGAAGCGGTGAGCGACGTTCGCGGACTTGACCAGCGGCTTCCGCAGGCCGGGCAGGCGCCGGGGGAGAGCGGTCTGCTCACCGTTCCACGAGAAGTGGGCGTGCGCCGTCGACCTCAGGTAGTGGTGCACCCCGGTGAGCTGTACCGCCGGGGTGGTGCCCTCGACCACGATCCGGCCGGTCGTCCCGGACACCCGGAAGGCGTCGGCCCCGTCCCTGGCCGGGACGGTGCGGAAGGTGACCTGGTCGCAGTGGCGGGGGAGGAGCCGCGCCAGCGCCCGGGAGGCCGCCGGGCGCTGCGCCGCCGACGCGGTGCCGTGCGCGGCGGCGAGCGCGGCGGTGGCGCCGAGAGCGGTGATGACCGTGCGTCGGCCGATGTCCATGGGGCGACTCCCTTGCGGCGGTGGGGCGGACCGGATCACTGGCCGGGGATCCTGGCGCAGGTGCCGGCAGCCGGTCAAGGTGCGCGTACGCGGGGAGTTGGGAGTGTGCCCGTACGGAGCGGCCGGAGAAGGCGACCGGCCGGGCCCCGGCGAGGGACGGGCCGGCGACCCGCCCCCGGGTCAGTCCCCGGACGTCACCCCGTCGCCCCCGTCCCAGAGCCTCAGTCCCGCGGTCAGCCCGTGGACACAGCGTGCCGCGAGTTCGGCGGGTCCACCGGGACCGTGATCCGCCGCGTCCGTGGTGGCCCAGACCTCGACGGCGACGCGCATCGCGGTGTTGGCGGCGGCCGAGGCCAGCCTGATCTCCAGCGGGTCCGCTTCACGGCCCGCCAGCGCGGCCAGGACCGGGGTCAGTTCCTCCTCGGCGTCGTGTGTCACCCGCAGCCAGACGGAGAGCAGGCCCGGGTGGGTGTCCATCGCCCGGATCAGCCCCCGCGTCCAGTGCAGCGCCTGGGTCTCGGCCTCGTCGGTGGGGGTGAGCGCCCGCAGCGCGGCCCGTTCGAGCGCCCGGGGCGCGGGCAGGTCGCCGGGGCTGTCACGCAGATCGGCGATCCACTGCTTCACCCCGCTGGACAGCAGCGGGGCGACCGCGTCCTCCTTCGTGCGGAAGTACCGGTAGAAGGTGCGCAGCGCGATCCCGGAAGCGCGGGCGATGTCCTCGGCCGTGGTGCTGTCCGCCCCGTGTTCGGCGAAGAGCGCGGCGGCGGTGCGGGCGATCTCCAGCTGGGTCGCCGCCTTGCGGCGCTCGGTGAGTGAGGGCCGGGCGGGGGCTGTCCGGGACGTGTCTGGCATGTCCAAAGGGTATGTCCCGATGCCCCCTGGCCGCTCTTTCTGCCTATGTGGCACATCGTGCCATCAAGGCGTACCGTGCAGGGGAAGGGCTCGAAGGCGAGCCCGGAACGGAGACAGGACAATGAACCGCTTTGACGGACGCCGCGTACTGGTCACCGGTGGTGGCTCGGGCATCGGCCAGGCCACCGTGGCCCGCATCCTCGCCGAGGGCGGCACCGTCGTCGCCGCCGACATCGTGGAGGCGGGCCTCGACGCCACCCGTGAGCAGGCGCGCGCGGCAGGAACAGAGAGCCGGCTCACGACCGTCGTGGCCGACATCTCCGACGAGGCGTCGGTGCGCTCCGCCATCGGGGGCGCCATCAGCGATCTGGGCGGTCTGGACGCGCTGGTCAACGCGGCGGGCATCCTGCGGTCCTCGCACACCGCCGACACGACCCTGGAATTCTGGAACAGGATGCTCGCGGTGAACCTCACCGGCACCTTCCTGGTCACACGCGAGGCGCTGCCCGCACTGCTGGACACCGGCAAGGGCGTGGTGGTCAACTTCAGCTCCACCTCCGCGACCTTCGCGCACCCGTACATGGCGGCCTACGCGGCCACGAAGGGCGGCATACAGTCGTTCACGCACGCCATCGCCATCGAGTACGCCAAGCAGGGGCTGCGCGCCGTGTGTGTCGCGCCGGGCTCGATCGCCTCGGGTATGACCAGTGACCCGGGTCTGCCCGCGGATGCCGACCTCAGTCTGCTCGCCAAGCTCTCCCCGGCCATCGGCCAGGGCTTCGCCGGCCCGGAGACGGTGGCGGGCGTGATCGCCATGCTCGCGTCCGACGACGGTGCCTTCGTCACGGGCACCGAGCTCCGCATCGACGGCGGTACGCACGCCTGACCCGCCCCTGCCCGCCCCTGCCCGCCACTGGGGCAGCCACCGCTCGCCGATCGCCCCCGCGGAGCAGCTCCGCCCGGTGATCGACGAGCGGTGGCTGCTCTGTGTGGGCAGACTGGAGGGACCGGACGAGGCGCCGTCGCGGCGCCCTGCCCTTCGAGCGCCGCCGTTACGACACGCGGCTCGCGTGGGGCGGTGAAAGCGGACGGTTCCCGGCGGACGAGGAGGAGATCCCGGTGGATGCCGCAGGCGTGGAATGGAGCGACGCGGTCTCCGGGGCCCCTTGTTGGGTCAACCTGACCGCACGGGATCTGGTGGCGGCCCAGGACTTCTACGGAGCCGTGATGTCCTGGGAGTTCCGGCCGGCGAAACTCGGCGAGGAATTCAGCGTCGCCCTCCTGGACGGATCGCCGGTCGCCGGTATCGGCGCACTCGCCCCCGCCCTCCAGGTCGCCGTGGCCTGGACGCCGTTCTTCGCGGTCGCCGACGCGGATGTGGCCGCCGCCCGGATCAGGGAGCGCAGTGGCACGGTGGCCATCGGGCCGGTGTCCCTCGTCTCGGGGCGCGGCGCACTGGCCGCGGACCGGGACGGCGCGGTCTTCGGCATCTGGGAAGGTCAGCTCCTCACCGGCTGGGAGGCGTGGCGCGACAGCGCACCCGCCTGGCTGCGGCTGCGTACCCGCAACGCCTTCGACGCGGCGATCTTCTACGGGGGAGTGCTGGACTGGGCCAGCGGACTTCCGGGGAGCTGCGAGGTCGAGTACGAGCAGGACGAGGTCGTGCTGCGCAGTGGCGGCCATGTGGTCGCGCGCCTCAGCTCCGGCGCGCTGGAGGCGGCGAGTGACCCGGCGATCCGGCCCCACTGGCAGGTGCACTTCCCGGTGGCCGATGTGCCGGCCTGTGTGGAGGCGGCGCTCGCGCACGGCGGCGCCGTGGTGGCCCGCCAGGCGACGCCCTCCGGCGCGGAGGCGACACTGCGCGACCCGGACGGCGGTCTGTTCACCGTGACCCCGCTGCATCCCGGGGACGTGGGCGCCCGGCTGTCGCCGGGGCCTGCGGAGTAGGGCCTCCGGTCGCTGCACCGAAGGGACACCCCCGAGCCGGCTGCCCCGACGCCACGGTTGACGCCCTTGCCGGCCCGGTCGTCTGCTGCGTGTCCGCCGCGGGGCCCTGACGCGATCGGGCATTTCCGCTGCTCTGCTGGCCACCCTTGTCGAGGACCTGTTCGGGCCTCGCTCGCGTTGAGTGTCCGCTGATTCGCCCGGTACGCCGGATGCTTGGGCCCGCTGGGGGTGAGGCGCCGCAGGGCCTGTTCGGCCTCAGCGGTTCCCGGGCGCGGTCCGGTCGTCATGACCCGGCCGGCGTCGCCGGGACGTGACCGGTGGACCCTCCGAGGAGGAGCCGACCCGCCCTCCGAGGTCGCACGACCGCCGCCGGGGGCCGTCCGGGATGCCCCACCGCGGTCCGCCTCTCGCCTCCGCGAGCGATGACGCCCTGCTCCGCGGTGGGCCGGTGCCGCAGGGGGCGAGGCGGGCCCGAGCCGCCCGCGCCTCCCCAACATCCGTTCACACAGGCGCCGTTCGGTGCCACCCCCGTATCACGTCTGCTCACTCTCCCCAGCAGGCAAGCCTTTGGCCATGGGATCCCCATCGGCCGTCCCCAAGAGTAAAACGCGGGTACAGACGCCCCTGCCCATCTTGTTGACGTGTTCCTGGCGACCGTAGGTTGTGGCCGCCCCGGCTGCGTAACCCCGTCGGCCCGGGCTGCAAGCGCACCCGCACAGCTCCTCGTTCCCCCACAAGACGGAGGCAGAACGTTGTTGCGCAGATCCCTTTCCCTCACGGCGGTGGCCGGTATGGCCGCCGCCGCGCTCGCGCTGGCCGCACCCATCGGCCAGGCGGCGCCCGCCCATTCGGGTTCATCGGCCCAGGGCGTCAAGGTGGCCCGGTCGTGTGCACAGCCGACGAAGAAGGACTACATGGCGTGCAACGCACTCCATGTCACGTCCGGCACCCCCGCGTCGGCCAACACCGAGCGCAACCTCACCGCCGCCGCCGCGCCGTCGGGCCTCGGCCCGTCCTCGCTCCAGGCGGCCTACAAGCTCCCTTCCGCCACCGCGGGTTCGGGTGCGACCGTGGCGATCGTCGACGCCTATGACGACCCGAAGGCCGAGTCCGACCTCGCGACCTACCGCAAGCAGTACGGGCTTTCGGCGTGCACCACGGCCAACGGCTGCTTCAAGAAGGTCGGCCAGTCCGGTACCTCCACCCTGCCCTCGGCCGACGGCGGCTGGGCCGAGGAGATATCGCTCGACCTCGACATGGTCAGCGCGGCCTGCCCCAGCTGCAAGATCCTCCTGGTGGAGGCCACGACGCCGACGATGGACAACCTGGGCACCGCGGTGAACTCGGCCGTCAAGCTCGGCGCCAAGTACGTCTCGAACAGCTACGGCGGCGGTGAGTCCTCCTCCGACAGCTCGTACGACACCAAGTACTTCAACCACCCCGGTGTGGCCATCACGGTGAGCTCCGGTGACGACGGCTACGGCGCCGAGTACCCGGCCGCTTCGCGCTACGTCACCGCCGTCGGCGGTACGTCGCTCAAGACCGCTTCCTCCACCCGCGGTTGGGTGGACACGGTGTGGAGCGGCGCCGGTTCGGGCTGCTCGGGCTACGACGCCAAGCCGACGTGGCAGAAGGACACCGGGTGCGCCAAGCGCACGGTCGCCGATGTGTCGGCCGTCGCCGACCCCAACACCGGCGTCGCCGTCTACGACTCGTACAGCCCGGGCACCGGCTGGATGGTCTTCGGTGGCACCAGCGCCTCGTCGCCCCTGATCGCGGCGGTCTACGCACTCGCGGGCACCCCGTCGTCGGGCTCCACCCCGGCGTCGTTCCCGTACGCGCACACCGGCTCGCTCAACGACGTCACCAGCGGCTCGAACGGCAGCTGTGGCTCGTCGTACCTGTGCACCGGCAAGGCGGGCTATGACGGCCCGAGCGGCCTGGGCACGCCGAACGGAACCGCGGCCTTCACCGGCTGACGTCCGTTGCGTCGACTCCTCGCGGGGCGGTTCCTTGCGGACCGCCCCGCGAGGCTGTCCGCACACGGCACCAGGGTGGCCGGGTCTCACTCCCCGGCGGGCGGCAGGTCCTCCAGCAGACTCCCCAGCGCGCCGAGCACCAGCCGGGAGATCTCGTCCGGACTGGCACCGGCCAGCGGCTCCTTGGCCACGACGACCCGCATCAGGCCGATCCCCAGCAGCCACGCCATGGCGAGGTCCGCGCGCAGGAGGCTGTCCTCCTCCCCTGACAGCGTGGAGAGCGCCGCGGAGTACTCGTCTCCCAGCGCCTTGACCATGTCGCCTGCTGCGCCACCGGTCCCGATCGACCGCAGGTAGACGGCCAGCGGGAGGTCCGCCCCCTCTTTCCCGCCACCGGTGAGCATCCCGCGCAGAGCGGTGGCGAACAGCTGCTCCGGCGCCGTCGTACGCACCTGCTCCTGGCCCCCGGACGCCATCACTTCGGTGAGCAGGGCCTGCTTCGAGCCGAAGTACCGGAACAACAGGGCCTGGTTGACCCCCGCCAACGCCGCGATGTCGCGCACCGTCGCGGCCTCGTACCCCCGCTCGGCGAACAGTTTCGCCGCCGCGTCGAGGAGCAGCCGCCGGGTTCCCCGGGCGTCACGCCGCCGCTCGGCCGACCCGCTGCTGGGGTGTTCCTCCATGATCGGGCTCCTCGTCGATGAGGCGTCAGCATAACGGCCATATACCGCCGTTGACGGCTCCCGGCCGCCCACCTAGCGTATGTAAGCAGGTGCTTACAAAAGAGGAGAGCAGTGTGACCACAGCCAGCACGGAACCTCTCGCCTATCCCTTCAACGCGGCCGAGGGCCTCGCCCTGGCCGAGGAGTACGAACAGGTGCGCAACCGGCCGGGACTGCTGAAGGTCCGGATGGCCTACGGCGAACCGGCCTGGCTCGTCACCCGCTACGAGGAGGCGCGCTTCGTCCTGGGCGACCTGCGCTTCAGCCGGGCCGAGGGGTACAACCACGACGAACCCCGCCAGGGCGAGGGGCGCAGGGACAGCGGCATCCTGGGCATGGACCCGCCCGACCACACCCGGCTGCGCTCGCTGGTGGCCAAGGCGTTCACCGTCCGCCAGGTCGAGAAGCTCCGCCCCCAGGTGCGGGAGCTGACCGCAGGGCTGCTCGACCGGATGGAGGCCGCCGGACCGCCGGTCGACCTGGTCGAGGAGTACGCACTGCCGATCCCCGTCGCCGTGATCTGCCGGATGCTGGGCGTGCCGGAGGAGGACCGGCCGAAGTTCCGGGTCTGGAGTGACGCCGCGCTCTCGACGAGTTCGCTCACGGCCGAGGAGTTCGAGGCCAACCGTGATGAACTCCGCGCCTATATGGCCGGGTTGATCGCCCAGCACCGCGCCGAGCCGCGCGACGACCTGATGACGGCGCTCATCGAGGCGAGGGACGGCGGTGACCGGCTGTCCGAGCTCGAACTGGTGGACCTCTGCGTCGGCATCCTGGTCGCCGGGCACGAGACCACCGCGAGTCAGATCCCCAACTTCGTCCACACGCTCCTCGACCACCCGGGGGAGTGGCAGCGGCTGGGGTCGGAGCCCGGGCTCATCGACAGCGCCGTGGAGGAACTGCTCCGCTTCGTGCCGCTCGGCAGCGGTGCGGGCCAGCCCCGGTACGCGAAGGAGGACATCGAGGTGGGCGGCACACTCGTGCGCGCCGGCTCTCCCGTCCTGGTCGCGGTGGGCGCGGCGAACCGGGACGCGCTGCGTTTCTCGGCCCCGGGCAAGCTGGACCTCTCCCGCGCCACCAACCAGCACCTGGGTTTCGGCCATGGCGTCCACCACTGCCTGGGTGCCCCGCTGGCCCGGCTCGAACTCCAGGAGGCCCTCGGCGCGCTCACCGCCCGCTTCCCGGATCTCAGGCTCGCGGGCGACATCGTCTGGAAGGGCGAGATGCTGGTCCGCGGTCCCCGTGTCATGCCCGTGGGGTGGTGAGCCGATGACCTGGCACGTGGAGGTGGACCGGACGCAGTGCATGGCGTCGGGGATGTGCGCGGGAGCCGCCCCCGACCTCTTCGCCCTCGACCACGACCGTGCCCGCGCGCTCAACGGCGACATCGCCGAGGACGAGCGGGCCCTGGACGCGGCGGACATCTGCCCGGCGATGGCCATCACGGTCCACGACGGGGAGAAGCTCATCGGCCCACGGCCATAGGGCCGGGGGCTGAGAGCCGGAGGCGGGCGGGGCCCGCAGCGGGCTTCCGGCCGCCGGGGCCGCCGACGCGCCTCCCCTTCCGGAACACGGAGAGGGAGGCGCCGCGGCCCGTCAGATGTCCAGCAGCCACCGGGCCGCCGCGCCGAGCGCCGCGTCCGCCTCGGGGAGCACACCGGCACCGCCGAGGAAGCCGTGGAACATCCCCCGTTCCACCCGCACTTCGGCCGACCCGCCCGCCGCGCGCAGCCGCTCCGCGTAGACCTGCCCCTCGTCCCGCAGCGGGTCGCACTCGGGCAGGATCAGCAGTGCGGGGGGAAGCCCGCCCAGGTCGCCGGCGCACACCGGTGAGGCGCGGGGGTCCGCGCCGTCGCAGTCCGGCCCGAGGTACTGCTGCCAGTACCAGCGCATATGGGCGGTGGTGTGGAAGAACCCGGTGGCGTACTCGGTGGCCGAAGCCGTCTCCAGGCGCTCGTCGAGCGCCGGGTAGACCAGGAGCTGGGCGGCGATGGCGGGCCCGTTGCCGTCGTCCCGCGCCATCAGGGCGACGGCCGCCGCCAGGTTGCCGCCGCTGGAGTCTCCCGCGACGACCAGCCGGGACGGGTCGAAGCGGAGCTCACGGGCGCGCCCGGCCGCCCAGCCGGTGACGGCGTACGCGTCGAGCAGCGCGCAGGGGAACCGGTGCTCCGGTGCGCGACGGTAGTCGACGGACACCACCAACGCGCCCGTACGCGAAGCCAGTTCGCGGCAGAGGCCGTCGTGCGTGTCCAGGCCGCACATCACCCAGCCGCCACCGTGGCAGAAGACGACGACCGGCCGGTCGCCGTCCGTGCCGTGCGGGTCGGGGTCATAGATCCGTACGGGCACGGGCGGGACGCCCGGCGGGCCCGGTGCGGACGCGTCCGTCACCCGGGCGACCTCCGGCAGCCCGCGTGGCGGCCCTGCCGAGGAGGCTCTGCGCAGGGCGGCGGCCTCCAGGGGGCCGTCCGCCGGGTCGGGGAAACCGTGGGTGAGCGCGTCGGCGAAGCGGCGTGCCGCGGGGGTCAGGCTCATCCGGTGGTCAGCCCCCCGTCCACGGTGAATTCCGCTCCGGTGATGTAGGAGGCGGCGTCGGAGGCCAGAAAGCGGACGAGCTCGGCGACCTCGTCCGGCCGTCCCATGCGCCGCAGCGGCACGCGCGGGTGCTCCCGCTGCCCGGCGTCCTCGCCCAGCGCCCCCGCGACCATCGGGGTGTCGACCATCCCGGGGTGCACCGAGTTGACCCGGATGCCGTCGGCCGCGAGATCGAGCGCGACGTGCTTGCTGAGTCCGCGCAGCCCGAACTTGCTCGATCCGTAGGCCGCGTGCTGGGCGATGCCCACCAGGCCCGCCGTCGACGAGATGTTGACGATGGACCCGCCGCCCGCACTCCGCAGGGCGGGCAGTGCGGCCTTGATGCCCAGGAAGGGGCCCAGCAGATTGACGCGGAACAGCAGCTCGAAGTTCTCCTGCGTCTCCGTGTCGACCGGGGCCGTCCGCCACAGAGCGGCGTTGTTGACGAGGACGTCCAGCCGTCCGAAACTCCGTACGGCCGTCGCGACCGCCGTCTCCCAGCTCGCCGCGTCCGTCACGTCGTGCGGGACGAACACCGCCGCACCGCCCAGGGCGGCGGCGACCTCGCGGCCCTCCTCCTCCCGGACGTCGGTGATCACGACGCGCGCGCCCGATGCCACGAACAGCCGTGCTTCCACGGCCCCCTGGCCCCGGCCGGCCCCGGTGATCAGCGCCACCTTGCCGTCCAGCCGTACGCCGTCCGCCGCCGCGTCCGCGGCCGAGGGGGCGGTCACTTCTCGCCGTCCAGCGCCCGGAAGTGCGGGATGACCGTCTCGCCCCACTGGCGGATGGTCTCCATGCACGCCTCCTGCGGAACCGTGCCCATCTGAATGAGGCACATCACCTCGTCCACCCCGATCTCGCGCAGCTTCTCGACATAGGCGATGGCCGTCCCGGCGGTGCCGTAGGCGTGGTCCGCGTTGTAGGTGCCGGTGTCGACCGGGCGGGCCGGGATGTTGGCGTCGTGCAGCCTGGCGACCAGCTCGTCCCGCTCGCGCGCCATCACCGCCACGTGGTCCTCGTCCTCGTCGTCGCCGGTGGGCGCGGGCGAGTTCCCGTACCAGTGCGCGATGGACTCGGCGAAGAAGCGCTGGCCCCGGGTGCCGATGCGCAGCGCGCGCTCCGCGTCGTCGAGGACGATCGTGGGGCAGAGCGCCGAGAAGTGGTCGTTCACCTCGGTGGACACGCACCGCTCGCCGCTCCTGGTGGCGATGGCCTCGTCGTACACCGCACGCATCGTGCGGACGTCGTCGGCCCCGGCGAATCCCATCACCAGGGCGCCGATGCCCAGTTCGGCGGCGAGCTTGAGGGTCTCGTGCTTGCTGCACGCCATGAAGAGGGGCGGATGCGGGCCCTGTACGGGGCGGGGAAGTACGGCGCCCGGACCGATGTCGATCGAGCCGTGCCACTCGAACCGCTCTTCACGCCAGGCGGCGGAGAAGATCCGCAGCGCTTCCTCCATCTGCGGATAGGTGTCCTCGGGGCGCACCCCGTACATGGACATCTCCTGCTTCGTCGCGCCCCGACCGGAGCCGATGTCGACGCGCCCGCCGGAGAGCACGTCGAGCATGGCCGCGCGCTCGGCGACCCGGACCGGGTGCTGGTAGCCGAAGGGCATGGTGACGACGCCGTGGCCGATGCGGATGCGGGAGGTCCGCGCGGCGACCCAGGTCAGGAAGATCTCGGACGCACTCATGTGCGCGTACTGCGAGAGCGAGTGGTGCTCGACGGCCCAGATCCGGTCGAAGCCCATCTCCTCCGCGTACACGGCCTGTTCGACGCAGTCGTTGATGACCTGGCGTTCGCGCTCGGGGGTCGGGTTCGAGAGCTGTGCCTCGAAGATCATGGAGAACTTCACGGGATGCCTCCGGAGTATTTCGATTAGGAATATTTCTATCAGGCATAAATAATGGACGGAAGGGGCGGGGCGGGACGGGCGCGCAGCGGGTCGGCGCGGTCCGGCCGGACGTGGCCGGACCGTAGACTGCGGGGCGTGGCGGAGAAGCGGACGAGCGGTGAACAGGGCGGCGAACGGGGCGGTCAGGAGGGCGCTGAGCCCGGCAGGCCGGCGCTCCCGGCGACCAGCTGGGCGGTGCTCGGGCTGCTCTCCTTCGGTGAGGAGCTGTCCGGCTACGACCTCAAGAAGTGGTCGGACTGGTCGCTGCGGTTCTTCTACTGGAGCCCGTCGTTCTCGCAGATCTACGGTGAGCTGAAGCGGCTGGAGAAGGTCGGTTACGTGACCTCCCGCATGGTCGCCCAGGAGACCGGCAACCGGGACAAGCGCGTCTACTCGATCACCGGTGAGGGGATGGACGCCGTGCGGACCTGGGCGCGTGAGTCGCCTGTCGAGCCGCCCGTGCTCAAGCACGGCGTCATGCTGCGGATCTGGCTCGGCCACCTGCTGGAGACCCAGCAGGTGCGCGATGTGCTCGGCACCCACCGCGAGTACGCGGAGCAGATGCGGCAGCGCGCCGAGGTCGACATCGCCGGAGCGCGGGGCGAGGAGGCGTGGGCGTATCCCACCCTCACCCTCAAGTGGGCCGAGCGCTACTACGCGTCGGAGCGCGACCTGGCCGACTCGATGCTCGCCGACCTGGAGGAGCTGGAGCGCAGGCGGCCGTAGCCCCGCCGGAAGTACAGCAGCGGCCCGGCGCAGCCGTGCCGCTCCAGCGCGGTGACCCGGCCGAGCGCGATCAGATGGTCGCCGCCGGGGAAGGTGTCCGCGAGGTCGCACTCGATGGTGGCCAGCGCCCCGTCGAGCAGCGGTGCGCCGTTGGCGCCGGGACGCCAGGCCGCGTTCTGGAACTTCTCCTTTCCGGTCACCGCGAACTGCCTGCACAGCGGCTGCTGTTCGGCGGCCAGGATGTTCACCGCGAAGCGGCCCGCCTCGCGGATGTGCGGCCAGGTCGTCGAGGTGAGGGCCGGGCAGAAGCAGATCAGCGGCGGCTCCAGTGACACCGACGAGAAGGACTGGACGGCCATGCCCGTCGGGCGGCCGTCGGCCTGCATCGCGGTGATGACCGCGACTCCGGTGCAGAAACTGCTGAGCACCTCCCGCATGGAGTCGTCGAATCCCGGGGTGGAGTGAGGGGTGAGGGTCGGCATGCTTGCCTCCAATGTTCCTACTAGGTATATGCCTAACCGAAACACGTGTGATTGGATACCGGCCACGCTCGCACGTCAAGTAGGGAGGGTCATCATCAGCGCACACCAGGTGCCACCACCCACCACCCTCGCGCAGCTCACCGACTTCGCGGCCCGCGCGTACGCGGGCCTCGACGCCCTCGCCGACGGAGAGGTCCGCTGGAGTTTCGGACAGCTGAGTGACGCGGTCCACGCCGCGGCGCGCGCCGTCATCGCCCACGGCGTGGAGCCGGGCGACCGGGTGGCGCTATGGGCCTCCAACAGCCGCGAATGGATCGCGGCCGCTCTCGGCGCGCTCTCCGCCGGGGCTGTGCTCGTTCCCCTCAACACCCGCTACAAAGCAGCCGAGGCCGCCGACATCATCCGCCGCAGCGGAGCCCGCACCCTGCTCACCGAACGCGGCTTCCTCGGCATCGACTACGTGGCCATGCTGAGCGAATCGGGGGAGGACACCGGCGCTCTCGCATCCGTCGTCGTACTCCGCGGCACGGCGACCGGGACGGCGGTGAGCTGGGACGACTGCCTCGCGCGCGGGCGGGACGTCTCCGAGGTCCGGCGGGCAGCCCGTGCCGCGGCCGTCGGACCCGACGACCTCGCCGACATCCTGTACACCTCCGGTACCACCGGCCGCCCCAAGGGCGTCATGAGCACCCACCGGCAGGTGCTCGCCGGAATCGAGGCCTGGTCCCGGGCCGTCACGCTGCGCCCCGGTGACCGCTATCTCCTGGTCAACCCCTTCTTCCACACCTTCGGCTACAAGGCCGGCTTCGTCGCCTGCCTGCTGCGCGGCGTCGCGATGGTCCCCGAGGCGGTCTACGACGTGGACCGGGTACTGCGCCGGATCGCGGACGAGCGGATCAGTGTGCTCCTCGCCCCGCCGACCGTCTTCCACGGACTGGTCCGCCATCCGCACCTCGGTCGCCACGACCTCGCCGCGCTGCGCCTCGCGGGTACCGGGGCCGCCGTCGTGCCGGTCGCGCTCGTCGACGAGATCCGCGAACGGCTGGGCGCGCCGGGCGTGTTCACGGCCTACGGCCTCACCGAGTGCATGGGCGTCGTCGCGGTCTGCCCCGTCGACGCCGACGCGTGGAGCGTCTCGCACTCCGTGGGCCTGCCGCTGCCCGGGACCGAGATCCGCGTCGTCGGCCCCGGCGGCCGGGACGGCGAACCCCTGCCCCCGGGGAGCGCGGGGGAGATCGCCGTACGCGGCCCACAGGTCATGCTCGGATACCTGGACGACCCCGAGGCCACCGCCGGAATCCTGGACGGCGACGGCTGGCTCCACACCGGCGACATCGGCGTACTGGACGAACGCGGCTACCTCTCGATCACCGACCGGCTCAAGGACATGTACGTCGTAGGCGGCTTCAACGCCTACCCGGCCGAAGTCGAGAACGTCCTGCGCGGCCACGAACTCATCAGTGAGGCCGCGGTGGTCGGCGCCCCCGACGAACGGCTGGGCGAGGTCGGCGTCGCCTACCTCGTCACCGAGGACGGCCGGGGCCCCGACCCGGCCGAACTCACCGCCTGGACACGGGAGCGGCTCGCCAACTTCAAGGTCCCGCGCCGCTTCCACGTCGTCGCGGAGCTGCCGCGCAACGCCAGCGGCAAGATCCTCAAGGCCGAACTGCGGCGCGCCGCCAAGGAGTACACCCCGCAGGACTTCCCGCAGGACGGACCGAGGGACGTACCCGCCAGCGCGCGGCAAGGCGAACAGACCGCCCAGCCGGAAGGAGAGAGCCGATGAGATTCGGCGAGGAGCACCAGGAACTGCGCACGGCCGTACGGTCGTTGCTGGCCCGTCACGAAGGGGCCGCCGCCTGGGGGCCGCTCACCCGGCAGATCGGGGCGGCCGGTCTCGCGGTCCCGGAGGAGCACGGCGGAGCGGGATGCGGCCCCGTCGAGGTCCATGTGGTCATGGAGGAGCTCGGACGGGCGCTCGCCCCGGTCCCGTACCTGGGCTCCGCGGTCCTCGCCACCCAGGCGCTGCTGGCCGCGGGCGACACCGGGCTGCTGCCCGCGCTGGCGGAGGGCAGGACCACCGGGGCGCTCGCCTGGGCGGAGAACGGGTCGTGGCGCCCGGAAGCCGTACGGGCCCGTGCCGTGTGCGGTGCCGACGGCTGGCGGATCACCGGGGTCAAGGACCATGTCCTGGACGGGGCCGACGCCGATGTCCTGCTGGTCGCCGCCCGTACCGAGACCGGGCTCGCGCTGTTCCACGTCCCGTCGGGGGCCGCCGGTGTCGAGCGCGAGGCGCACACCACGATGGACCTGACCAGACCGCAGGCGACGCTGCGGTTCGACGGGACAGAGGCCCGGGCCGTCGGTGCGGACGGCGACCGGGTCCTCGCACACGTACGGGACCTGGCCTGTACGGCTCTCGCCGCGGAACAGGTCGGCGCGGCGGAGCGCTGCCTCGAACTCACCGTCGCCCATGTGCGGGACCGGGTGCAGTTCGGCCGGCCGGTCGGTTCGTTCCAGGCCGTGAAGCACCGGCTCGCCGATGCCTTCGTGCGCGTCGAGTCCGCCCGTTCCGCCGCCCTCGGCGCCTCGTGGGCGGCGGCCGACGGCTCACCGGACCTGTCGAGGTACGCGGCCGTCGCCAAGTCCGCCTGCTCCGAGGCGTTCTCGGCGGTGGCCGGGGACATGATCCAGCTGCACGGCGGGATCGGCATCACGTGGGAGCACGACGCCCACCGCTACTTCAAGCGGGCGCACGGCTCGGCCCAGCTCTTCGGTTCACCGGCCGGGCACCGCGACCGGATCGCCGAGGTACTCGTCGGACCACGCGGGGCCGGCGCCGAGCGCCCTGCCTGACCCCGGCCGGCCGGCCCGCCCGGGAGCGGGCGCGGCACCGGCCGGTGGCCGGCCCTCTTCTCCCCAGCGATCGTTTGGCAGGTGTAGGTGTCATGAGCAGTACCGAGAAGTTCCGCTCCGAGTTCCGTACGTGGCTGCGGTCCGGGCTCACCGGAGAGTTCGCCGCGCTCAAGGGCCGCGGCGGGCCCGGCCGGGAGCACGAGGCCTTCGCCGAACGGCTCGCCTGGGAACGGCACATGGCCGCCGCGGGCTGGACCTGCATCGGCTGGCCGCAGGAGTACGGCGGCCGCGGCGCCACCCTGGAGGAGCAGGTCGCCTTCCACGAGGAGTACGCGCTCGCCGACGCCCCGGCCCGGGTGGGTCACATCGGCGAACAGCTCCTCGGTCCCACCCTCATCGCCTTCGGCACGGACGGCCAGCGGGACCGCTTCCTCCCGGGGATCAGGTCCGTGGAGGAGCTGTGGTGCCAGGGGTACAGCGAGCCCGACGCGGGTTCCGACCTGGCCAACGTCCGTACCCGCGCCGAGCGGGACGCCGACGGATGGTCGGTCACCGGACAGAAGATCTGGACGTCGCTGGCCCATGAGTCCCAGTGGTGCTTCCTGGTCGCCCGCACCGGGCCGGGCACGCACCGGCACGAGGGCCTCTCCTACCTGCTCGTGCCCATGGACCAGCCGGGCGTTGAGGTACGGCCCATCACCCAGCTGACCGGTACCAGCGAATTCAACGAGGTCTTCTTCGACGCGGCCCGTACCGGCGCGGACAACGTCGTCGGCGAACCCGGCGACGGCTGGAGGGTGGCCATGGCCACCCTCGGCTTCGAGCGCGGTGTCTCCACCCTCGGCCAGCAGGTCGGGTTCCGGCGCGAGCTGGAGGAGCTGATCGCCCTGGCGCGCCGCAACGGCGCCGCCGGGGACCCGCTCATCCGCGACCGGCTGGCCCGGGCCTGGACCGGACTGGAGATCATCCGCTTCAACGCGCTGCGGATGCTCGACGGCGCGGCCGCCGGGGCTCCCGGGCCCGAGGCCTCCATCAGCAAGATCTACTGGGCGACCTGGCACCGGGAGCTCGGCGAACTGGCGATGGACGTCTGCGGCGCGGACGGCATGCTGGCGGACGGCGCACCGTACGATCTCGGCGACTGGCAGCGGCTGTTCCTCTTCTCCCGCGCCGACACCATCTACGCCGGTTCGAACGAGATCCAGCGCAACATCATCGCGGAGCGGGTCCTCGGCCTGCCGAAGGAAGCCCGGGCCTGACCGCGCTGGGGTGCCGGGCGCCGACGGGCAGCCGGTCATGTCAGCAGGCTCGTGCGGAGCCTGCGCAGCGTCCCGGCATCCAGGCCGAGCCCCTTCGAGAGGTAGGCGTCGAAACTGCCGTACCGCCGGTCGGCCTCGGTGAGCGCGGCGCCGAGATAGTCCTTGCGGACCTCCTGCAACGGGACGATCAGCTGCGGGTCCCGCATGATCCCCGACTTCTTCAGACCGTCGCGGGTTTTGAGGTCGGCGCTCCTGCGGATGTCGTCGGAGAGCAGGTAGTCCGCCTCGGCCGTGGCGGCCGGCACTCCCAGCGCGCGCAGCAGGACGTAACTCATCCAGCCGGTACGGTCCTTGCCCGAGGTGCAGTGGAAGAGCAGCGGCAACCCCTTGCCGTCGGCGAGGGTGTCCAGGACCCGGGCGAACTGGCGGCGGGCCCCGGCCTCGGTGACGAACGTGCGGTAGATCCGCCGCATCGTCTCCGCGCCCTTCCCGCCGCCCAGCGCCTTCTGCTGCTCGGCGGGGTCACGGCTGCCGATGGCCGCCGTCGTCCGTTCGTACAGCCCGGTGTCGTCGATCGGCAGCGGGACGGCGGACGCGCCCTTCGGGAGCCGGTCGGCGCCGTCGGTCCTCACTTCGACGGGAAGCCGGAAGTCGACCACCGACCTGAGTCCGAGCTTCGATGCCACGGTGAGGTCCGCCGGGGTGAGCTTGCCGAGTGCGTCACCGCGGAACACGACTCCGTAGCGCAGCTGTTTGCCGTCGCTGGTCCGGTATCCGCCCAGGTCACGGACGTTGACCGCACCCTTGAGCGCGATGTGCCGGGCGTCGGGCGCCGTCGGCCGCGAGCCGGCGGCTTTCGTGGTGTCCGGATGCGCGCTGTGCGACGGGTGGGACGTATGCGACGGGTGGGAACACCCGGTGAGCACCAGGGCCGTGCCGAGCGCGGCGGTCAGGACGCGGGCCATGGCGGTGCGGGCCACGGTGGTGCGGGCCGCGGCCCGGTTTCGGTTCGGGTTTCGGGTACGGAGCATCGGAACAACTCCCAGGGGGCGGTGGCAGGGTGACGTGCGGGGGATCCGGCCGGGGACCGGGGCGGTGCGGGCAGTGCGGCCGGCCGTCCCGCTGTGGGCAGCGGCCCCCGGAGCGGCGCGGGATGCTCCCTGGCGCCGGCGGTCGGGGGCCCCACCCGGCGAGCGGTGGAATCCGGCTCGGGCAGCGGTGACCGGCGTCCACCCGGTACGGGGTGGACAGGCGTCGTCGCTGCTCCGCCCGGTGCGGCGGACGGATGCTGGACGGGAAGGTAGCAGCGGATCCGCTCCCCGGGGAGGTGCCGCCGGCGGGGTTGTCGCGCGGCCCGGCCCGGGACCTGAGCCGGCCGGGCCGTCACAAGCTCCCGCACAGCCGTCACACGCGCCCCGCCTGCGGGAACACCAGCGCCCCCGGCTGCTGGGGCCGCCGCGCGAAACCGACCGGCCTGCGCGGGTTTCCCACTGAGCGGGAGCAGCCGCTCGGCCGCGCCGGGGACCGCGGCCTAGCCTCGGCACACAGTCCCACCACCGGTTTCGCACTGCCTCGTAGGCCCGGCACCACTTCGTGGGCCGGCGCCCTCTCAGCCCCACTTCTCAGTCCCACCACCCGTCAGCCCCACCCTTTTCGCGGAGGACCGCCCATGCTCACGGCCAGTGAACGGCAGACCGCAGCGGACGCGCTCGGCGCGGCCGAGCGCGACCGGCGGCCCATCGCCCCGCTGACCGAGCTGTTCCCGGGAATCGGTACGGAGGACGCGTACGAGATCCAGCTGCTCGGCATCGGCCGCAGGGTCGCCGCCGGGGCATCCGTGCACGGCCACAAGGTCGGGCTGTCCTCGCCCGTCATGCAGCGCATGATGGGCGTCGACGAGCCCGACTACGGCCACCTCATGGACGACATGCGGTTGCCGGCCGGCCGGCCGGTCGCCGTCGGCCGGTACTGCGCGCCGCGTATCGAGGTCGAGGTCGGCTTCGTGCTGGGCGACGACCTGCCGGGCGAGGGCTGCACCACGGCGGACGTACTCGCCGCCACCGAACGCGTCGTCCCCGCCATCGAGCTGATCGACAGCCGGATCGCCGACTGGCGCATCGCCATCGCCGACACCGTCGCCGACAACGCCTCGTCCGCCGGATACGTCACCGGCGACGGCCGCGACCCGCGCGAACTGGACCTCAAGGCCATCGACGCCGTGCTGCGCCGCGGCTCCGAGCAGATCGCCGCGGGCCGCAGCGACGCCGTACTCGGCGACCCCGCGGCCTCCGTGGCCTGGCTGGCCCGCACCGTGGCGCGCTTCGGCGTCCCGCTGAAGAAGGGCCATCTGGTGCTGCCCGGGTCGTGCACCAGGGCTGTCGACGTCGAGGCGGGCCAGACCTACACCGCCGATTTCACCGGGCTCGGCCCGGTCTCGCTCTCCTTCATCTGAGGTGATGATGACCAACAGGACCAAGGCGACCGCCGCCATCGTCGGCTCCGGCAACATCGGGACCGACCTGCTCCACAAGCTGTTGCGGTCCCCGTACATCGAACCCCGCTGGATGATCGGCGTCGATCCGGCCAGCGAAGGGCTCGCCCGGGCCCGCGCGGCAGGGATCGAGGCCAGCCCCGACGGAGTCGGACCGCTCCTCGACGGCGACGAGCGCCCGGACCTCGTCTTCGAGGCGACCTCCGCCGCCGTGCACCGGGCCAACGCCCCCCGCTACGCCGAACTCGGCATCCGCGCCATCGACCTCACCCCGGCAGCGGTCGGCCCCGCCGTCGTACCGCCCGCGAACCTGCGCGCCCATCTCGACCAGCCGAACGTCAACATGATCACGTGCGGCGGCCAGGCCACGATCCCCATGGTCTACGCCGTCTCGCGGATCGTCCCCGTCCGGTACGCGGAGATCGTGGCGTCCGTCTCCTCGGTGTCGGCAGGGCCGGGAACCCGGGCCAACATCGACGAGTTCACCCGGACCACCGCCCGCGGCATCGAGGACATCGGCGGCGCGGAGCGCGGCAAGGCCATCATCATCCTGAACCCCGCCGACCCGCCCGTGATCATGCGGGACACCGTGTTCTGCGCCATTCCCGAGGACGCCGACCGCGATGCCATCGCCCTCTCCGTCAAGCAGGTCGCCGAGGACGTCGCCTCGTACGTGCCGGGCTACCGGCTGCGCTCCGAGCCGCAGTTCGACGACCCCACCCCGGAGAGCGGCGGCATGGCCCGCGTCGCGGTCTTCCTGGAAGTGGAGGGTGCGGGCGACTACCTCCCGCCGTACGCCGGAAACCTCGACATCATGACCGCCGCCGCCACCAAGGTCGGCGAGGAGTTCGCCAAGGCGCTCCTCGCGCCCGGCCGCTGAGGAGTACCAGATGCCCTACTCGGACACGCTCGACATCCGCGTCACCGACTCCTCGCTGCGTGACGGATCGCACGCCATGCGCCACCAGTTCACCGAGGAGCACGTACGGTCGGTCGTCACCGCACTCGACGGCGCCGGGGTTCCCGTCATCGAGGTCACGCACGGCGACGGACTCGGCGGATCCTCCTTCACCTACGGCTTCTCCGCCACCCCCGAACAGAACCTCATCAAGGCCGCCGTGGAAACGGCGCGGCAGGCCCGGATCGCCTTCCTGATGCTCCCCGGACTCGGCGTCAAGGACGACATCCGCGCCGCCCACGCCAACGGCGCCGCCATCTGCCGCATCGCCACGCACTGCACCGAGGCGGACATCTCCGTCCAGCACTTCGGGCTGGCCCGCGACATGGGCCTGGAGACCGTCGGCTTCCTGATGATGGCGCACTCCACTCCACCCGAAGCGCTGGCCCGGCAGGGCCGCATCATGGCCGACGCGGGCTGCCAGTGCGTGTACGTGGTCGACTCGGCCGGCGCCATGGTCATGGACGACGTGACCGACCGGGTCGCCGCACTCGTCGCCGAACTCGGCGACGACGCACAGGTCGGCTTCCACGGCCACGAGAACCTCGCACTCGGCACCGGCAACTCGATCGCCGCGATCCGGGCCGGAGCGCTCCAGATCGACGGCTCGACACGGCGGCTCGGTGCCGGAGCGGGCAACACGGCCGTGGAGGCGCTCGTCGCCGTCTGCGCCAAGATGGGCATCCGCACCGGCATCGACGTCCTCAAGATCATCGACGCGGCCGAGGACGCCGTCCGCCCCGTGATGGACGACGAGTGCCGGCTCGACCGGCTCGCCCTGCTGATGGGGCACGCGGGGGTCTACTCCAGCTTCCTCAAGCACGCCTACCGCCAGGCCGAGCGGTACGGCGTCTCCGGCGCCGAGATCCTGCTGCGCGCGGGCGAGCGGAAGCTCGTCGGCGGCCAGGAGGACCAGCTCATCGACATCGCCCTCGAACTCTCGGCCGGACGCTGACACGGATCCCCCCCCCGCAGCCGGCCCCGATGCGACACCACCACCAAGGAGGCACAAGATGACCGCAGCAAGCGAAGAGGTCCGCGTCATTGAGGCGGCCGCGCCGCCCACCCGCTTCGCGCGGGGCTGGCACTGCCTCGGCCTCGCCGACTCCTTCAAGGACGGGGAGCCGCACGAGATCGAGGCGTTCGGCACCCGGCTCGTGGTCTTCCAGGGCCAGGACGACGGTGAGCTGCACGTCCTCAACGCGTACTGCCCGCACATGGGCGGCAACCTCGCCCAGGGCACGGTCAAGGGCGACGCGGTCGCCTGCCCCTTCCACGACTGGCGCTGGTCGGGCAACGGCCGCTGCGCGGGAATCCCCTACGCGCGCCGGGTGCCGCCGCGGGCCCGCACCCGGGCCTGGACCACCGTGGAGGAGAACAAGCAGCTCTTCGTCTGGCACGACCCCGAGGGGAAGCCGCCGCCGCCCGGCGTCAGCATCCCCCGGATCGAAGGGGTCTTCAGCGACGAGTGGAGCGACTGGAGCTGGAACGTCCTGCGGGTGGAGAACTCCAACTGCCGCGAGATCGTGGACAACGTCGTCGACATGGCGCACTTCTTCTACGTGCACTACTGCTTCCCGACGTACTTCAAGAACGTCTTCGAA
Source organism: Streptomyces sp. NBC_01471 (assembly GCF_041438865.1). Classification (NCBI taxonomy): domain Bacteria; kingdom Bacillati; phylum Actinomycetota; class Actinomycetes; order Kitasatosporales; family Streptomycetaceae; genus Streptomyces; species Streptomyces sp. NBC_01471. Next base: position 7,771,156 of record NZ_CP109450.1, read on the forward strand.
GGCCACACCGCCACCCAGTACATGGAGAGTTCACCCCGAGGTGACGTCGACCTCGGCACCCTCAGCACCGAGGGCGTGCTCCGCTCCGACGCCTCGTACCACGGCCCCTCGTACATGATCGACTACATGTGGAGCGACGTCGGCGCGGACGTGGACATGGAGAGCGTGCTGATCAACTGCCACTATCCGATCGACTCGGACAGCTTCCTGCTGATGTACGGAGCGATCGTCAAGAAGCTGCCCGGGATGACGGACGAGCAGGCGGCGGACGCGGCGCGGCTCACGTCGGACGGCCTTGCCGTCGGCTTCGAGCAGGACGTGCACATCTGGAAGAACAAGACCCGCATCGACAACCCCCTCCTCTCGGAGGAGGACGGCCCGGTCTACCAACTGCGCCGCTGGTACGAGCAGTTCTATGTGAACGCGGGCGACGTCAAGGACGAGATGACCCAGCGCTTCGAGTTCGAGATCGACACCGCCCGTGCCACCGCCGCGTGGCAGCGCGAGGTCGACGAGAACGTGGCGCGCCACCGGAGCGAGGGCTGACATGACACCGGTCGAGTGCGCGGCCTGCGGCAACCAGGTCCTGTGCGAGAAGTTCTCCATGGCCCACACCTCCGTGCAGTGGACGGCCGACGCGGCGGCGGTCTGCGCCGAGTACCAGGACCGGATGCGCACCTGCGCGTCCCTGCGCGACAGCATCGACCGCGCCGTCGGCGACGGACGGCTGGCGGTGGCCGATGCCTGAGCTGCCCCAGGTGCCTTCGGCCCGTACGCACCGGGTCCGGGTCACCGCGGTGGTGGCCGAGACGGCCGACGCGTACTCCTTCGTCCTGGACCCGGCCGACGGCGTACTCGCCTACCGTCCCGGCCAGTTCCTGACGCTGCGACTGCCGGGTCCCGGCGGGGGAGTGGCCGCACGGTGCTACTCCCTCGCCAGCTCCCCGCACTCCGGCGAACCGATGAAGATCACGGTGAAGCGGGTGGCGGGCGGCCACGGCTCCAACTGGCTCTGCGACCACATCGGCGAGGGGGACGAACTGGAGGTGCTGCCCCCGGCCGGCACCTTCGGCTCCGGCCCGCTGGACGGCGATCTGCTGCTGGCGGCCGCGGGCAGCGGCATCACCCCGGTGATCTCCCTCGCCAAGGCGGCACTGGCCGGGGGCCGGGGACGCGTCGTGCTCCTGTACGCCAACCGCGACGAGACCTCGGTGATCTTCCGGGAGGAACTCCGGAGGCTCGCCGAGGCCCATCCAAGGCGGCTTCTGGTCCTGCACTGGCTGGAGACGCTCGACGGCCTGCCGGCCGCGGACCGGCTCGCCGGGCTCCTGGAGCCCTACGCCGGCCACCGCGCGTACCTCTGCGGACCCGCGCCCTTCATGGACGCGGTGGACGCCGCCCTCCGCGCCGCTGGAGCCGCCCCCGCCGCCATCCACCGGGAACGGTTCTTCTCCCTCACCGGGGACGTCTTCCGTACGGTCCCGGTGGAGCCCGCGGAGTCCGCCGGGCCGGACGGCGAAGGCGCCCTGGCGGTGGTCGAGCTGGACGGCGAGACCCACCAGGTGGCGTGGGGAGCCACCACCCCGCTGCTGGACGCCCTGCTCGCCGCCGGGATCGACGCCCCGTACTCCTGCCGGGAGGGCTCCTGCGCCGCCTGCGCCTGCCGGGTGGTCGAGGGGGAGGTCACCGTGGTCCGCGACGACGTCCTGGACGACCAGGACCGTGCGGACGGCTACATCCTGGCCTGCCAGGCGCTGCCGGCCAGTGAGCGGATCAGCATCAGCTACTCCTGACCTGCTGCTCCTGACCCGCTCTTCCTGATGCGGCCGGGGAAGTCCCGCCTCACATCCAGTCGGCGAACCGCAGCCACGACATCATGTTGTCCATCTCGGCCGCGTCGATGGGCGTGGCCACCGCCGGCGCGGGGACGGGGGCGGTGGCCGCGGACGTCCGCGGCCGCGCCTCGGCGCGCCCCGGCCCGAAGAGCGAGCGCCACACCGCCCGGGACGTGGCCAGCACCACGGGGGCCAGCCGCTCCAGCTCGCGGTGTGTCCCGTTGCCGCAGAGCGACACCGAGGCGATGGCCCGGCCCGCGCCCCGCAGCGGCGCCGCCACGCAGGACACCCCCCGGAACGCCTCCTCGACGTCGAAGGCCACGCCCCGGTCCCGGATCCGCGCCAGCTCCTGATGGAACGTCACCGGCCGGGTGATCGTGCGGGCCGTGCGCGGCCGCAGCCCCGCCCGCACCGCCTCGGCGACGAGCGCCTCCTCGCTGAACGCGAGGATCGCCTTGCCGGTCCCCGTGCAGTACGCGGGCTGCCGGCCGCCCACCCGCGAGGGCACGCCCCCGTCCTGGGCGCCGCCGATGCGCTCCAGGTACACCACCTCGGGCCCGTCGAGCACGGCGAGGTGCGCCACGTGCCCGGTGGACTCGTGCAGCGCGTGCAGATGCGGCAGAGCCGCCCGGCGCAGCCGGTTGTGGTGCGAGGCCAGGGCGCCGAGCTCCAGCATCCGCATGCCGAGCCGGTAGTCGCGGCCCTCCCGGTCGAGCCAGCGCAGGCGGACGAGCTGATCGAGTATGCGGTGCACCGACGAGCGCGGAAGACCCGAGCGGTGCATCACATCGGTCAGCGTCAGCCGGGGTGCCGGGCCTTCGAACGCGCCCAGCACCAGGGCGGCCTTCTCCAACAGTGAGGGCGGCTGCTCTGCCATGCCGTGAGGCTTCCACGGTTCCCGCTCAGCGGGAAGAAGGTATTTCGTTTCGGAATAGTAAAAGCGTAGGTTCCTCGCATCCATCCAGGACGACCGAGAGGGGATGCGCATGAGTGCCGACGAAGTCCTCGCCGCAGTGCGGGCCCTTGCCCCGACCCTGCGCGAGCGCGCCGCCGAGACCGAGGCGCTGCGCCGCGTGCCGGACACCTCCATCAAGGAACTCGCCGAGACCGGTTTCTTCCGGCTCCTCCAGCCCAAGGCGTACGGCGGCTACGCCGCACACCCCGCCGTCTTCTACAACGCCGTCAGAGAGATCGCCAGGGCCTGCGGGTCCACCGGCTGGGTCGCCTCCGTCGTCGGCGTCCACCCCTGGCACGTCGGGCTGTACGACCGGCGCGCCCAGGAAGAGGTGTGGGGCCCGGACGACCGGGTCCGCATCTGCTCCTCGTACGCCCCGACCGGCAAGGTCACCCCCGTCGACGGCGGCTTCCGCCTCTCCGGGCGCTGGCGCTTCTCCTCCGGCTGCGACCACGCCGACTGGGCGCTGCTCGGCGGCATCATCAACGACGCCGACGGCAAACCCGTCGACATGCGCACCTTCCTGGTGCCGCGCACCGAGTACCGCATCGACGACGTCTGGGACACCGTCGGACTCCGCGGCAGCGGCAGCAACGACATCATCATCGAGGACGCGTACGTCCCCGACCACCGCGCCCTGAGCTTCGGACCGGTCACCGCCCTGGAGGCCCCCGGGCGCCGGCACAACCCCGAACCGCTCTACCAACTGCCGTACGCCTCGGTCTTCACCACCACCATCTCCACCCCGGTGATCGGCATCGCCGAAGGCGCGTACGACAGCTACGTCGCCGCCACCCGCGAGCGGATACGCGTCTCGTACGGGCAGCAGGTCGCCGAGGACCCCTTCGCGCAGGTGCGCATCGCCCGCGCCGCCAGCGACATCGACGCCTCCTGGCTGCAGCTCGTCCGGAACATCACGGAGCTGTACGAGTGCGCCGAACGCGGCGAGGAACTGCCGACCGCGCTGCGCACCCGCACCCGCCGCGACCAGGTGCTCGCCACCGAGCGCGCGGTCGCCGCCGTCGACCTGCTGATGGAGAACGCCGGCGGCAGCGCCATGCGCACCGGCGGCAACGCGATCCAGCGCGCCTGGCGCGACGCCCACAACGCCCGCGGCCACGCCGCCAACGACCCCGAGCGCGCGCTCGTCCTCTTCGGCCGCGGAGCCCTCGGCCTCGACCCCCAGGACACGATGCTGTGATCGACCACGACTCCACCTCGCGCACCGCCAAGGCCGCCGGACTCAGCATCCACTACCACGAGGCCGGGCCCGCCGACCCCGGCGCACCCGTCGTGATCATGCTGCACGGCGGCGGCCCCGGCGCCTCCGGCTGGTCCAACTTCGGCGGCAACCTGCCGGTCTTCGCCGAGCACTTCCGCACGCTCCTCGTCGACCAGCCCTGCTTCGGCGCATCCGACAAGCCCGAACTCGACCAGGACTTCTTCAGCTACAGCGCGGACGCCGTGGCCGCCCTGATGGATGAACTGGGCATCGCCCGCGCCCACTTCATCGGGAACTCGCTCGGCGGCGGCACCTCCGTGCGGATGGCGCTCAACCATCCGGAGAAGGTGGACAAGCTGCTGCTGATGGGGCCCGGCGGGATCTCCCTCAACCTCTTCGCCGCCGACCCCACCGAAGGCATCAAGCGGCTCTTCGAGTTCAGCGCGGCCGCCGAGCCGACCAAGGACCAGCTGCGCACCTTCCTGACCACACTCGCCTACGACCCGGCGATCGTCACCGACGAACTGATCGAGGAGCGCTGGGCCCAGGCCACCGGCCCCGGCGCCAAGCTCGGCAACGCACGGATGGCCGCGTCCTTCGCCAACCCGGCCTGGCAGCAGGACACCATGCTGTGGCGCGAGGCCCACCGCATCACCGCACCCGTGCTGCTCACCTGGGGCCGCGAGGACCGCGCCAACCCGCTCGACGGCGCACTGGTGGCGCTCAAGGCGATCCCCGACGCCCGGCTCCATGTCTTCCCGCACTGCGGCCACTGGGCGCAGACCGAACAGGCCGACGAGTTCAACCGGCTCGCCGTCGACTTCTTCACGCACTGAGAGGCACCTGGTTCATGGATATACGCGCTCTGGGCTATCTGCGTCTGGAAACCGCCGGGTTCGATGAGTGGCGTGCCTTCACGCTCGACGTCCTCGGCATGATCGAGGCGCCCGGCTCGACCGAGGACACCCTGCGGCTGCGGCTCGACGACCGCGCGCACCGCATCACCATCGTGCGCGGCGCCACCGACCGGCTGCTGGCCGCCGGCTGGGAGGTGCGCGACGCCGCAGCGCTCGCCGCCGCCCGCACGGAGCTCACGGCGGCCGGAGTCGAGGTCGAGGACGCCAAGCCCGACGAGCTCGCCGACCGGCGGGTGCGGGGCATGTTCCACTGCCAGGACCCGGCGGGCAACCAGCTGGAGATCTTCTGGGGCCAGGCACAGGACCACACCCCGGCCGTCACCCCGTACGGCAACCGCTTCGTCACCGGCGACCTGGGCCTCGGCCATGTGGTGCTCCCCGCCCCCGCCATCGAGGAGGCGTACGACTTCTACGAGGGGCTCCTCGGTTTCACCCTGCGCGACTCGATGCGGCTGCCCGCCGCGATCGTGCCGGGCGGCGCCCCCGACCGTGACGTCCACTGGATGCACTTCATGGGGTGCAACCCCCGCCACCACAGCCTGGGCCTCTACCCGGGCCTGATGGCGCCCGGCATCGTGCACTTCATGGTCGAGGTGGCCACGCTCGACGACGTGGGGCGTGGTTACGACCGCCTCCACGCGGCCGGCATCCCCGTCGCCTCCACCCTCGGCCGGCACACCAACGACCTGATGGTGTCCTTCTACGCGCAGGCACCCGGCGGCTTCCAGGTCGAGTACGGCACCGAGGGCCGCCTCGTCGACGACGCCACCTGGGTCGCCAAGGAGATGACCGCCGACAGCTTCTGGGGCCACCAGTGGAACGGCTGACGGAGCAGGTCGCCCCGGCCGGCTTCCGGGAGGTGCTCGGCCGGTTCGCGAGCGGCATCACGGTCGTCGCGTCCGCCGACGGCGAGGGGAGGCCGGTGGGCCTGGCCTGCCAGTCCTTCGCCTCGCTCTCCCTCGACCCGCCGCTGGTCATGCTCTGCGTCGGGAAGGCGTCGACCAGCTGGCCGCAGGTCGCGCGCACCGGGCGTTTCGCCGTCAGCGTCCTCGCCGAGGAGCAGCGCGAGGTCTGCGCCGCCCTCGGCGGACGCGGGGGCGACAAGTTCGACGGCGTCGGCTGGACGGTGTCGGAGCACGGCACCGTACGGATCGACGGCGCCCTGGCCACCGTGGACTGCGCGCTGCACAGCGTCCAGGAGGCGGGCGACCACCTGGTCGTCACCGGCGAGGTGCTCGAACTCGTCGCCAGGCCGGACGGATCGCCCCTGCTCTACTTCGGCAGCGCCTACGCGGCAGGTGACTTCCGATGAACCCCGGCGCGTGGTCCGGCGGCGCGGAGCGGCCGGACAGCCGCCCCCGCCCGCCGCGGACCACAGCCGTGAAACGTGACCGGGCGCCGGCGCCGACCGGCGCCCGGCCGGAGAGGACCGCCCCATGAACACCCGCTGGGACCACAGTTACGACGTGGTCGTCGTCGGATCCGGCGCCGCCGGACTCGCGGCGGCCATCACCGCACGGCTGCGCGGCCTGAGCGCCCTGGTGATCGAGAAGACGGAGCTGTACGGCGGCTCCACCGCCCTGTCCGGCGGCGCGATCTGGGTACCGGGCAACTTCCACCTGGACGCCGCCGGCCTCGGCGACACCCCCGCCAAGGCCCGCGCCTACCTCGACGCGACGGTCGGCGACCGGGTGCCCGCCGAGCGCAAGGACGCCTATCTGGAGCACGGACCGCGCATGGTCCGCGAGTTCCACGACCGCACCACGGTCCGGTTCGCCTACACCCCCGGCTACTCCGACTACTTTCCCGAGGCGCTCGGCGGCTACCCGCAGGGCCGCTCCATCGAGCCGCTGGTCTTCGACCTCAAGAAGCTCCCGCCCGACCGCCGCGCCACCATGCGCCGGGCCGGTCTGCCCACGTACGGGCTCACCATCACCTCGTACGACTTCCGCTTCCTCAATATGGTCGCCCGCACCTGGGAGGGCCGGAAGACCTCGCTGAGGGTCGGTATGAAGGCGGTCGGAGCGCTGGCCGCGGGCGCGAAGCCGACCGCGCTCGGTGAGGCGCTGATCGCCCGGATGCGCCAGTCGCTCGACGCGCTCGGCGGTGAGCTGTGGCTCTCCACTCCGCTCACCGGCCTGGTGGAGGAGGACGGCCGGATCGCCGGTGTGCGCGCCGAGCGCAACGGCTCGGCCGTCACCATCAGGGCGCACGGCGGTGTCGTCCTCGCCTCCGGCGGCTTCTCGCACGACCAGGAGCTGCGCGAGAAGTACCTGCCCGCGCCCACCTCGACCGCCTGGACCTCGGCATCGGACGGGCAGACCGGGGACGCACTGCGGCTCGGCGTCGAGGCGGGGGCCGCGACGGACCTGCTCGACAAGATGTGGGGCGCGCCGTCCGTCGTACCGCCCGGCCCCGGTGAGAAGCCGTTCTTCCTGGTCGCCGACCGCGGCATCCCCAGCATGGTCATCGTCAACGGCGCGGGGGAGCGGTACGCCAACGAGGCTGCCCCGTATCACCAGTTCGTCGACGAGATGTACGCCAACGACCGGCCCGGCGCCTCCACCGTGCCGTCCTGGCTGATCCTCGACGCCCGGTCCAGGGCGCGCTACATCTTCATGGGCCTCTTCCCGGGGCAGCCCTTCCCGAAGGACTGGCTGGCGAGCGGCTTCGTCAAGAAGGCGCGGACACTGCCGGAGCTGGCCGCCCTGATCGGAGCGGGACCGGAGCGGCTGCGCGCCACCGTCGACCGCTTCAACGGCTTCGCGCGGGCGGGCCGTGACGAGGACTTCCGGCGGGGCGACAGCGTCTACGACCGGTACTACGGCGACCCGACGCTGCTCAATCCCAACCTCGCCCCGCTCGACAAGGCCCCGTACTACGCCATTCCCGTCCACCCGGGGGACATCGGCACCAAGGGCGGACTGGTCGCCGACGGGTCCGCGCGGGTCCTGCGCGAGGACGGCAGCGCCATCAGGGGGCTGTACGCCTCGGGCAACGTGTCCGCGGCGGTGATGGGCGAGACCTATCCCGGACCGGGGGCGACCATCGGCCCCGCCATGGCCTTCAGCTGGGCGGCCGTGGGGGACATCGCGCGGGAGCTGGGGGGCGTGCGCCGGCAGTGACCTCGGCCGGGGTGTGCCACGGAAGGGGGCGGTCGACATGACCGCCCCCTTCCGCGCTCTCCCTGATACATCGGACAACTGCACAGAACGCGAAGGGGGTTGTGTCTCCGTACACCAGCTGATCGGACTTGAGTTGGCCGGGTTCTGTCTGCTGTCTTGACACCTGGATGAAGTGGATAGCAGAGTTCCGCCCGATCGCGAATCCATCAATACATCGGATGAAAGAACATCGCGATCGACGCATCTGCTGGACAGTTCGCCCCCTACCGTGTCAGGGAGTCAGACGTGCACCGCAGCTCAGACGACAGACCAGGAGGCAGAGCCGCCCCGAAACGGCGGCTCGCGACGACGGCGCTCCTCGCCGCCGTCGCCGTGGGCGCGGCCCCCGCCCTCACCGCGGGCACCGCGGCCGCGGCGGACCACGCCCCGGCGGCCAGGAACATCTACGTATCGGCGTCCGGCAGCGACCGGAACTCCGGGCAGTCCACGCGCAGCCCCCTGCTGACCCTGGCGGCCGCGCAGAGCTCCGCGCGAAAGGCGTCCGGGGCGGGGCACCCGGTCCATGTGTGGGTCCGCGGCGGCACCTACCACCCCGCAGCCACCCTGAAGTTCGGCGCCGCCGACTCGGGCAGCGCGTCCGCCCCGGTGACCTACTCCTCGTACCCCGGCGAGCGGGCCGTCCTCAGCGGGGGCCGCAGGGTGACGGCAGCGTGGACCACCGACCCGCACGACAGCGCGATCCGGGTGGCGGACATCGGGGCGCACCGGAAGATCGACGGGCTGTTCGTGGGCGGCACCCGGCAAGTGCTCGCCCGCTACCCGAACTTCGACGCGGGCACGGCCGTACTCAACGGCTCGACCACCATGGCGGCCCTCAACGCCCGGTCGGCGCAGTGGAAGAACCCGTCCACCGGGGACATCCGCGGCCTGCACTCCGCCCACTGGGGCGGCAACGACTACACGATCACCGGGCGGGACGCGTCCGGCCTCAAGCTGAAATGGGTCGGCGACAACAACCGGGGCGGCGACGTGGACACCGCGCACGTCGTCGCGGAGGGCGTGTTCGAGGAACTCGACGCGCCCGGCGAGTGGTTCTACGACAGGGACGCCGGGAAGCTGTACATGATCCCGCCGGCCGGCACCGACCTGTCGAGGACCACGGTGGACACCGCCGAACTGGACGAACTCGTCCGGGTCGAGGGCGCGTCCGCCTCCCGCCCCGTCCACGACCTCACGTTCGACGGGTTCACCTTCACCGCCACGCACCGGACCCTCTTCGACACCCCGTACGAGCCGCTGCAGCTCGGTGACTGGGCGGTGGCGCGGGCCGGGGCCGTCCACATCAAGAACGCCCGGAACATCACCGTCTCCCGCTCCGCCTTCGTCCAGGCCGGCGGCAACGGCGTCTTCATCGACGGCTACAACAAGGGCGACGCCGTCACCGGGAACACCTTCACGGGTTCCGGCGCGAGCGACGTGCAGGTGGTGGGCTCCACCCGGGCCGTCCGGAACCCCTCGACCTGGGCGCACATGGTCGATCCGCCCACGGACCTGACCCCCGGCCCCAGGACCGACGACTATCCGCGCGACATCGACGTCAGCGGCAACAGCATGGCGGACATGGGCCGGTTCGAGAAGCAGAGCGCCGGGGTCAACATCTCGATGAGCAGCAGCGTCACCGTCGCCCACAACACCATCCACGGCAGCCCGCGCTCCTGCGTCAACGTCAACGACGGCACCTGGGGCGGGCACCGGATCCAGTACAACGACATCTTCGACTGCGTGAAGGAGACGTCGGACCACGGGCCCGTCAACGCCTGGGGACGCGACAGGTACTGGCCCATCGCCGGGCCCAGCACCAACCCCAGCGCGGAGTCCGACGCCCTGCAGAAGAGCTACTCGCTGCTCGACGTCGTCCGGCCGATCACGATCAGCAACAACCGGATCTGGCACAACAGCGAATGGGCCGTCGACCTGGACGACGGTTCGAGCAACTACGTCGTGAAGAACAACCTGCTGCTGGGCGCGGGCATCAAGCTGCGGGACGGATTCAAGCGGACGGTCACCAACAACATCGTCGTGGGCGGATCGGTCTACGAGCAGATCTCGCACCGCGACAACGGCGACTCCATCGCCAGGAACATCATCCTGGCGGACTCGCCCTACTCGCTCACCGGCAGTGATCCCGCCGCGGCCCGGTACACCGCCGACAACAACCTGTTCTGGGACAACGGCCGGCCGGTCACCCTGCCGGACGTCTGGGGCGCGGGCCACCTGGACACCCACTCGGTGACCGCGGATCCGCGGTTCGCCGGCGGATCACCGTGGGACTCGCCCGGTATGACCGACTACACGCCGGCTGCGGACTCGCCCGCGAAGGCCCTGGGATTCGTCGACTTCCCGATGAACCGCTTCGGTACCGGAAGGCCGGGGGAGGCCACGCCCCCCGCGGTCGGCTGGCCGGCCGCCCCCCAGCCCGACACCGTGATCGAGACCCAGCCCGAGCCGCTCATGGGCGCCACCGCCCGGCAGGTGTACGACAAGGCCACCCAGTCGGCCGTCGGGCTCGGCGACTTCGACGGGCTGTACCTCCCGGTCGTCCCCTCCGCCTCCTACGCCCACGGGCAGGGGCTGCGCCCCCTCGACGTGATCCGGTCCGTGAACGGGACCGGCGTGACGGACCGCGACAGCTTCTGGACCGTCTACAACACGCTCGCCCCCGGCAGCACCGTGACCCTGGGCATCTGGCGTGCGCAGGCCTCCACCACGGTGAGTGTCGTCAAGCCCGGCGGTGCGCAGCAGTACAACAACACGGCGGGCGTGACCTACACCGGGAGCGGCTGGGGGTGGCGGGGCGCCGGGGCCGGCGGCCAGGGCTCGTTCCAGAACGACATCGACGCCACCACCGCCGCCGGCGACTCCTTCACCTTCACCTTCAACGGCACCGGAGCCGACTTCCTCACCGAGCTGAACGCGGACGAGGGAACGATCGACATCGCCGTCGACGGGGTCCACCGGGAGACCGTCGACGCCACCAGCGGCTCCCGCCAGTACCAGCAGAAGCTCTACTCGGTCAGCGGCCTGCCGGCCGGGGTGCACACCCTCACCGGCACGATGAAGAGCGGGCAGTACATGATCGTGGACGGTTTCACGGTACGCAGCTGACGTACCCGGCCGACCTGTGGAGCGCCGCCGGGGGACCGGAACACGTCCGTCCGGCGGCGCTCCGGTCCCGCTTCCGGGGGCCGGGAACTCAGCCGGGGGCCCGGACGGCGAACCGGTGGGTTCCCGATCCGGCGTGGAAGACGGCGCAGCCGTCCTCCATCCGCAGGAACTCCGCGTCCCCGTGGCCGACATCGGCGGCCCGGCCGGCGGAAACCCACACCTCCGCCGTCGTGTTGGCGGGCAGCGACACGGTGAGGCGGAACCCTCCGGAGGTCGTCCAGTGCGTGGTGACCGGCCCGTAGCGCGAGTCGAAACGGCCCTCGGCCTCCGTCACCCCGCCGCCGGGGCGCGGCCTGATGACCGTTCTGCGGAATCCGGGTTCGCCAGGGGCGATGCCCGCGATGTTCGCGTACATCCACTCGCCGACCGAGCCGTACGCGTAGTGGTTGAAGGAGTTCATCGCGGCGTCCTGGAAGGTGCCGTCGGGCCTGATCGAGTCCCAGCGCTCCCACATGGTCGTGGAGCCCCGGTCGATCTGGTAGCCCCAGCTCGGGAAGGTGCGCTGGAGCAGCAGCCGGTAGGCGACGTCCGTGTGCCCGGTGGCGGTGAGGACGGGCAGGAGCCGCGGCGTACCGAGGAAGCCCGTCGACAGGTGCCAGTCCTTGGCCTCGATCAGCTGGACCAGCCGGCCGGCGGCCGGTCCGCGTTCCCTGTCCGCCAGCAGGTCCATGGAGAGGGCGAGGACGTACCCGGTCTGGGTGTCGCCCTTGACCCGTCCTTCCGCGGAGACGTACGCGGTGCGGAAGGCGGCGCGTATCTGCTCGAAGAGGGCGCGGTGGGGCGCCGGATCCTTGCCGAGCGCGTCCGCGGTCCGGGCGACCAGGTCGGCGCTGTGTGCGAAACAGGCCGTGCCGATGACGTCCTTGGGAGTCTCGTCGTCCACGTTGAGCCAGTCCCCGTACCCCTCCGCCGGGCGGAGCAGTCCGTCGCTGTGCTGCCGCAGCCAGCCGATCCACCGGACCATGGAGTCCCACGACTCCTCCAGGACCCGGGTGTCCCCGTACGCCTGGTAGAGCGCCCAGGGCACGGTGACCCCGGCGTCGCCCCAGCCCGCCGAACCGTTGCCGACGGAGCCGACGGCGGGAGCCACATCGGTGAAGCTGCCCTCCGCGGTCTGGTTGCCGCGCAGGTCGGACAGCCACTTGGTGAGGAACCGCGCCGACTCCATGGTGTACGTGGCGGTGGGCGCGAAGACGTTGATGTCGCCCGTCCAGCCGAGGCGCTCGTCACGCGCCGGAGTGTCGGTGGGGATCGAGAGGAAGTTGCCGCGCTGGCCCCAGGTGATGTTGCTGTGCAGCTGGTTGAGCATCGGGACGTTCGTCCTGAACTCCATCGTGAACGGCGCCGACGTGTGGACGACCCGGCCGACCACAGCGCTCAGCGGCGGCCGGCCCGGGTAGCCGGTCACCTCGACGTAGCGGAATCCGTGGAAGGTGAAACGCGGCGCGTAGGTCTCGGTGCCCCGGCCCGCCAGGGTGTAGGTGTCCGTCGCCGCGGCGGTGCGCAGATTGTCCGTGTAGAGCGTGCCGTCGGGGTTGAGCACCTCACCGTGGCGCAGCCGCACCGTGGTGCCCGCCTTGCCGGAGACCCGCAGGCGGACCGAACCGACCATGTTCTGGCCGAGGTCGAAGACGAAGACACCGGGCTCCGGCTCGGTGACCCCGCGGGCCGCGATCTCACGCTCCACGCGCGCCGGAGCGTCGGCCTCCGCCACCGGCCGGGCCGTGACCTTGTCCACGACGGCGGCCGGCACCCAGGGGGAGTCGTCGAAACCGGCCCGTGTCCACCCCGGGGTCTCCCGGCGGGCGTCGTACGTCTCACCCATCAGCAGATCGGCGTCGGTCACCGGCCCGGTCGTGACACGCCAGCCGGCCCCCGACCCGGCACGATCGGTCGTCCCGTCCTGGTAGACCACCTCCAACTGGGCCAGTACCGCGGGGATCTCGCCGTACTGGCGCGGACCGAACATGCCGACGTGCCCCGCGTACCAGCCGGACGCGACCGTCAGCCCCAGCGCGTTGGCACCCGGGACGAGCAGTGCGGTCACGTCGTACGTCTGGTACTGGACGCGCCGGTGGTAGTCGGTCCAGCCGGGCGCGAGCTGGTCGTCGCCCACCCGCTCGCCGTTGAGAGCGGCCTCGTAGACACCCAGCGCCGTGGAGTACAGCCGGGCGCGGGCGACCGGCTTGCCCCGCAGCCGGAACTCGTGGCGCAGCTGGACGGCCGGGGCCACCGAGGCGGCCACCTCGCCCCAGGGACCCGTACCCCACGCACCGAGCACCCGCGCGGCCTGCCAGGAACTGTCGTCGAAACCGGCCGCGTTCCAGCCGGGCGCGGGCTCCTGAGCGGCCGTCAGCCAGCCGTCGCCGGTCACGGATGTCCGGGTGCCGTCCTCGCCGGTGGCCTCCAGCAGGCCCAGCAGCCCGGCGGGCCCCGCCAGCGCGTTGACCGCCGCGACGGCCACCACATTGGCGCCCGGGCGCAGCAGTTCCGTGACGTCGACGACCAGGGGACGGCTCCAGTTGTTCGCAGGACCGTACGCCACGGTGTGAGCGACCTGAGTGCCGTTCACATACGCCGTGAACCCGTCATCCGCGGTCATGACGAGACGGGCCCGGGTGACACCGGCCGCCACGTCCACGCCGCCGCGGAACCAACGGGTCCCCGCCGGGGCGCTGTTCGCCGGGTCGCCCTCGGGGAACCAGATCCAGGACGCGCCGTCCAGTGCGGGGGAAGCGACGAGCGCGGCCGGTGCGCCGATCCACTGTGCGGACCAGTCCGACGCGTCGGTCAGCCCCGTCTCCCACCAGGAGGGTTCACTCCACTCGGAGGCCTCGCCCTGGTCGTCCCAGACGCGTACCGACCAGTGGTAGCGCGTACGGGAGCGCAGCGGCGGCCCCGCGTACGGCACCAGGAGCGAATCGGACGAGGTCACTCTGGCGCTGTCCCACACATCAGGATCGGCCAGCCGGCCCGGGTCGGTCGCGACCCGGATCTGGTACGCGGTCTGTGCCCGGTCGTGACCGCCGGACGCGAGCGGCCAGCTCAGCCGCGGCCGTGCCACGTCGAGTCCGAGCGGCCGCCCGGCGTACTCCACGGTCGGCCCGGTGACGCGGACGGCGTCTGCCGCGCCCTTGCGGTCCCCGGCGGCTCCGGAAGCGCCGGCGGCGCGGGCGGCCGGGGCCGTTCCCGCTGCCGCGGCCGCCGCCAGGGCCGCGCCGGTGGTGCTGAGCAGTCGTCTTCTGCTGATCATGTTCGGCTCCGTCACGACTCGGCAATGAATCGTTTCACGAACCGGGAAGCTAGGGTCGCCCATCCGGGCTGTCAAGAGTTCTGACCGAACTCCGGCGAACCGGCGCCATGGTGTGCCGAGGCCCTGGCCGGGCGAACCGGACGGCCGTTCTTCCGATGGCTGAAAGCATTCACTGCCGATGCCTCCCGTCTCATCCGGTTCCGGCCACCCGGGGGGAGTGGCGGGTACGACGGCCTTTCGGCAAGTACGGTGAGATACGGGGTGGTTGGGGTGGGGCGATCCGTTCCACTCGTCCCCGAACTGTCGTATTCAGGATGTTCCGCGGTCCTCCGGAAGGAGCCCGGTTCTTCTTCTGGGGGGTTCATGCAGAGATCAAGAACGCTGTCGGTCGCTCTCGCCATGTCGTTCGCCACGGCCGGTCTGGGGGTGATCGCGGCACCCGGGGCATCCGCGATCACGCCACCGGTGGCGTTCACGGCGGACGCGCTGCCGACCTGGCAGACCAACGGGATCGTCTGGGCGCTCGCCCAGAGCGACGGGGTGGTGTTCGCGGGCGGTACGTTCTCCGCGCTGCGTCCGCCGGCCGGTGTCGCGGGCAAGGCGCGGTCAGCGGTGAACTTCGCCGCGTTCAACGCCTCGACCGGCGCGCCCGCCGGCTGCACCCTCTCCTTCACGGTAGGCAGCGGTACCGCCACCGTGCGGGCCCTGGCGGTCTCGCCCGACAAGAAGACGCTCTACGCGGGCGGCTACTTCGGCGCGGTCAACGGCACCAAGGTGTCGTCGCTGGCGGCGATCGACATCGCCACCTGCAAGCCGAAGACCTCGTTCCGGCCCGCCTTCGCCGCCACCGTCCGGGCGCTGACGGTGACCAAGGACACGGTGTACGCGGGGGGTGACTTCGGCACCGTCAGCGGGCAGAAGCGCCAGCGCTTCGCCGCGGTCAAGGCGTCCGACGGGGCGGTGCTGCCCTTCACGGCCGACGCGGACGAGCCGGGCCGTGCCCTCGTGCTGACCCCGGACGGCAAGAACGCGGTGCTCGGCGGGGACTTCTTCAAGGTCAACGGAACGACGTCGCACGCCCTGGCCGTGGTGGACGCGAAGTCGGGCAAGGTGACGAAGGCCTACCCGGGCTTCATCGAGACCAACTCGGTGGTCAAGACCCTCGACACGGACGCCACCGGGATCTACACCGGCAACGAGGGCACCGGCTTCGCCGTGTTCGACGGCCGGATCGCCCTCGACGCGAGCAGCCTCGACCAGCGCTGGCGCGACACCTGTCTCGGGGCCACCCAGTCCGTGAAGTCGTACAAGGGGGTGCTCTACAGCGCCTCGCACGCCCACGACTGCTCCAGCGTCGGCGAGTTCCCCAACGGGCCGCGCCACCACTTCCTGGCGGAGCCCACCACGGGCACCGGGAAGCTCGGCTGGACCCCGGACACCAACGACGGCAACGGCGAGGGGATCGGCCCCCGCGCCCTGACCATCGCGACAGCAGGCTCCACCCAGTACCTCTGGTCGGGCGGCGAGTTCACCACCGTCAACGGCTCGGCGGCGCAGAGCCTCACCCGGTTCGCATCCACCGGCGACAAGGGGGCACCGACCGTTCCGGTGGGCGCCGCTGCCAGTGCGAAGCCGGGCCAGGTGCGGGTCAGCTGGCGCGCGAGCTTCGACACGGACGACTCGAAGCTGACGTACAAGGTCTACCGTGACGGATCCACCACACCCATGGCGACCGTGCAGGCCGATTCGCTGATGTGGGCCCGGCCCCAGGTGTCCGTCACGGACACCTCGGTCACCAAGGGCAAGAGCTACAGCTACCGGATCACCGCGTCCGACGCCGCGGGCAACACCAGCGCCAAGTCGGCGGCCGTCAGCGCCACCGCGACGGCCGCGGCGGAGCCCTACCCGGCCGCGGTCCTCGGCGACGGCGCCTCGCTGTACTGGCGCTACGACGACCACACAGCGCCGTTCGTGGCGGACACGTCGAGCGCGAACCGCTCCGGAGTGGACGTCAACGCCCCCTCGCTGCGCCGGACTCCGGGAGCCGTCGGCGGCCCGTCCACCGCGATCGGGTTCAACGGCACCAACCAGTGGATATACAGCGACCGCCGGTACACCGCACCCGCCAAGTACAGCCTGGAGACCTGGTTCAGGACCACCAGCACGTCGGGCGGCAAACTGATCGGGTTCGGCGACAACACGACGGCCGCCAGCAAGAAGTACGACAAGCAGGTGTACATGACCAATGCGGGCAAGCTCGTCTTCGGAGTGAGCGGCAGCGGGTTCAAGACGCTCGTGAGTCCGAAGGCGTACAACGACGGGAAATGGCACCAGGCCGTCGCCACGCAGGGCCCGACCGGAATGCGCCTCTACGTCGACGGCCACCTCCTGCAGAGCAACACCGTGACGAAGAGCGAGACGTCCAGCGGCTACTGGCGGGTGGGCGGCGACGCCCTGAGCGGCTGGCCCTCGCGCCCCACGAGTGACTTCTTCAAGGGGGACCTGGACGAGACAGCGGTCTACCCCGGGGTGCTCAGCGCCGCCCGGGTGGCCGGCCACTACACGCTGGGCAGGAGCGCCGGCTGATGGGCGGCGCAAGCCGGGCCGACCGGGACGCCAGGACCGTCGAGATCGGCTACGCCCTGGTCAGTGCGGGCTTCCTCGGTGCGGTGGTGTTCGGCGTGATCGCCGGTCCTGCGGCCGTGTGGGATCTGCCGCACCGCGTCATCACAGCGCTGTTGCTGACCGGGACGGCGGTCGGCGGAGTGCTCGCGCTGGTACGGGTCGTGCATGTACTCAGGACGTTCGAACGCGGGCGCCGGCGGCCGGGCCGCCCGGGGCATACGGACACGGCGGGACGCTGACACGGCGGGACGCTGACGCGGCGGGACGCTGACGCGGCGGCGGGGAGCACATACATGCGGCTCCCCGCCGCCGCGCGTTCAGGTGGGGCGCGGCGCGGTGGGGCGCGACGGGTGTGGCGGCGTGCGTACCGGCGGGGTTTCCGACGGGAATTTGTGCATGTCACAGGCGTGCGGCCAGAATGCGAATCCGACCGACCCGATTTCGATCCGACCTGATGTCGATCTGACCTGATCCGGTCCGAACACACTCGGACCGATCCGACCCGTGAGGAACCCGGCTGTGGCCCCCGCACCGCCCCCACATCCCGCCCCGGCGCCCGTCACCGTCGTCGGAATCGGAGCCGACGGCTGGGACGGACTTCCGGCCGCGTCGCAGCAGGCCCTGCTGACCGCCGAGGTGCTCGTCGGCGGCGCCCGCCAGCTGGCCCTGCTCCCCGCACGGTGCCCGGGCGAGCGGGTGGCGTGGCCCTCGCCGCTGCGCCCCGCCGTCCCCGGAATCCTCGCGGCACATGCCGGGCGCCGGATCTCCGTACTGGCCAGCGGTGACCCCATGTTCCACGGCATCGGGCGGGCGCTGACCGAGGTGCTCGGCGAGGGCGGGGGCCGGCTCGTCGTCCTGCCGTATCCCTCGTCGGTCTCGTACGCCTGCGCCCGGCTGGGCTGGCCGGTCGAGGACACCGAGGTCGTCACCCTCGTCGGCCGGCCCACCGCCCGGCTGACCGCCGCCCTGCACGACCGCCGGCGCGTGCTGGTCCTCAGCGCGGGCGCCGCGACCCCCGCCGAGGTGGCGGCGCACCTGACCGGCCACGGATTCGGGCCGAGCCGGATGCGCGTACTCGAACAGCTCGGCGGCGAGCGGGAGAACACCACCGAGGGAACCGCCGCCGACTGGACGCACCCGCCCGGCGATCCGCTCAACGTGATCGCGGTCGACTGCCGCCGGACCCCGGGCACTCCGAGGACCGGCGCCGCACCCGGGCTGCCCGACGAGGCGTACGAACACGACGGCCAGCTCACCAAGCGCCATGTCCGCGCCGCGACGCTGGGCGCGCTCGCCCCCGCCCCCGGCGAACTGCTCTGGGACATCGGGGGCGGCTCCGGCTCCATCGCCATCGAGTGGATGCGCACCCACCCGTCCTGCCGCGCCATCACCGTCGAGCGCGACCCGGTGCGTGCCGAGCGCATCGCCCGCAATGCCGCCCGGCTCGGCGTCCCCGCCCTCCGAGTCGTCACGGGCGCCGCCCCGGACGCCCTGGCCGGACTGCCCACGCCGGACGCGGTGTTCGTCGGGGGCGGGCTCACCGCTCCGGGCCTCCTTGACGCGTGCTGGGACGCACTGCCCGACGGCGGCAGGCTCGTCGCCAACACCGTGACGCTGGAGTCCGAGGCGCTCCTCGCCGACCGCTACCGCAGACACGGCGGCGACCTGGTGCGCCTCGCCGTCGCGCACGCCGTGCCCGTCGGAGGCTTCACCGGCTGGCGGCAGGCCATGCCGGTCACGCAGTGGGCCGTCGAGAAGAACCCGCTCCCACCCCTTCCTGGAGAAGACAGATGACCGTGTACTTCATCGGCGCCGGGCCCGGCGCCGCGGACCTCATCACGGTGCGCGGCGCCCGGCTGCTCGCGTCCTGCGGTGTCTGCCTCTACGCGGGCAGCCTGGTACCGCGTGAGCTGCTCGCCGAATGCCCGCCGGACGCCCGGCTGACCGACACGGCGCAGCTCGACCTGGATGAGATCACCGACGAACTGGTACGTGCCGACCGGGCCGGCCAGGACGTGGCCCGTCTGCACTCCGGTGACCCCTCGGTCTTCAGCGCGGTGGCCGAGCAGATGCGCCGGCTGGACGCGGCAGGGGTGAACTACGAGGTGGTGCCGGGCGTTCCCGCCTTCGCCGCGGCGGCTGCCGCGCTGAAGCGCGAACTGACGGTCCCCACCGTCGGCCAGACCGTGATCCTCACCCGCGTCGCCCAGCGCGCCACCGCGATGCCGGACGGCGAGGACCTCGCCACCCTCGGCCGCAGCGGCGCGCTGATGGTGCTGCACCTGGCGGTGCAGCATGCCGAGCGGGTCGTGGCGGAGCTGCTGCCGCACTACGGCGCGGACTGCCCGGCCGCTGTCGTGGCGCTGGCCAGCAGGCCCGGCGAGGTCGTCCTGCGGGGCACCCTCGACACCATCGCGGGGCAGGTCGCGGAGGCGGGCATCCTGCGTACGGCGGTCATCATGGTCGGCCGCACACTCGGCGCCGAACAGTTCGGCGACAGCCACCTCTACTCACCTGAGCGGGAGCGGCACGCCTGCTGACAGGCGTGCCACGGTCCGTCGCGTGCCCCTTGCGTTCTCGTGCATCGTGCGGCGGACGGGGGCGGGTCACCCTTCACGGCCGCAGCTGGGGCGGTGGCCCCCAGGGCGTCTCCAGGGCGGCACGCAAGGCGTCCACGGCCGGGCGGCCGATCCGCGCGGCGAGCTCGTCCTCGACCCGTTCGAGGACGAGCTCCGCCTGCCGGTGGGTCTGCTCGCCCCGCGCGGTGCGCCGGATCAGCCGCCGCCGGCCCGAGGCGGGGTCGGGCACCTGCTCCAGCAGCCCGGCGACCACCAGGCCGTGGACGGCCTGGTGCGTGGTCTGCCGGGTCACCCCCATCCGCCGGGCCAGCTCGGACACCGTGGTGCCCCGCTCGTCGAGTACGGCGAAGAGCTGGGCTTGGGCCGGGGACACCGGTGCCGCACCGGCCTCTTCCATGGCCGCCAGCAGACCCTCCTCGAACCAGCGCCGGGCCTCGGTCAGCAGTTGGGGGAGCGTACGGCCGGCGGTGTCCATCTGTTCCTCTGTTCCTCACAGCAGGTCGGGCCGGGGCGGTCCATGGTCCGGGACCGGCGGGTTGCCCTGCGGCGAACTGTCATGTCAGGCTACCTGACATTCGATCCGAGCCCGGGAGGAATCCATGACGATCGAGTACGCCACCGCCTACCGGCGGGCCTCACGCATCCCGCCCGAGCCGGGCAGGCCCTATTTCATAGAGAAGGGGGAAGGGGACCGCGCCCACCTGTTCGGCGACCTGGTCACCGTCTACGCGGGCGGCGAGCAGAGCGAGAACGCCTTCAACTTCTTCACTGTCGAAGGCCCCAAGGGCGACATCATCCCGGCCCATCTGCACCCGGACACCTACGAGGTCTTCTACGTGACGGCCGGTGCCGTCCGCGTGTTCGTCGAGGACACCGGGGGCGACCAGCAGGAGAGACTCCTCATCCCGGGCGACTTCGGCTTCGTACCCAAGAACTGCCCGCACGCCTATCGCATCGAGCGCCATCACAGCCAGGTCGTCGGCGTCGCCGCAGGCCCCGGCGGTACCTTCGAGCGGTTCTTCGAGAACTTCGGCGCGCCCACCGAGCAGCTCGGCCTGCCGCACGAGCCCGTCGTCCCCGCGCCGGAGAAGTTCGCCACCATCCCCCAGGAGTACGACGTGCGGTTCCTCCCCGGCCACCAGTGGAGGGCGGACCGGTGAACGCGGGGATGTCCCTTCCCGAGCGGCTCCGCGCGCCGCACCCGGATGTCGCCCCGCTGCCGCATGCCGTGCCCTTCGAAACCGGCACACGGGTGCTGCGCGGCGTCCCCTACGCCCTCCGCGACGGCACCCGCCCGCTGGAGCTGGACCTGTGGCTGCCCCGGAACACCGGTTCGCGAGCGGCCCCCCTGGTGCTCTTCGTGCACGGTGGCGCCTGGATGCGGGGCCGCCGCGACGACCTGGGGTTCCGGTTCCGTGAATGGTCTCCGGGGCCGCAGGCCCGTATCGCGGCCGAGGGCTTCGCCGTCGCCTGCGTCGACTACCGGCTCAGCGGTGAGGCGGCCTTCCCCGCCCCGCTCGACGACCTGGGTTCCGCACTGCGCTGGCTGGCGACCCGCTCGGCGGAGCTCGGTGTCGACAGCGGCCGGACCGTGGTGTGGGGCGAGTCCGCCGGGGCACACCTCGCCGCGCTCCTGGCCCTCACCCACACCGGTCCGCCCCTCGCCGGAGCGGTCGTCTGGTACGGGCCCAGCGACCTCACCACCCCACGCGGCGGCTACGGCCCGGACAACCCGGCCACCCCGGAGGCCCTGCTGCTGGGCGGCGCCCCGGCGGCGCTCCCCGAGCAGGCAAGCGCGGCAAGCCCGCTCTCCCGCGTGCACTCCGGCGCGCCGCCCTTCCTCATCGCCCACGGCGAGGAGGACACCATGGTCAGCTGCTCGCACAGCAGAGACCTCGCAGCGGCACTGGACACGGCGGGGGCGCACGTCGACCTGCGGCTGATACCGGGAGCGGACCACGGCTGGGCGGGGCTGCCCGCGGACCAGGTGGAGGACATCTTCACCACCTCGCTCGGCTTCGCCCGCGGCCTGGTGTCCTGAGGACGGCCGGACGGTGCTGCGCCCCGGCGGTGCCCGGACCGGACGGCGTTCGGACCGGGCTGTGCCGGGACCAACCTGTGCCGCGCCCCGCCCTGTGCTACGCCCCGCCCTGTGCTACGCCCCGCCCTGTGCTACGCCCCGACGGCGCTGCGGCCCACGACGTTGCCGGCGCGGTCGATACAGATGACATCGACCGCGACCGGCGCGCCCCGCAGCACCGACAGCGCCTGGTCACGGGCGGCCACCGCCACCAGGTCGCCCAGCGGGATCCCCGCCGCGCGGCACAACTGCAGCGCGGCCAGCCCGGTGTTGGCCCCGGCCACCTCCGCGGCCAGCGCTTCGGCGGCGCCGCCCCGCCGCGCCAGACCGGCCAGGAATCCCTTGTCCACCTGGGAGCGGGCCGAGTGCAGATCGAGGTGCCCGGCCGCCAGTTTCGAGAGCTTGGCGAAACCGCCGCAGACGGTGAGCCGGTCCACCGGGTGGCGGCGCACGTACTTGAGCACGGCCCCCGCGAAGTCCCCCATGTCGAGCAGGGCGTCCTCGGGGAGCCCGTACTCGGCGACGACGGTCCGCTCCGACGTGGACCCGGTGCATCCGGCCAGATGCGTACGCCCGGCAGCCCGCGCCACATCGACGCCGCGCCGGATCGAGTCGATCCAGGCCGAGCAGGAGTAGGGCACCACAACGCCCGTCGTCCCCAGGATGGACAGGCCGCCCAGGATGCCCAGCCGGGGATTCCAGGTGGAGCGGGCGATCTCCTCGCCGTGGTCGACAGCGACCGTGAGTTCGGCGTCCGCGCCCGCGCCGTGGCGCTCGGCGACGCGGGCGATGTGCTCGCGCATCATCTGGCGCGGCACCGGATTGACGGCGGGCTCGCCCACATCGAGCGGCAGCCCCGGGCGGGTGACCGTGCCGACACCCGGGCCCGCCTTGAACACGACCCCCGAGCCCGGCGGCAGCCGCCGGACGGTGACCCGGACCAGCGCGCCATGGGTGACGTCCGGATCGTCGCCCGCGTCCTTGACCACCCCCGCCGTCGCCCGCCCTTCGCCCAGCTCCTCGACCGCCAGCGCGAACGAGGGCGTCTGCCCCTTGGGCAGGGTGACCGTCACCGGGTCCGGGAACTCGCCGCTCAGCAGCGCGGTGTAGGCGGCCGTCGCGGCAGCGGTCGCGCAGGCGCCGGTCGTCCAGCCGGGCCGCAGCCCGGTGTGCTTGAGTTGGGCGCTGCGGCCACCACTCCCCTCAGCCACGAAAGGCTCCGATGCACGTACTGATACTCGGCGGCACGACCGAGGCCCGGCGGGTCGCCGCGGACCTGCACCCCGGGGTCCGCGTCACCAGTTCCCTGGCCGGACGGGTCGCACGGCCCGTGCTGCCGCCCGGCGAGGTCCGTATCGGCGGGTTCGGCGGAGCCGGGGGACTGGCGCAGTGGCTGCGCGAGCACGAGGTCGACGCGCTCATCGACGCGACCCATCCTTTCGCCGGAACCATCAGTTTCAACGCGGCTTCGGCCGCTGCCACCGCCCATGTTCCCCTGCTCGCCCTGCGCAGACCCGGGTGGGTGGCCGGAGACGCCGACGACTGGCACCCCGCGGACTCGCTCGAACAGGCCGCCGCCATGCTCCCGGCGCTGGGACACCGGATCTTCCTCACCACCGGGCGGATGGGCCTCGCCGCGTTCGCGGCCCTCGACGGACTCTGGTTCCTGGTGCGGTCGGTCGACGCTCCGCTTCCGCCGCACCCGCTGCACATGGAGACACTGCTCGACCGCGGACCCTTCGCCCTGGACGGCGAGCGGGCGCTGCTGCGCGACCACCGGATCGACGTGCTGGTCACCAAGGACAGCGGAGGACCGGCCACCGCCGCCAAGCTCACCGCGGCACGGGAGGCCGGTCTCCCGGTGGTCGTCGTCCGCCGCCCCGCCGTTCCCGAAGGCGTACAGGTCGCGGGGACCCCCGGGGAAGCCGCCCGCTGGGTACGGGACCTGCGCGATACGGCCTGACCCCTGCCGCCGCGAGCCCCGCCGGAACCCACCCCGTCACCCCTCGGGGTAGCTCCGGGGGGTCCAGACGATCTCCTCACCGTCGCCCCGCCGCACGGTCCGCGTCCGGGAGGAGCCGACGAGCAGGATCGTGCGCATGTCGACCTCGGCCGGATCGAGGGCTGCGAGGGGTACGATCCGCACGCTCTCGCCCGGTCCGCCGATGTCCCGGCCCAGCACCACGGGCGTGTCCGGCGAGCGGTATTCGAGAAGCAGGTCACGAGCCTTGCCGACCTGCCATGTCCGGCTGCGGGAGCCGGGGTTGTACAGCGCGAGCACCAGGTCGGCCGCGGCCGCGCCGCGCAGCCGCTCCTCGATCACCTCCCACGGCTTGAGCCGGTCCGAGAGCGAGATCGTGGCGTAGTCGTGGCCGAGCGGCGCACCGGCCCGGGCGGCGGCCGCGTTGGCGGCGGTCACCCCGGGCAGCACCCGCACCGGGACATCGCGGTACGCGTCCTGGGCGGCGACCTCCAGTACGGCGGTGGCCATGGCGAACACACCGGGATCACCGCCGGACACCACGGCGACCTTCCGGCCGCGCCCGGCCAGGTCGAGAGCGAACTCGGCGCGCTCCGACTCCACCTTGTTGTCGGAGCCGTGCCGCCGCTGGCCGGGCCTGACCGGGACCCGGTCCAGATACGTGGTGTAGCCGACCAGGTCGTCCGCGGCCGCCAGCGCGCCCCGGGTCTCCGGGGTCAGCCAGAGCGGGCCCGCGGGGCCGGTGCCGACCACGACGACGTCACCGTGCTCGCGTACCGGCTCGGGCGCGCCGACGCGGCTCGGCAGCACCGCCACCGAGAAGTACGGCACCGATCCGGCTTCCACGTCCGCCAGTTCGCCGGTCCGCTCGCCCGGCATCGTGGCGCGCTCCACGTAGCGGGCCTCGGCCATCCGCCCCGACCGCTCGACCGCCCGGTGCACTGCCGGGAAGGTGCGGCCCAGTTTCATGACCACCGCGGAGTCCGTCGACGCCAGCCGGGCCGTCAGCTCCTCCTCGGGCAGCGTGCCCGGCAGGATCGTCAGCACCTCCTCGCCCTCGACGAGCGGCGCACCGAGCCGGGCGGCGGCCGCGCTAACCGAGGTCACCCCCGGGATCACCTCGGTCGGATAACGGTCCGCCAGCCGCTTGTGCATGTGCATGTACGAGCCGTAGAAGAGCGGATCGCCCTCGGCGAGCACTGCCACGGTGCGGCCCGCGTCGAGATGGGCCGCCAGCCGGGCGGCCGCCTCGGCGTAGAACTCCTCCATCGCGCCCCGGTACCCGCCGGGGTGGTCGGTGGTCTCCGTGGTGACCGGGTAGACCAGCGCCTCCTCGATGTGGTCGGCGCGGATGTGCCCGGCGGCGATGGACCGGGCTATGGACCGGCCGTGCCGGGCGCTGTGGAAGGCGACGACCTGCGCCTGGGCGATGACCTCCACGGCGCGTACGGTCATCAGCGACGGGTCACCGGGGCCGAGCCCGACCCCGTACAGCCGCCCGGTGTTCTGCTTGCTCATGCTGGTGTTCATTCCTCTTCGCTCGCGATGGCGTTGACCGCGGCCGCCGCGATGGCACTGCCCCCGCGGCGCCCGCGCACCACCAGGTGGTCGAGACCGTGGACGCTGTCGGCCAGCGCGTCCTTGGACTCGGCCGCGCCGACGAAGCCGACGGGCATCCCGATGACCGCCGCCGGGCGCGGAGCGCCGTCGCGGACCATCTCAAGCAGCCGGAACAGCGCGGTCGGCGCGTTGCCCACGGCCACCACGGCGCCCTCCATGCGGTCGCGCCACAGCTCCAGGGCCGCGGCGGTACGCGTCGTGCCGAGCTCCGCCGCGAGACCGGGCACGGACGGGTCGGACAGCGTGCACACCACCTCGTTGCCGGCGGGCAGCCGCTTGCGGGTCACCCCGCTGGCGACCATCGCCACGTCGCACAGCACGGGGGCGCCGGCGCGCAGCGCCTCGCGGGCGCGCGCCACCACCTGCGGCGTGTAGGCGAGATCGCGCACCAGGTCGACCATGCCGCAGGCGTGGATCATCCGGACGGCGACCTGGCTGACATCGGCGGGAAGCTCCGAGAGGTCCGCCTCTGCGCGGATGGTCGCAAAGGACTGGCGGTATATCGCCGGGCCGTCCTTCTCGTAGTCGAACACTGTCTTCTCGCTCATTTCGTCACTGCGTGAGGGGCGTGGTCCGGGCTTCCGCCACGGTGGCGGCGAACTCTGAGGGGTCGTTCATGGTCTCGCGCAGCCGTTCACCGCGTACGGAGACCTCGTAACCGGCGTCCGTGGCGACCACGTCCACCCAGTCGCCGTGGGGGTGGCCGCAGCGCCGTGCGCACCCCGACCAGTACACGGGCAGGCCGTGACCGGTGCCGGGGGCCGGTGCGGCGTCGGCGCGCACATCGGCCAGGGACTTCGCGCAGCCGGGGCGCCCGATGCACGCCCCGACCCCGTGCCAGGGGGAGTCCGGTCCCGTGATCAGTCCCGCGGCCGACAGTCCGGCGAGCCGGGCCTCAGCGGTGTCCGGTCCGAGACCGGGGAGCACCACACCCCGCCACGGGGTCAGCCGGAGCTCGCCGCTGCCGTCGTGCTGCGCCGTGTCGGTCAGCAGGCGCCACTGGGCGGAGGTGATGAGGCCGAGCGGCGCCCCGACGGAGAGCGCCGTCCGTCCGTCCGGGGCCGGCACCGGACCGGGCGCGGGCCCGGCTCCGGACGTCAGCCGTTCCGCCCGGTCCCGGGCAGCGGCCGGGATGCCGGCGGCTGCCAGCCGCTCCGCGACCGCGCGGACGAACGCCGCCGGTCCGCCGGGCAGTTCCGCCACGCGCCAGGCGCCGGTTCCGGCGGCACGGGCTGTGCTCAGGAAGGTCTCGGCCGCCAGCAGCGCACAGCGGGCCGCGTGTTCGGCCGGCACCGCCAGCGTCTCCCGCGCATCGCCGGCGCACAGCAGCGCACCGGCGCCCGAAGAAGCGATCAACGTCACATCCGCGCCGAGCCCGGCCACGTCACCGCGGCCGTCGTCGAGCGCGAACAGGAACCTGCCCGACAGCTCCGCGGCCGCCTCGCAGCCACAGAGTAGTGCGTCCAACTCCCGCGCCCAGCGCTGGACATCGGCCGCTCCCCGCCCGTCGAGGCCGGACAGCGGGGAGGCCACGACATTGCGGGCCCGCTCATGGCGTACCGAGGGCAGCAGCCCGGCGCCCGCGAACACCTCGGCGAGCTCCTGGCCCCGGTCCGGGGCCAGCCCGCGCAGCTGCACATTGCCGCGCGACGTCAGATGCAGCGCCCCGTCGCCCAGCCGCCGCGCCACGTCCAGCAGCGTCCCGGCCTGCGAAACCGTCAGTACGCCCGCCGGGATCCTGACCCGCGCCAGCGCGCCGTCGGCCGCCGTGTGCAGGCGCAGGCTGCCCGGACACGCGTCACCGCGGTCACGGCGGGCGGCCGGCTCCCGTGGAGGCGGAGGTGCGGAGGAGAGGGGCATGGCGGCGAGCATACCGACCAGTCCGCAAGGCCCATGTCCTGCACCGATGCGACGGCTCGTAAGGACCGGGTGCGCCGCGGGCGGACCCGGTGGCCCACTGCCGGTCGCCCGTCAAGGTCGTTACTATGCTTGGCGACGGGCCGTTCGGCCCGCAATCGCCTAGACGGCGACAGGGGAGGAAGCCCGGTGAGATTCCGGCGCGGTCCCGCCACTGTGAGCCCGGCTTCCGAGCCGGGTGAGCCAGGAACTCCCGCCGTCCTGACCACCGCCCGGGGCGTGGACACCCCGAGGAAGGCCTGACGCCGCATGCTCCTGCTCCTGTCGACGTCCGACACCGACCTGCTCAGCGCCCGTGCCGCTGACGGCCCGGTGGCTTACCGCTTCGCCAACCCGGCCCGCCTCCAGCTCACCGACCTGCCCGCGCTCCTCGAAGGCGCCGACCTGGTCGTGGTACGCCTCCTCGGCGGCATCCGCGCCTGGCAGGAGGGCCTCGACCTGCTCCTGGCGGACGGGCGCCCGGTCGTCGTCCTCACCGGCGAGCAGGCCCCCGACGCCCAGTTGATGGAGGCGTCGACCGTCCCGGTCGGAATCGCCGCCGAGGCCCATGCCTATTTGGCACACGGCGGGCCCGCCAACCTCGACCAGCTCGCCCGTTTCCTCTCCGACACCGTGCTCCTCACCGGCCACGGCTTCGAGCCCCCGGCGCCCGCGCCCAGCTGGGGCCCGCTGGACCGCACCGCCCGCACCACGGACGGGCCGACTGTCGCGGTGCTCTACTACCGGGCCCACCACATGAGCGGCAACACCGCCTTCGTGGCCGCCCTCTGCGAGGCCGTCGAGGACACCGGGGGCCGGGCCCTGCCGCTCTACGTCGCCTCGCTGCGCGCCCCCGAGCCGGAGCTGATCGAAACGCTGCGCGCGGCGGACGTCATCGTGACCACCGTCCTGGCCGCCGGCGGAACGAAGCCCGCCCAGGCCTCCGCCGGGGGCGACGACGAGTCCTGGGACGCGGGCGCCCTCACCGCCCTGGACGTCCCCATCCTCCAGGCGCTCTGCCTCACGGGTTCACGGGCCGTCTGGGAGGAGAACGACGAGGGCGTGTCGCCGCTGGACGCGGCCAGCCAGATCGCCGTACCCGAGTTCGACGGCCGGCTGATCACGGTGCCCTTCTCCTTCAAGGAGATCGACCAGGACGGGCTCCCCGCCTATGTCGTCGACCCCGAACGGGCCGCCCGCGTCGCCGGGATCGCCGTGCGCCACGCGCGGCTGCGGCACATAGCCCCCGCCGACAAACGCCTGGCCCTGGTGCTCTCCGCGTACCCCACCAAGCACTCCAGGATCGGCAACGCCGTCGGCCTGGACACCCCCGCGAGCGCCG
Source organism: Streptomyces sp. NBC_01471 (assembly GCF_041438865.1). Lineage (NCBI taxonomy): Bacteria > Bacillati > Actinomycetota > Actinomycetes > Kitasatosporales > Streptomycetaceae > Streptomyces > Streptomyces sp. NBC_01471. The sequence continues at coordinate 7,799,811 of NZ_CP109450.1, forward strand.
TCGCCCTGCTGCGCCGGCTCCGCGACCAGGGGTACGACTTCGGTCCGCGGGACGTCCCCGGTCTCGCCTCCGGTGACGGCGACGAACTGATCCGCGCGCTGATCGAGGCCGGCGGCCACGACCAGGAGTGGCTCACCGATGAGCAGCTCGCCCGGAACCCCGTCCGTATCCCCGCCGCCGACTACCGGCGCTGGTACGCCACGCTCCCCGCCGGACTCCGTGCGAACGTGGAGGAGCACTGGGGCCCGGCGCCCGGCGAGATGTTCCTCGACCGCAGCCGCAACCCCGAGGGCGACATCGTGCTCGCCGCCCTGCGCCACGGCAATCTGCTGGTCCTCATCCAGCCGCCGCGCGGATTCGGCGAGAACCCCATCGCGATCTACCACGACCCCGATCTGCCGCCCTCGCACCACTACTTGGCCGCGTACCGCTGGATCGCCGCCTCCGCGGACGACGGCGGCTTCGGCGCGGACGCCATGATCCACCTCGGCAAGCACGGAAACCTGGAGTGGCTGCCCGGCAAGAACGCGGGCCTTTCCGCCGCGTGCGGTCCCGACGCGGCCCTGGGTGATCTTCCGCTCATCTACCCGTTCCTGGTGAACGACCCGGGCGAGGGGACCCAGGCCAAGCGCCGCGTCCACGCCACGCTGGTCGACCACCTGGTCCCGCCGATGGCCCGCGCCGACTCGTACGGCGACATCGCGCGCCTGGAGCAACTCCTCGACGAGTACGCCCAGATCGCCTCCATGGACCCGGCGAAGCTCCCCGCGATCCGGGCCCAGATCTGGACGCTCATCCAGGCCGCCAAACTCGACCATGACCTGGGCCTGGAGAACCGGCCCGACGACGAGGGCTTCGACGACTTCATCTTCCACGTCGACGGGTGGCTGTGCGAGATCAAGGACGCGCAGATCCGTGACGGACTGCACGTCCTGGGCAACCCGCCCGCCGGAGCCGACCGGGTCAACCTGGTGCTCGCCATCCTGCGCGCCCGACAGATCTGGGGCGGCACCGCCTCACTGCCGGGGCTGCGCGAAGCGCTGGGCCTGGACGAGGCCAACGCCACCCGTACCGCGGCCGACGCGGCGGAGGAGCAGGCGCGGGTCCTCGTCGAGGCGATGGAAGCGGCGGACTGGGATCCGGAGGCCGCCGTCAAGGTCGCCGACGGCCACCCGCAGGCAGTGGCCGACATCCTCGGCTTCGCGGCCCGCGAGGTCGTTCCGCGGCTGGCTGCCACCACCGACGAGATCGACCACGCCCTCCACGCGCTGGACGGCGGATTCGTCCCCGCCGGGCCCTCCGGCTCCCCGCTGCGCGGCCTGGTCAACGTCCTGCCGACCGGCCGCAACTTCTACTCCGTCGACCCCAAGGCCATCCCGTCCCGGCTCGCCTGGGAGACCGGACAGCTGCTCGCCGATTCGCTCCTGGAGCGCTACCGCACCGACAACGGCGAGTGGCCCACCTCCGTGGGGCTCTCCCTGTGGGGCACCAGCGCGATGCGCACCTCGGGCGACGACGTGGCCGAAGCCCTCGCACTGCTCGGTATCCGCCCGGTGTGGGACGACGCCTCACGCCGGGTCACCGGCCTTGAGCCGGTGCCGCTCGACGAGCTGGGCCGTCCCCGCATCGACGTCACCCTGCGCATCTCGGGCTTCTTCCGGGACGCCTTCCCGCACACCATCGGCCTCCTGGACGACGCGGTACGGCTGGCCGCATCCCTCGACGAGCCCGACGGGCAGAACTACGTACGCGCCCACACCCGGGCCGACCTCGCCGAGCACGGCGACGAACGCCGGGCCACCACCCGGATCTTCGGCTCGCGGCCGGGTACCTACGGTGCCGGAATCCTCCAGCTCATCGACAGCCGCGACTGGCGCACCGACGCGGATCTCGCCGAGGTGTACACGGTGTGGGGCGGCTACGCCTACGGCCGGGAACTGGACGGCCGCCCGGCCCGCGCCGAGATGGAGACGGCGTACAAGCGGATCACCGTCGCCGCGAAGAACACGGACACCCGCGAGCACGACATCGCGGACTCCGACGACTACTTCCAGTACCACGGCGGCATGGTCGCCACCGTCCGGGCCCTGCGCGGGAGCGCCCCGGAGGCGTACATCGGAGACTCCACCCGCCCCGAGACCGTCCGCACCCGCACGCTCGTCGAGGAGACCTCACGGGTCTTCCGCGCGCGGGTGGTCAACCCCCGCTGGATCGAGGCGATGCGCCGCCACGGTTACAAGGGCGCCTTCGAACTCGCCGCCACCGTCGACTACCTCTTCGGGTACGACGCCACCACCGGTGTCGTCGCCGACTGGATGTACGACAAGCTCACCGAGACGTACGTACTCGACCCGGTCAACCGCGACTTCCTCCAGCAGGCCAACCCCTGGGCCCTGCACGGGATCGCGGAACGCCTCCTGGAGGCGGAGTCCCGCGGTATGTGGGCAGAGCCCGACCCCGCGACGCTCGAAGCGCTGCGCCAGGTGTACCTGGAGACCGAAGGGAATCTGGAGGGCGAGGACTGACCGGCGCGGTCTCCTCGCGGTGGTCCGCTGCCGCTGGTGCGACGGGGGGAGCCCGGCTCTCCCGGCACCGGTGTGCGGCAGCGGACCACCCGGCCGCCGGTGGGTGTGAGATCCGATACCTGCCCAGGTGGGGCGGTTGCCGCCACCGGCGGCCAGAACCCTGGTGTGAGTGAGCCGTGGTGTTCGGGAAGACCGGTGAAAGCCCCCTCGGGGCCTCGGACCGGAGCGGCCCTCACCACTGTGATCGGGGGGTCGCCGTCCCGTCGCAGCCACTGGCCGCGTGCGCGGCCGGCAAGGCAGGGCCGGTGGCGGGCATCAGCGAGCCCGTCAGCCTGGAGACCGGCCACGCCATCTCACGAAGTGATCCACGAGGTGCTGGAGCGTGACCCGCATGACCCTGCCCGATTCCGCCGCGTTCGCCTGGCGGCGCGAGGACACCGTACGTACCGCCGGGCTCCTGGGGGTGATAGCCGCCCTCCACGCCGTTGCGTTCGGCGTGCTGTTCCTGCTGGTCGAGCCAGGCCACTACGAGGTCGGATCCAAGGCGTTCGGGGTCGGTCTCGGCATCACCGCGTACACACTCGGGATGCGGCACGCCTTCGACGCCGACCATATCGCCGCCATCGACAACACCACACGCAAACTCATGGCCGACGGGAAACGCCCGGTCTCGGTGGGCTTCTGGTTCGCGCTGGGGCACTCCAGTGTGGTGGTGGCCATGGCGGCGCTGGTCGCCGGAGGAGCCCGGCTCGCCGGGGTCCTCATGAACGAGGGCTCGGACGCGCACCAGGTGCTGGGCGTCGTCGGCACGAGCGTCTCCGGCTCCTTCCTGTACCTCATCGCGGCGCTCAACCTGGTTGCCCTCGTGGGCATTCTGCGGGTCTTCAAGGAGATGCGCGCGGGACGCTACGACGAGGCCGAACTCGAATCGCACCTGAACTCGCGCGGGTTCATGAACCGCATCCTCGGCCGCTTCACCAAGTCCATCACCAGGCCGGGCCAGATGTACCCGCTGGGCTTCCTCTTCGGCCTGGGCTTCGACACCGCCACCGAGGTCGCCCTCATGGTGATGGCGGGCAGCGGCGCCGCCGCGGGCCTGCCCTGGTACGCCGTCCTCTGCCTGCCGCTGCTGTTCGCGGCCGGAATGAGCCTCTTCGACACGCTCGACGGCACCTTCATGAACTTCGCGTACCAGTGGGCCTTCTCCAACCCGGTGCGCAAGGTGTTCTACAACCTCGCCATCACGGGCCTGTCGATCGCCGTCGCGTTCCTCATCGGCACGATCGAACTGATCAGCGTGCTGCACGACAAGCTCGACCTCCAGGACGCGGTCACCGACTGGATAGCGGGCCTCGACCTCGGGAACGTGGGCTATCTCATCGTCGCCCTCTTCGTCGTCGTGTGGGCTGCCGCGCTCGCCTACTGGCGCATCGCCAAGGTGGAGGAGAGGTGGACGGTCCGCGCCTCCGACAGCGGCTGAACCGGCGCGGAATACGGCCACGGACCGGTGCGGAATCATGGCCACGGACCCGAGCGCCCGCCAGTCTTCCCCCGCCCGGGCCGGCCGGGATGCGCCCATCCGGCGGACGGGGCGGGCAGCGGACAGGTCCGACGGGGTGGAATCGGACGCGCCTGCGGCGGTGTCGGCCACGGAATCGCGCCCGCGTATGGCAGTACGGTGCCATGCAGTCAGAAAATCACACTAATACGCAGGGTCGGCGCAGATTCGTGCGCGCCGCGGTCGGTCTGGGCGCCTTGGGCATCGGCGGAGTCGTCTCCCGGGTGTGGGGCCTCTCCGGCGACACCGCACCGGCCGCCGCCCCACACCCCTCTCAGGCACCGGCCGCCACCGCGCCGCCCCACCGTGTCCAGGCACCGCCGGCCGCCGGACCTCCAGCGGCGGCGGCAGCCCGTCCCCCCGACTACCGGCTGCGGCCCTTCGCAGGCGAGACATCCATGGGTGCCCCGGCACACAATCCGGCGGTGCGCACTCATGCGGTGTACTCGATGGAGGAGAACGGCGGCCGCAGGATCGCGCTCACCTTCGACGACGGTCCCGACCCCGAGTACACACCTCAGGTGCTGCGCATCCTGGCCCAGTACAACGTGCAGGCGACGTTCTGCGTCATCGGCGAGAACGCCGTCCAGTACCCGCAGTTGCTGCACGACATCGCGAACGGCGGACACGCCGTCGCCAACCACTCCTGGACCCACCCCCAGCTCACCAAGTTGAAGCCGGCCGCCGCCCGGACCGAACTCGCCCGGACCAGCGATCTGATCGAGAAGGTTCTCGGCGCCCCGCCCGACTGGGCCCGCGCCCCGTACGGCGACTGGAACCCGCCGACCCTCGGGATCTGTGCCGACCTCGGCATGGAGCCGCTGGGCTGGTCGCTCGACACCAACGACTGGGCGCGGCCGGGCACGCGCAGCATCACCAACTCCGTGCTGCGCGATGTCAAGGACGGCACGATCGTGCTCTGTCACGACGGCGGCGGCAACCGGTCCCAGACCGTCGCCGCGGTCAGGAACTACCTTCCCCGGCTGCTCGACAGCGGCTACGTCCCGGTGCGGCCGGAGCTCTGACCCGGACGGGCAGGGCCGGGCCGCCCGCCGTACCGCCGGCGATAGTCTGCCTCCCATGATCGTCGAAGAGGTGCGGGTGGCCCGGTATCCGGCAGGAGCGGTGCGGGCCGGGGACTTCGAGGTGGCCGGGACGGGCGCACCGCCCACCCCCGGCGCCGGCCAGGTCCTGGTCGCACTGCGCAGACTGGGGCTCAACGCGGGGATGGCGACCAGGATCGGCGCCGCGGGCACCCCGTACGGCCCGGGGCTCACCATCGGGTCCGTGCCCGAGAGCGACGCCGTGGTCGAGGTGCTCGTGTCCCGCAGCGACGCGTACCGGCCCGGCGACCTCGCGGTCCGGCCGCGATCTCCGTGGCGTACCGCCGACGTGGTGGACGCGGGCGAGCTGCGACGCATCCCGCGGGACCGGTCGGACCTCCCGCTGGAGACGCATCTCACCGTACTCGGACACGTCGGCTTCACCGCCTACACCGGAATGGTGCACCTCGGCCGGGTGCGCCCGGGGGAGACCGTCTACGTGTCGGGCGCTGCGGGCGGGGTCGGCAGCTGCGCCGTCCAGTGGGCCAGGGCATACGGCGCACGGGTCATCGGCAGCGCCGGCTCGGACGCCAAGACCAGCCTGCTCACCGAAGACCTGGGTGTCGAGGCGTTCAACTACCGTCACGGCGCCGCCGTGGACCTGCTGCGGGCCGCCGCACCCGACGGCATCGACCTCTTCTTCGACAACATCGGCGGCGATCAGCTGGAGGCCGCGCTCGACGTGCTCAGCTTCCGCGGCCGGGCGATGATCTGCGGCATCGCCTCGCAGTACGGATCCGCGGGGGAGCGCCGGGGCCCGGCCAACTACGCACGGGCGATCTACCAGGAACTGACGCTGCGCGGATTCGCGGTGACCGCGCACGAGGAGCTGCGGCCGCGGTTCGAGGCCGAGGCGGGCAAGCTGGTCAGGGAGGGAACGCTGCGCAGTGTGCACACCTCGGTGCCCGGTTTCGCACGGACCCCGGAAGCGTTCGCCACCCTGCTGGCCGGCGGCAACAGCGGGCGCGCGATCGTGACCTGCGCCGTGTGACAGGACTTGCCCCGGTGCGTGCCGGGGAGCGGTGGCATGTACCGGGAAGGGTGTGCGACGCGGGGGAGTGTGCCCCGGTTCCGGATGATTGTTACGCTCCCTCGATGAGATTCGGCGTCAACATACTCAACTTCGGCCCCGGCACCACCCCTGCCTCTCTCGTCCAGCAGGCGCTGGACGCAAGGGAGTTGGGCTACTCCTTCGCGATGATCTCCGATCATGTCGCGGTGACGGCCGATGTACACCAGGCGTATCCGGCCCCCTTCTACGACCAGTTCGTGCTCGCCGCGCACCTCGCGGGGCGGGTGCCGGGGCTCACGCTCGGGACGACCGTGACGGTGGTGCCCTACCGCCATCCCCTGCACACCGCGCGGCTGGCGGCCAACATCGACTGCCTGAACCCGGACGGGTTCATCCTCGGCGCCGGGACCGGCTGGTCGCGGGCCGAATACGCCGCGCTGGGCGTGCCGTTCGCCGAGCGCGGCCGTATCGCGGACGAGTACCTGGCCGCGATCCGGGCGGCCTGGAGCGAGGACCCCACCACCTTCCGGGGTGACTACGTCTCGTACGAGGACGTGCACACCGCCCCCGCCCCGCAGACCCGGCCGGGACTTCCCGTCTGGGTGGGCGGCAATTCGCCTGCCGCACTCCGGCGTGCGGCCCGGCTCGGTGAGGGCTGGCACCCCTATCTGGCGACACTGTCCGCCATGCGCGCGGCGCTGCCGGTGCTCGCCGAAGAGGCGGAACGTGCGGGGCGGGCGGCGCCGGCTCTGGTGCCCCGGCTGCAGGTACGCGTCACCGGGACGAGGATCGACGGAGACCACCCGGTGGGCCACGGCACACTCGGCCAGATCCGCGAGGACCTCACGGCCCTGGCGGACCTGGGCGCCACTCATCTGCTCCTGGACACCAACCCGGACTCACCCGGTCTGCGCGGCACCGCCGAGGAGGACCGCCGGCTCCTCGAACTCCTCGCCGAGGAGGTCCTGGACCCGGTGTCGGGGACCATTCGCTGACGGACGGCTGAAGGAGCGGGCGCCGTACGGACGGCCGAGCAGGGGGGGCGTCGTGCTGACGGTGGGCGGTAGCCGCTGGGTGCGGGTCTGGGTCAATTACCCCCAGAAGGTGACCGGTTACTACTGCCCACAGAGCTCTGGCCATAGTAAAAGACAGAAACATGGCGAACCCTCTTGCGGTGCGATAGCAATCGCTTACATGCTGACGCCCAACCCGAACACCGGCTGTCAGGAGATGTCATGCGCAGGTCATTCATCGCGGGTTCATCCATCGGGAAGTCCGGGCGCCGTCTCGTCAGATCCGGCATCGTCCTCGGTGCCACCGCCCTGCTGGCCCTCGGTACGGCCGGACAGTCGTGGGCGTCCACACCCACGCTGAGCTGGAGCACGGGCGCCCCGACCCCGGTGACGACGCTGAAGCTGCCGATGTCCGTGGACTCCGCCCCTGACGCGTCCGGTATCTACTTCGCCTACTACACGACGCTGGAGAGCGGCACCCGGCCGTACGCCGGATTCCAGCCGGAGCCCGTGGACGCGAACGGTCACCACACCCTCCAGGCGGTCTTCAGCTCCTTCAACGCTGACGCCACCACGGCGGACACCCACTGCAACTACGGCGCGGACGGCGGCGACGGAGTGAGCTGCGCCGTCCGGTTCGCCTATACGCCGGGCACGATGTACTCGCTCGTCCTCAAGCGTGCGAGTGTCACCGGGGACACGCAGCTGATGACGGGAGACGTGGTCGAGACCGCGACCGGCGCTTCCGTGGCGCACATCGGGAGCTTCAGCCTCCCGTCGGCGTCGGGCCGGTTCAAGAACGCCGACCAGGGCTTCATCGAGCCCTACCTCACGGCCGGCTGCGGCCAGCAGGTCACCGTGACCTACGGCAAGCCGGTCGGCACCGAGGCGGGCACGGACCATGTGGGGAGCCTCCCCGCCGTCACCGACCCGGCGTCGGGCAGCTGCCTGAGCACCACGTCGGAGACCACCGGGCAGGGCCGGCAGGTCACGGTGCGGGGCAATGCCGCCGCAGCGGCCGGCCGTTAGGACCTCCTGTCAGGACAGCGAGCGGCTGCCGCCCGCCGAGCGGGTGAGCAGCCCCGCTGTTCGATTGCCCGTCCCGGAGCCATGAAGCAGGATGCGGGAATGCGCTTCTCGGTCAACATTCCGAACTTCGGTGATTTCGCAGATCCCAGGACCGTGGCAGAAGTGGCCGCAGCCGCCGAACAGGCGGGCTGGGACGGGCTGTTCGTCTGGGACCACGTGGTGCACGACAAGCGGGCGCGCCGGGGCACCCCCTTCGGGGACCCCTGGATGCTGCTGACCGCCGCCGCGCTGGCGACCTCCACGCTCCGGCTGGGCACGCTGGTCACCCCGGTCGCACGGCGCCGCCCGGAGCAGCTCGCCCGCCAAGTGGCCACTCTCGACGCCCTCAGCGGCGGCAGAGTGATCTTCGGTGCGGGGCTCGGCGGTCCCGTCGAGGACGAGTACGGAAGCTTCGGTGAGCCGACCGACCCGCGGGTGCTCGCCGGGCGTCTGGACGAAGGCCTGGATCTGCTGCGGCGCTACTGGTCGGGTGAGTCCGTCACCTGCGACGGGCAGCACTACACGGTCCGGGACGTGACCCTGCTGCCCGCCACGGTGCAGCAGCCCCGCCCGCCGGTGTGGATCGGCGGATTCTGGCCCAGCCGTCCGCCGATGCGTCGCGCTGCCCGCTGGGACGGCGCGGTCCCCCTGTTCGCCTCGGCCAGGCACGGACAGATTCCGCCCGTCGACGAGGTGCGCGATCTGGTCGCCTACCTCCACCACCTGCGCGCCGACACCCACGGCACTCCCTTCGAGATCGTCCTCGGCGGCGCCAGCCCCGCCGACGCCGCACGGGCGCATGACGTGATCGGACCGCTCATCGACGCCGGCGCCACCTGGTGGGACGAACGCCAGTTGCAGACCGGCGAAGGGCTCGACCGGTTCGAGCCGGTCATGCGCCGTATCGAACAAGGCCCACCCGTCTTCTGACCGGCCGTCCGGAAGCCCGGTCCCGTACGGCTACTTCACGACGACCGCCCAGCGTGTGTCGCTCAGTCCGGTCCGGATGTGCAGCAGTGCGGTGCTGGTGGACTGCGTGGAGGCGACCGCCAGCGGCAGCGATGTACTGAACGACGCGCCCGGCGCGAGTGACGGCACGCTCCAGTACTGCCAGCTGCCGCTGAATCCTGATCCGCCCGTGAACGACTGCATCCGCGTCGCCGCCGTGGTCGAGCCCGAGGTGTTGGTGATGGTGACGGGCACGGTGGTGGTGGTCCCGCGCGGCACCGTGCAGTTGCCGCTGGGCGGCTTCGCGGTTGCGGTGAGGGGCCCGTTGCTCGGCGTACCGGTGAGGACACCCATCTCGTACGCGTTCTGCGCCACCCAGTTGCAGGCCGAGGCGTCGTTGGCGGACGGTTCCCAGACCACCGCGCCGTCGGTCTTCGCCTTGAGCTCGTCGATGGTGTAGCCCCAGGTGGTGCCCGACATGGTGGGGCCACCGGGGCTGCCGTCCCAACTCGGCGAGATATACGGATAGATGGGCTGGCCCGCCGCGAGGGAGTGGTCGTTGGCGACGGCCGCGTCGAGTGTGCCGCTCCATGCGGCATCCGTCTGGGAGCTGCCGCGGTAGGCGCGGGGTGCGAAGAAGTCGAGCAGGCCGTTCTGGTGCAACTGCTGGGTGAGGCTGTTGTTGGTGGTCGACGAGTCGTAGCCGTACATGCCGACCGGTGCGGAGGGTGCGGCCTTGTGCGTCCAGGTGATGAGCTGTTTCCAGAGGTTGAAGGCGTTGGTCGCCGCCTGTCCGGACTCCGCCGTGAGAACGATGTTCTCGAAGTCGAGCACGACCGGGGCGGTGGTGCCTCCGCCGAACTGGCTCGCGCCCATGTACTCCTTGACCTTGCTCTCGTAGGCGGCTTCGGTCGGCAGCGCCCCGCCGTTCGAGTAGCACCCGCCGGCATCACAGGTCAGCGCGTAGTAGTCGTACACGACGGTGGACTTGACGGCGCCGTACTGGTCGAGGCCGGGTGTGTCCGCGCCCCGCTCATTGGTGAAGACCGTGAAGCCGGGACTCGCGGAGGCCGTCGGGGCGAGGGCCGTCAGCCCGGTCACGGCGACGGAGAGGGTGACGGCCGCCCACCCGCGCCCCCGCTTCCGCCGGGAGCTCCTGGCAACACGTGGGGCGGAGCGGTTCGTTCTTCCGAGGCGCATCCAGGGGTCCTCTCGCTGCTGCGGCAATCCGGTGCGGATCACGTGAACGCCACTCCCCGCCATGGGGAAAGCGCTTTCTCGAAGGGAAAGTAGGATCGTCGGGCTCCCGGGGTCAAGAGGTCCGGATGTGTGGGGAGTGTGCAGCACCGCGGCCTGCCGCCCAGCGCCCGTCGTCCGCCGGCTCGCCCCGCGTCGTTGACCTTCACCTTGGGGGAGGCCGCAGCATCGGTGGGGCCGGGCCGATGGCCCGGTATGAGGAGGAGCGAGGAGCGAGGAGCGGGCATGGAGTTGCTGACCATCGGTGCGTTCGCCAAGGCGTCCCGGCTGTCGCCGAAGGCGCTGCGTCTCTACGACGGACTGGGGCTGCTGACGCCCGCCCGGGTGGATCCCGTGACCGGCTACCGCTTGTACGCCCCGCAGCAACTGGAACGGGCCCGGCTGGTCGCCTGGCTCCGCCGTCTCGGGATGCCGCTGACCGGGATCCGGGGCGTCTGCGAGCTGCCGGCGCCGGAGGCGGCTCAGGCCGTCCGCGCGTTCTGGACCCGGATCGAGGCCGACACCGCGGCCCGGCGGGACCTCGCCTCCTTCCTCGTCGACCACCTGTCCCGGAAGGACTCACCCATGACCTCGAACCCCACCCCGCTGAAATTCCGCTACGCGGCCCTTTCCGACACCGGACGGGTCCGTGCGGGCAACCAGGACACGGCCTACGCCGGATCCCGCCTGCTCGCCGTCGCCGACGGGTTCGGTGCCGGGGGAGCCCCGGCCGGGGCCGCCGCCGTCGATGTACTCAAGCGCCTCGAAACCGACAGCGTTCCGGCGGGCGGTCTCCTCGGTGTCCTCGAAGAGGCCATCGAGCGGGCCCGGCAGGCCGTGGGCGGCGTCGCGGCGGCCGGCCCGGCCCCTCAGGGCGTGGGGACCACGCTCACCGCGATGCTCTGGACCGGATCTCAGCTGGCCCTCGTCCACATCGGTGACTCGCGCGCCTACCTCCTGCGCGACGGTGAGTTCTTCCAGATCACCCACGACCACACCCTGGTCCAGTCGATGGTCGACGAAGGACGCATCAGCCCGGATGAGGCCACCTCGCACCCTCAACGGGCGCTGCTGATCAGGGCCTTGGCGGGCGAGGGCGACGCCGCTGCGGATCTTCGGCTGCGCGACGCCCGCGCCGGGGACCGCTATCTGCTCTGCTCGGACGGACTCTCCGCGGTCGTGCCGGCCGGGGACATACAGCAGACGGTCACGGCGGCCGGTGATCCGGACGCGGCGGTACGCGAACTCGTCGCTCTGGCGAACCGCTCCGGCGGCCCCGACAACGTCAGCTGTGTGGTCGCCGATGTGCTGGAGCAGCAGGAGCGCTAACACGGTACTGCCGGGGGGGCGGCGGTCATCGCCCGAGGAACTCCCGTACGCCCCGGGACACTCCGGCGTCCCCCAGAAGGTCGTTGTGTTTCAGGCAGCCCGCGTCCGTGTTGACCGCGCCGTCCAGGGCGACGCTGCTGTCCGGGTCGATGACCTCGTCGCACTCCGACCAGAAGGTCGCGTACTTCACCGCGCCGGGTGTCTCGTCGCCGGCGGCCAGCTGGTCCTGCACGTACGAGCCGGGCGACATGTCCCGGCAGGCCTGGTCCCAGATCACACACGCCCAGGTCAGGTACGTTCCGTGGTTCGGGCCGCCCAGTGAGACCCAGTGGTCCACCGTCCCGGTGCCGCCGAGGAACTTGACGTACCAGCGGGTGGTCAGGCTGCCGAAGGAGTGCGCGACCAGATCGACCTTCGACGCCCCGGTCGTGCGCAGCACGTCGTTGACGTAGTCGGCGAACTGCCCGGCGAGGACCTCGTTGACGGACTGGTGTGTGTCGTAGCCCCAGCTGAACAACTCGTTGTCCGTGTAGCCGTCGGCCTTGAAGTCACTGATCATGCCGCCCCACACGCCCGGGTCGGCGTTGTAGCCGTGGACGAAGATCACAGGGTTGTGCGCCGCCCGTACGGTGGTCCGCTGCGCGGCCAGGGAGGCGGGGGCTGTGCCCCAGATCAGCGCCAGAGCGCCGAGCAGGGCGAGCAGCACGGTGGATCCGCGTCGCATGAGGAATCTCCTACGGGGTGGGGGAGTGCGCGGGAGCGGGCGGTCGAGGGCTGATGTCCCGTCAGGTCTGTGGGGACGGAGGGGAATCCTAGACCGCGTGGCCGCACACGACCACCGTCCGGCGGGTTCATCCTCACGGCCCCGGCCCGCAGCGCGGTGTTGGGCGGATCTTCACAGAGTGCTGGTGGCATGGGGCTAGCTGCGGACCCCACGAATCCTGCACTCTTGTGCGCGATACGGCGCAAGCGCAATCACGTGTGCGCAACTGATTCCTAGGGCGAGGGCAGGCGGATGACACCGATCAGTCGAAGAGGCTTCGTGGCGCTCGGCGCGGGGGCGGTTGCCGGTGCCGTCGTTCCGATGGGCACGGGAAACCGCGCCGAGGCCGCGGGGAGGGCGGCCGGGGCGACCGGAACGGTCAGGGACGTCAAGCACGTGGTGGTCCTGATGCAGGAGAACCGCAGCTTCGACCACTACTTCGGGCGGCTCAAGGGGGTCCGGGGGTTCGGCGACCGCAGCGGCATATCGCTGTCCGGCGGGCAGTCCGTGTTCAACCAGCCGAACGGCGCCGGGCGCCAGTACCCGTGGAAGCTCAGCTCCACCCCGGCGGCCGGCGGAGTCGACGGCGAGACGCTCGCCCAGTGCAACGGCGACCTGCCGCACAGCTGGTCCTCGCAGCACTCCGCCTGGAACAAGGGCCGCCTCGACAACTGGGTGTCGGGGGTCGGCAACGTCCGTACGCTCGGCTACCTCGACCGCGGAGACATGCCCTTCCACTACGCGCTGGCCGACAACTACACCGTGTGCGACGGGTACTTCTCGTCCACCCTCAGCGCCACCGGGCCCAACCGGACGTACCTCTGGAGCGGCAAGGTCGACTCCTCCAGCAGCGACGGCGGCGACGAGTCCGGGCTGACCTGGGAGACCTACGCGGAAGCACTCCAGCGCGCCGGGGTGAGCTGGAAGCTCTACCAGAACGCCGATGACAACTTCGGCGACAACGGCCTCGCTTACTTCACGAAGTTCACCGGCGCCGCTCCCGGCGACCCGCTGCACGACCGGGGCATGGCCTCCGTACCGGCCACCAGCGGCTCCACCCCTGACGACATCGCCGCCGCCATCAAGGCCGACGTCCTGGCGGGCACCCTCCCACAGGTGTCGTGGGTGGTCGCCAACCAGGCGTTCTCCGAGCACCCGTACGCTCCGCCCGGCGACGGCGCACACTTCGTCGACCTGGTCTACCGGGCGCTCGCGGCCGACCAGGACGTGTTCGACTCGACGGTCCTCTTCCTCAACTACGACGAGAACGACGGCTTCTTCGATCACGTGCCCCCGCCGTCACCGCCCGCCGACGAGCCGGGCGAGTTCCTGAACGGGGTCCCGTTCGGACTCGGCTTCCGGGTGCCGATGGTCGTGATGTCGCCGTGGACCCGGGGCGGCTGGGTGTCGTCGGAGGTCTTCGACCACACCTCGGTGCTCCGCTTCCTGGAGACCTGGACCACGGCCCTCGGCACCCCGGCCACCTGCCCGAACATCAGCGCCTGGCGGCGCAGGGTGACCGGCGACCTCACGGGCGTCTTCGACTTCACCGCGCCGGTGTACGGAGTGCCGTCCGGCCTCCCGTCCACCGCGAAGGTGATCGGGATCGACAGCTGCACGTCGCTGCCGAACCCGGCTCCGCAGACCAATGCCCTTCCCGCCCAGGAGAGCGGCACCCGTCCGGCCCGTGCGATTCCGTACCAGCCGAACGCCAATCTGGACCGGCTGGAATTCGGCTCGGCCGGAAAGATCCTCGCCTGGTTCGGTATGTCCAACGAAGGCGCCCCGGCGAAGAGCGCCGCGCACTTCTCCATCCACCCCAACGCCTACCGGACGACCGAACCCTGGCAGTACACCGTCGACGCGGGCGGTACGGCGACCGACTCGTTCAACATCGGCGCGGGGTACGGATCGGGGAAGTACGACTTCACGCTGATGGGGCCGAACCGCTTCCAGCGACGGTTCACCGGCGACGCGTCGAAGGCCGGTAAATCCGTGGAGGTGGCTGCCCGGTACGCCGTGGCGCCGGACACCGGTAAGCAGGCCATCTGGTTCACCTTCACCAACACATCGGCGGCGGCGGTCACGTTCACCGTCACATCCGCCAACTACCGCTCGGACGGCCCCTGGACCTACCGGGTGGCGGCGGGCGGCACCGCCGAGGACCACTTCAACGCGGTGTCCCTCTCGCACGGCTGGTACGACTTCACCGTCACGGCCGACTGCGACAGCACCTGGTCCCGCCGGTACACCGGCCACATCGAGACCGGGGCGCCGAGCGTCAGCGGCTGACGGCGGCGCGCAGGCTCACGAACGGCGCCGCTGCCCAGGGGCCGTTCGTGAGCTGCCGTCCGGCCGGGACGCGGCGGACCGGCGCGGCCGGTCAGGCCGTGGGCCGGTTGCGCAGGGCGAAGTCGAGGGTGTCCAGGGCATAGGCCCAGGACGCGTCCGCGCTGCGCGGGGTGTGGCTGAAGCCGCCGACCCGCTCCAGGCTCACGTACCCGTGGAACGTGCTGTGCAGGAAGCGCACCGCGTCGGTCTCGTCGGGCTCCGGCAGGTTGTAGCCGCGCAGGAGCGCCCTGGTCATCTGCGACTGCCGGGGCGCCGCGCTGTTGAGGGCGGCCTCCGAGTCGAGTTCGAACTGGGCCGCGGTGTAGCGGCCGGGATGCGCCTTGGCGTAGTCACGGTAGGCATTGGCGAACGCCACCAGGGCCTCCTTGCCCGCACGCCCGGCCAGAGCGGCGCCCGCCGCGTCGGCCAGTTCCTCCAGGGCCAGCAGAGCCACCCGCATCTTCAGCTCGCGCGCGTTGCGGATGTGCGCGTACAGGCTCGGATCCTTGACGCCGAGCCTGCGCGCGACCGCGGTGAGGGTCAGGTTGTCGAAGCCGATCTCGTCCGCGAGCTCGGCTGCCGTCCTGGTGAGGCGTTCGGGGGTGATGCCCGGTCGTACCATGCGTCCTCCATAAGCTAATGAAATAAAGGGTTTGTCTAAATATATTAGGCGAGTTAGCGTCGATGAATGTGAGACACCTCAGTGAGACCGACATCCGCACCTCGTTCGTGAACTGTTCCAAGGGTGAGGCCAAGCGTGTGAACATCCCCAGGGACCTGGAAGAGGTCCCGTGGGGCGACCTCGACTTCTTCGGCTGGCGCGACCCGGGGGCGCCCGACCGCGCCTACCTCGTCGCCGAGGACGGCGACCGGCTCCTCGGCCTCGTGCTGCGCGCGCCGACCGGGGCCAGCCGGGGCTTCACCTCCCGCAGCATGTGCTCGCTGTGCCTCACGACCCACACCAGTGGCCGGGTGGCGCTGATGACCGCACGCCGCCCCGGCGAGGCCGGCCGGCAGGGCAATACCGTGGGCCAGTACCTCTGTACCGACCTGGCCTGCTCGCTCTATGTACGGGACAAGAAGCCGACCGGCGCCGGGTGGGCGTTCAGGGAAACCCTCTCCGTGGACGAGAAGATCGCCCGGACCCGGAACAACGTGATGGCCTTCATCGCGAGGGTGATCGCGTAGCCGGACCGGAAGCCGCTGGTCGGCGCCGGCCTTCCCGTTGGGCTCCGGCTGCCGCGATGCCCGGTCCGGCCGGCTTGAAAACACCGTGCCCGTTCCATGTTTCCGTGAGGTTACGCCACCACCGGCCCGTGCTGCGGCGCTCTGGCCAGCAGGTGAGCGAGCCGGCCGATCCGTTCCGCCGCCCCGGTCCCGACCGGCCAAATCCCGTATGTCGGAAGGCTTGTTCCGGTTCTTGGCGTGGTTCTAGGGTCAGGCCACCCGGCGCGGTCGACCTCGTACGCCGGTGATTTCCGGCTCCGTCACGTGCGCGGCACACCCGCTGCTGCCCGTGTGCGGGCGCCTCTGCACGAACGGTCAGTCGGGTACGGACGGAAAGCAGGCGAGCGGGTTGGCGAACGACGGGCAGCGGGATCCCTCCAACGGGGGCCAGCGGAATAACGGGGACCGGGGGAATCCGGTACAGGGACTGTCCGGTGGACAGCAGGGAGGCCAGGGGCCCATCACAGGGCGGGGCCGGGGACGGGACGGAGTCGGGCGGCGCGGATTCCTCGCCGGGGTCGGACTGACCGGCGCGGGCGGGCTCCTCGGAGCATCCGTGGCCGCCGGTCCGAGCGCCGCCGCCGAGCCGCCCGGACACGTCCCCGCCGGGGGTGCGGCCCACGCGGCCCCCGCGGCGGTACACGGCGCGGATTCCCGGGCAGGCGGCGCGCGCACGTTCCGGCCGGGCCAGCTCTCGGGCAGGCGCGTGCTGCTCGTACCGGAACTGGTCCTCCTCGCCGACGGGCCGGTGCGGGGGCAGGCCGTCCTCGTGGAGGCCGGGAAATTCCGCGCCATAGGCCCGGCCAAGCGCCTCATCGCCGCCCACGGTGACCTGCATCCCGTCCGGCTGGACGGGCACTTGCTGATGCCGGGCTTCATCGACGCCCACCACCATCTGACCCAGAGCTTCGGCAAGGCCAAGTCGTTCGGACAGCCTTCGGAGATCTTCAAGACGATCTGGGAACCGCTGGAGCACGCGCTGGACGAGGAGACCGCCTACCTCTCGGCGAAGCTGGCCGCGCTGGAAGCTCTGCGGGGCGGCTTCACCACGGTCGCCGACGCCGGGACCCGCGCTCCGGTCGATGTCGGGGCGCTGGCCAAGGCCACCGAGGAAGCCGGGATCCGCTGCGTACTCTCCAAGATCGTCTCCGACGGGAAGGGCGGCCCCGCGCACCTCGGACGGTGGGGCGGCCACCCGCTGATCCACCCCTCCCTGGCCATCGCCGTTCCCGAGGACGCGACGGCCTCGGTCATCAAGAAGACCGCGGACCTGTGCGCGGAAGCCGGAGCGGTGTTCCAGATCCATGTCAACGAACATCTCGCTTCCGTGGAACGCTCGTTGAAGAGCGTCGGCCGGCGCCCCATCGACTATCTGCATCACATCGGGGCACTCGGCCCGCACCTCCTGGGCGCGCACGCCACGCTGGCCAGCCCCACCGAGATGCGTCAGCTCGCGGACTCGGGCGCGGCCGTCAGCTACAACCCGGTGGCCAGCGCCTGGAAGGGCAACGCCGTCGCGCAGGCCACCATGATGGCCGCGATGGGTGTGCGGTTCGGTACGGGGACCGACGGCACCCGTGGCGACGGGTTCCGGCTGGTCGACGCGGCGGAGTCCGCCCAGCGGCTGACGTCCGGCCTGGCTACGGGGGACTCCTCGTGCGGTGCCGGACGGCTGTGGCTCGACCACGCCACGACACTGAGCGCCGACGCCGTCGGTCTGGCGCGCGTGACCGGCGAGATCGCCGTCGGCAAGGCAGCCGACTTCCTCGTCGTGGACGTGAACGTCCCGGAGCTCACCCCGTCCTACGACCTGCGCTGGGAACTGGTCCGCCTCTCGAACCGGGACCAGATCGCCGCGGTCGTCGTGGACGGCCGGCTGCGCCTGTGGGACGGCTGGCCGCCGGACTGGGACGGACCCGCGCTGGTGGCCCGGGCCGCCGAGGTGGGGCCGCAGGTGGTACGACGAGCCAAGCTGGAGCGCGTCGAACCGACATAGCGGCGAAGTGGCACAGCGCCGAAGTGACACAGTCGCGGGCGGCGCTGCCGCACCGCCCCTCGCCCCTCCCGGCCCCCCCGTCGTCTGTCGCGGCGCGGGGCCGGGACCGGGACGGGCCGGTCAGCCGCAGTGGCGCAGCGCGATGTGCGGTTCGAAGGCGTCCAGGAGCAGTTCGCGCATGCGCTCCACCGGCATCTCGGCGCTGCCGGAGAGCATCTGGATCGCCAGCCCGTCCACCAGGCTGGTGAAACGGCTGGTCATGGCTTCGGGGTCGGCATCGGGCGCCAGGCCCTCACGCTGGCAGTGCCGGATGAGGCCGAGGACGGTCCCGCGCCACCGCGAATAGGCCGCCCGCTGCGCCTCGCGCAGCGACGGCTCCAGCATCGCGGCCGTCCACGACTGGATCCACACCGACCACTCGTCGATGTCCTCCCTGCTGCTGGGCAGTTGGACCTCGACCAGCCTGCGCAGCATCTCCACCGGGTCGCCGGCCTGCTCGAACTCGCTCTGCAGCCGCGCGTGCAGCCGGTCGGCGCAGTAGCTGAGCGCGGCACGCAGGGCACCGTCCTTCGCGGGGAAGTGGTAGTGCACGGTGCCCGTGCTGGTGCCGCACTCCCGGGCGATGTCGGCGACGCGGACGGCGTGGATGCCCCGGCGTGCGATGAGCCGAGCGGTGGCTTCGAGGATCTGGGTGCGCCGCACATCGGCGTCCAGGGACTCGGCCCGCCGCCGTGCGCCCGCCGCGGCCGCACGTGCCAGGGCCACCGGCTCACGGCCACGGCCCGTCGCCAGGTACCGCACCGGGACCTTGCCGACGCGGGCGATGGCGGCGAGCTCGTGGTCCTGGAGCCTGCGGGTGCCGCGCAGCGCCTTCGACAGCGCTGTGGGATCCATCCCGATGAGGCCGGCGAACTCACGCTGGCTGACGCCGGCGGCGAGCACCACACGGCGCGCACGGTCGGCCGCCGTCTCCGGGGGCCGGTCCGGTTCCTGGGCCCACGAGCGGGCCGGATCCGCGGTTGTCTGAGTCTCCTTCGCCATGGCGGGCCCCATTATGCTCGACCGGCCCCGCGCCGGTATGCCGGACCGCCGGGCCGGGGCCTCAGCCGTGCCTCTCCGCAAGGGCGGTGGGAGCGGCGAGGGCGTCGGCGATCTCGCCGGCGGCGCGGTAGCCGGACGCGATGGCTCCGTCGATATAGCCGTTCCAGACCGTCGCGGTCTCGGTTCCGGCCCAGTGCACCGCACCGGTCGGCTCCCGCCAGCCGTGCTCCCCGTAACCGCTCCAGCCCCCGGGGGCCGCGTAGGCCGCGTAGCCTCCCCGGGCGAACTCGTCGTCCGCCCAGAGGGTTTCGGTGTAGTCGACCGGCCGCTCCGCCCGTTCGCCCACGACGGCACGGAGGCTGCCGAGTACGGCCGTCCGGCGCTCGTCCTGGTCCAGTCCGGCCCAGGCGTCGGCCCGGTCGCCGTAGACGAAGGCCACGAGGACGCCGGCCGACCCGTCCTCGGGGGAGTTGTCGAAGACGACGCCGACCGGCGGCGAACCGTAGAGCGTCGCGATGCCGGACAGACCCTCGGCCCGCCAGAACGGTTCGGCGTACACGGCATGCACCTTGGCCACCCGCCCCATGGCGCTGTGCGCGATCCAGCCCGAGCGGGACTCCGGCAGCGCGGGGCTGAACGCGATGGAGCGGACTGCCGGCGGCGGCAGGGCGACGACCGCACGGCGGGCCTGCACCACCGTCCCGGCGGCGGTACGCACCCGGACCGCGGACCCGGCCTGCTCCACATCGCACACCTGCTCCCCGAGCCGGATCCGGTCGCCGAGCAGCTGCGCGACCGCGTGCGCAGGGCCGGCCGCGCCCTGGGCGAACCGCCGGTCCTGGGCGCAGTCCCCGGTCTCCATGAGCTGTTCGTAACTCCCGGCGGCCCGGATGTAGAACAGCACGTGGAACAGCGAGATCTCGCGCGGTTCGGCACACCACACGCCCTGCACGGCGAGCGCCAGACGGACCAGGGCGTCCGGGTCGGCGGTCTGTTCGCGGAAGAACGTCTCGGCGCTCCGGCCGTCCCACTCCGTGAAGCGCGGAGTCAGCCACGGCCGTTCGAGGTCGACGGTCAGCGCGAGCTCGTCCAGCAGTGCGGTGATCCGCAGATAGTCGGCGATTCCTGGGCCGGCGGCCGGTGCCGCGCCCGCGTATCCGACGCGTGAGCCGTCGTGCCAGACCTCGGTGTGCTGTCCGGTCTCCCAGGTGGGAAAGGTGCGGCAGCCGAAGCGTTCGGCCAGTGCCAGCAGGTGCTGCTGTGTCGGGCCCGCCCACTGGCCGCCGTGGTCCACGACGGGCCCTGAGGGCCGCTCCTCGCTCAGCACCCGGCCGCCGACGCGGGAGGAAGCTTCGAGTACGACCACGTCGAGGCCCTGCTCGCGCAGCCGGAGCGCGGCGCTGAGCCCCGCGTAGCCGGCGCCGACGACGACGACATCGGCCCGGAGGAGCTGATCCCCGGCCGGTTCGTCCGGCGCGCGTTCGTCCGGCGCGCGCCGCGCCGACGCGGGTCCGGCCGGTGTGCGGGGGCCCGACGCGGGGGCCGGTACGGGCTCGGTCTGCTCGGGTTCGGTCTGCTCGGGTTCGGTCTGCTCGGGTTCGGTCTCTGACCTCATGAGGGAGAGGGTGGAGCAAGACTGAACTGTCAGTCAACCGTTGCGATCATCTTTGTCCGTACCCCTTGACGGAGGTTCCGGTATCAGCAATGGTGACGCACCAATCAGTATTGCGACTCCACGACTGCCGCGAAGACCCGTCCCGGGTGCTCCTGCGCGCTGTACATCCCGGCCGGCCCTCCACTCCGTGAGCAAGAGGAGCATCCATGGCAACCACCGAGCAGACCGAGCCGACCGGCTCGGCCGAAGCCCAGTCCAAGGGGCTGCGGCCCGGGGCACTGGGCATGGTCACGAGCCTGATCCTGGCGACGGCATCGGCCGCCCCCGCCTACAGCCTCGCCGCCACGCTCGCCTTCGTCGTCGCGGCCGTCGGCTTCCAGGCACCCGCGGTCGTAGTGCTGGCCTTCGTCCCGATCCTGTTCGTGTCCTTCGGCTACGCGGCGCTCAACCGCTCGGACCCCGACTGCGGGACGATCTTCACCTGGGCCAGCCGCTCGCTGGGCCCGCGCATCGGCTTCATGGGCGGCTGGGCGATCATCGCCTCGTTCGTCCTCGTCATGGGAAGCCTCGCGCAGGTCGCCGGCCAGTACGTGTTCCTGCTGTTCGGCGCAGACGGCATCGGCGAGGACCCGTCGAGCCCCTGGGTACTGGCCGTCGGCCTGGGCTGGATCGCGCTGATGACCGCCGTCTGCTACCGGGGCATCGAGGTCGCCGCCGCCGTCCAGCGCGCCCTGCTCTTCCTGGAGTTCGCCATGCTGGTGGTCTTCTCCGTGGTCGCGCTCGTCCGCGTCTGCACCGGCCACGCGGGTTCGGACGCCCGGCACCCGCGGCTTTCGTGGCTCGACCCGTTCGCGATCTCCTCACCCAGCGCCTTCGCCAGTGGCCTGGTCCTCATGCTGTTCATCTACTGGGGCTGGGAGACCGCCCTGACGGTCAACGAGGAGACGGCCGACCGCCGCCGGACGCCCGGCCGGGCCGCGACGCTCTCGACCTTGCTGCTGCTGGCGCTCTACCTCGGCGCCACCTACGCGACCCTCTCGTTCGCCGGTATCGGCACGACCGGCAACGGCCTGGCCAACCCGGACCACTCCGGCGACGTCTTCTCCGCCCTCGGCGGCGCCGTGTTCGGCACCAGCGGTTTCGGCTCGCTGATGTGGCACCTCATGGTCCTGATGGTGCTGTCCTCGGCTGCCGCGTCGACCGAGACGACCGTACTCACCCTCGGGCGCACCATGCTGGCCATGGCGAGGCACCGGGCGCTGCCCGGCTCCCTCGGTACCGTGCACCCCCGCTTCTCCGTTCCGAAGGCCGGGACGATCGCCACCGGGGCGGCCGGAGCGGTGGTCTACCTGGCGATGAACTTCCTGGCTCACGGACATGTGATCGGCGACGCCGTCTCCTCCTGCGGGCTGATGATCGCCCTCTACTACGGCCTCACCGGGATCACCTCCGCGTGGGCGCACCGGCGGGCGGACCACCGCGGCGCCACCGAACTCTGGCTGCGGGTGATCCTGCCGGCCATCGGCGGGCTGACCCTGGTGGCAGCCGGGGTATGGAGCCTGCGCAACGACTGGAAGCCGGACTCCGGCGGCACCTCCTGGACGCTTCCGTTCGCACCCCACTGGCACATCGGAGGCGTGTTCCTCATCGGTGTCGGCGCACTGGCGGTGGGCCTCGTGGTGATGCTCGTCCAGCAGCGCCGTGCACCGTCCTTCTTCGCCGCCAAGCTTTCGGCTCCCACGCTCACGGACGCCACGGGCGAGCCGTCGCCGCCCGCCGCCGGCCACAGCTGACCGCCCGCCCGTCCGACCACCCACGGCCGTCGACTGCCCCGCGGCCGCGGCCCGCCGATCCACCACGTACCCGTACCCCAGGGAGCATTCATGCCTTTCGAGATCCGCGACGTCCTGGAACTCAGCACCGAGCAGCGGCAGATCCTCCAGCTCAGCCGCGAATTCGCGGCGAAGGAGATCCGGCCCCGGGCCCGCGAGGTCGACGACGCCCAGACCGAGTCGCCGCTCGACCTGTGGGCGAAGGCGGCCGAGATCGGCCTCGCCTCCTTCATGATCCCCACCCAGTACGGCGGTGGCGGCATCACCGACATGCTCACCCAGGTCCTGGTCCAGGAGGAGCTGTGCCACGGCGACATCGCCATCGGGAACCTGCTGACCTCCAGCGGGTTCTTCGCCGACCCGATCCTGGAGCTGGGCACCGATGAGCAGAAGCAGCGCTGGCTGGGCCCGCTGTGCGGCGACACCCCGCCGCTGACGGCGCTCGCCGTCACCGAACCGGGCCACGGCTCCGACGCCGCCGGCATCCGCACCCGCGCGGTGCGCACGGGTACCGGAGAGAGCGAGCACTACGTGCTCAACGGGCAGAAGGCGTGGATCTCCAACGCCCCGTACGCCCAGCGCTTCGTCGTCTTCGCCACCGTCGACCCCGCGCGGGGCGCCAAGGGTGTGACCGCATTCGTGGTCGAACGGGACACCCCCGGCCTCACCGTCGGCAGGCCGATGCGCAAGATGGGCCAGCGGGCGATCGTCAACGCCGAGGTCTTCCTGGAGGACGTACGGGTCCCGGTCGCCGACCGGCTGGGCGACGAGGGCCAGGGCTTCCTCGGGCTGATGCGGACCTTCGACGCCTCCCGCATCCTCATCGCCGCCTCCTGCGCAGGCCTGTGCCGGGCCGCCCTCGACCACGCCACCGGCTACGCCCGCGAACGGGTGCAGTTCGGCGTACCGATCATCAAGCACCAGGCGGTGGCCTTCCGGCTCGCCGACATGGCCGTCCGTACAGACGCGGCGCATCTGTTCGCGCTCCGGGCGGCCCGCCTCTTCGACCGCGGCGAGCGGGTCACCGCGGAGGCCGCCATGGCGAAACTCGTCGGATCGGAGAACGCGATGGCCAACACCTGGGCCGCGGTGCAGACCCTCGGCGGCTGGGGCTACTCGCAGGAGTTCCTCGTCGAGAAGTGGATGCGCGACGCCAAGCTCGAGGAGATCGAGGAGGGCACATCCGACATCCAGCGCCTGGTCATCTCCCGCTCGCTGGCCACGGCGGACGGACCGGGACAGCGAGCCGGCCGGTGACCGGCCTCGACGCCTTCCGCGACCCGGCGTCCATCGCCGTGGTCGGTGCCAGCGGGACGCCGACGAAGTGGGGCTACTGGCTCGCCAGGGGAGCCCTGACCGGAAGCGCGCGGCGCACCGTGCACCTGGTGAACGCCCGGGGAGGCACCGTCCTCGGACAAGAAACGGCACCCTCGCTGCGCGAACTGCCCGACGCACCCGAACTCGTCGCCTTCGCCGTGCCGGGCCGCGCGCTCGGCGCCGCCGTGGACGAGGCACTGGCACGGGGCGCACGCGGGCTGCTGGCCATCACCGCCGGGGTCGATGACGAGCCCGGCCTCGCCGCCCGGGTCCGTAGGGCCGGCGCCCGGCTGATCGGGCCCAACTGCCTCGGCATCTACGACGCGTCGGCCCAACTCGACCTGGTCTGGGGCCGGTTCGAACCCGGATCGCTGGCGATCGTCTCGCAGAGCGGCCAGCTCGGGCTGGAGCTCGCGGGCCTCGCCGCCGACGCGGGCCTCGGAATCTCCCGGTTCGTCTCCGTGGGCAGCCAGGCGGACGTCACGGCACACGAAGTCCTCACCGACCTCGCCGACCACGACGCCACCCGGGTCGTCGCCCTCTATCTGGAGAGCTTCGGCGACGGACACGCGCTGATCGCGGCCCTCACCGCACTGCGCCGGGCCGGAAAACCCGTACTGCTGCTGACCGTCGGCGCCAGCGACGCCGGCCGGCAGGCCGCCCGGTCGCACACCGGGGCGATGACGACCGCGACGGACATCGTGGACGCCGCGTGCGAGACAGCCGGTGCGGTACGGGCCGAGACACCCGCGCGCCTGATAGCCGCCGCACAACTCCTCGTCCGCGCTCCGCGCCCCACCGGGCGGCGTGTCGTCGTCGTGACGGACAGCGGCGGGCAGGGCGCACTCGCCGTCGACCTCGTCTCACGCGCCGGGCTGCTGGTGGAGCCACTGCCGCACACGACCAGGACGGCCATCGCCACCGGCCTCCCACCGCAGGCCGCCACCGCCAACCCGGTCGACCTGGCCGGCGGCGGCGAACAGGACCTGGGCACGTACGGCCGGGTCGTGGACCTGGTGGCCGCGTCGGGCGGCGCCGACGCCGTCCTGATGAGCGGATACTTCGGCAGCTACGGCCACGACATCCCGGCCCAGCAGGAACGGGAGACCGAAGTCGCCCTGGAACTGGCCCGGTCGGCCGTCCGGTACGGGCTGCCGGTGCTGGTGCACTCGATGGCCCGGTCCACCACGACCACCGAGGCGCTGCGTGCGGCGGGCGTGCCCACGTACACGGACATCGAGACGGCCGTCGGCGCACTGGGCACGGCGGCCCGCCTCGCCGAACGAGGTCCGGTGGAGGGGGTGGAACCGGCAGAGCCGGGGGCCACGGGTGGGGTACCTGCACCAACCCCTGCAGAAGCGCGTACACCCCGGAGCGCGGACCCGCGTCCGCCGGATCCGCCCGCCGGACCGCCCGCGGCACCGCCGGTCCCTTTCGGTTACCTGTCCGCGCGCGACCTTCTCGCGGGTGCGGGTATCGCGTTCCCGCCCGCCCTGCCCGTCACCGATCTGAACGAACTCAGGTGTGCGGCAGCCCGGTTGACCGCCCCGTACGTCCTCAAGGCGGACTGGCTGGAGCACAAGAGCGAACACGGCGGCGTGGCGGTCGGCCTCGGTGACGCCACCGCGCTGGAGGCCGCGTACATGGCGATGTCCCTGCGCCTGGGCCCCGGCCGGTACGTCGTCGAGCAGCTGGACCGCCGCCCGCACGTCGTCGAAATGGTGGTCGCCACCCGCCGCGACCCGTCCTTCGGGCCCGTCGTCGTGGTGGGCGCGGGCGGTACCGAGACGGAACTATGGCGCGACAGCGTCCTGGCCCTCGCACCCTGCACCCACGAGAACGCGATGGGCCTGATCGCGCGGCTGCGCTGCGCACCGCTGCTGGCCGGCTGGCGCGGGCGCCCCCCGGTCGACACCGGGGCGCTCGCCGACACGGTCGTCCGGCTCTCCCGGCTGGCCACCGCGCGGCCCGACCTGCTGGAGATCGAACTCAACCCGGTCCGCGTCGCCACGGACGGCCTCCTGGCCGTCGACGCACTGATCAGCCTCACCGGTGTCACCCCCGCCGCCGTCACCTGCGCCGGTGACATCCCCACCCGGTGACACCCCCACCCAAGGAGTACTGCCCCGTGAGCACTTCCCCCGAGAACACCCCCTCCACGAAGAACTCCCCCGCTGAACTCACCGGCCGGGTGGCCGTCGTCACCGGTGGCGGTTCCGGAATCGGCCGTGCCATCGCCCTGCGCTATGCCGCGGCAGGCGGAACGGTCGCGGTCCTCGGCCGGCGCCCCGAGGCGCTGGAGGAGACCGCGCGCCTCGCGGGGGAGTCGGGCGGCACGGTGGAGACCGCCTCGGTCGATGTCCGCGACGCCGACGCGCTGACGGCCGCGATCGACGCGGTCGCCGCCCGCCACGGGCGGCTGGACGCGCTGGTCAACAACGCCGCAGGGAACTTCGTCGTCCCCGCCGAGGACCTGTCCCCGAACGGCTGGCGCGCCGTGGTCGACATCGTCCTCAACGGCACGTTCTTCGCCACCCGGGCCGCCGCGCGGCACATGCTCGGCGCCGGGGACGGTGCCGTCGTCAATGTGATCGCCAGTTACGCCTGGCACGGCCACCCCGGCACCGTCCACAGCGCGGCGGCCAAGGGCGGAGTGCTTGCCATGACCCGCACTCTCGCGGCCGAGTGGGGCGCGCGCGGCGTGCGGGTCAACTGCATCGCTCCCGGCCCGACCGAGACCGAGGGCGCGGGCGCCGCACTGTGGTCCACACCGCAGGCCCGGGAACGGGTGCTGGACAGTGTCCCCGCCGGGCGCTTCACCACACCGGAGGAGGTCGCCGAGGCCGCCCTGTTCCTGATGGAGGAGCGCTCGCGCTACATCACCGGCACGACCATGGTGATCGACGGCGGCCAGTGGCTGGGCCGCCGGGTCTACGGCTGACGGCGCCTGCGGCGGTGTGCTGCCGACGGGGTTGGTTCTAGGCTGCGGGCATGTATCCCCGACTCGCCTCCGACCTCTCCCGTCTTCCCCAACTGCTGACGGACAGCGCCGCGTTCGCCGTCCGTGAGCTGGGCAGCCTCCCTGCCCGCCCGGTCGCGTGGACGGGGCAGGCGCCCACGGCGGACCCACTGCCCCGGGAAGGCGTGGGTGCAGAAGCGGCGCTGGCCAGGTTCGCCGAGCGGTGGGCTCCGGGCTTCTCCGGCAGCGCGGGGCCGCGCTACCTCGGCTTCGTCACCGGCGGGACCACTCCGGCGGCCCTGGTGGGGGACTGGCTCACCGGTACGTACGACCAGAACGCCATGACCGGAGGCGACTCGTCGGCCACGGCCCTGGAACGGGAAACCATTGACTGGCTGCGTGAGTTGTTCGGGATCGGCGAGGCCCACGACGGGGTGTTCGTCACCGGTGCCACGGCCTCCAACACGGTGGGTCTGGCAACGGCCCGGGAGTGGGCGGGTGAACGGCTCGGCGTCCGTGTCTCGCGGGACGGGGTCGGCGCTCTCGGCCCACTGCCGGTCCTGTCCGGGGCGCCGCACTCCAGTATCGCCAAGGCGCTGTCCGTCCTCGGCCTGGGCCGTTCGGCGCTGGTGCCCGTGCCGTTGCTTCCCGGCGGCCGGGAGGCGGTCGATCCCCGCCGCCTGGAGGAGGAGCTCCGGGCGCGGGCAGGCCGTCCGTCGGTCGTCGTGGCGAACGCCGGAACGGTGAACACCGTCGACTTCGACGACCTCGGAGCCATCGCCGCGCTCAGGCAGCGCTACGACTTCTGGCTGCACGTCGACGCCGCATTCGGCGGCTTCGCGGCCCTCTCACCGCGCCACGCGGACCTGGTGAGACATCTGGACGCGGCCGACTCGGTCTGCCTCGACCTGCACAAGTGGCTCAACGTGCCCTACGACGCGGCGCTCGCCTTCACCCGGCACCGCGAGCTTCAGGTCCGGGTCCATCAGAACACCGCCTCCTATCTGAGCGCGCCCGCCGGCGAGCCGGACTTCCTGCACCTGGCGCCCGAGAACTCCCGCCGACTGCGCGCCGTGGCAGCCTGGTTCACCCTCACCGCCTACGGCCGCGACGGCTACCGTGAGATCGTCGAACGGTGCACCGCTCTCGCCGGCCGGCTGGCCGCCGGTCTCGGCTCCGCCGCTGAACTGCGGTTGGCCGCGCCGACCCGGCTGAACGTCGTCTGCTTCACACTCGCTCACCGGCCCACACCCGAGCGCGTCCAGGCCCTTGCCCGGGCCATTGCCGAGACGGGGGAGACGTTCGTTACCCCCACGGTGCTTTTCGGGCAGCCGGTGCTGCGCGCCGCACTGAGCAATTGGAGTACGACCGAGGCCGACGTCGACCGGGTGGTGCGCGTCGTCTCGGAGGTCAGCCGGGGTTTTGCGTGAGGGGCTGATCGGCGTCCTGCACGGCCGGCGGGTGGGGATGCTTCTGGTGGACCGGGCCGTGGTGTGCTCCGGGAGTGTGCCCGAAGGTCCGGTGGAAGACATCGATGAACGCACTGGCCGACGACCAACCGCACTGGTGGGCCGTTGTGGTGACCGGGGTGTTGTTGGCGAGGAGCACCAGGGCGTGGTGGAGGCGCAGTTGGGTGCGCCACTGGGGGAAAGTCATGTTGAGGTCGGTGCGGAACAGCCGGGACAGTGTGCGGTTGCTGGCGCCGATGTGCTGACCGAGCTGGGTGAGCGTGCGGTTGTCGCCGGGGTCGGCCTTCAACAGGTCGCACAGATCCTTGAGTTGAGGGGATGTGGGTGTCGGCAGATGAAGCGGCTGATGGGGCGACACACGTAGCTGATCCAGCAGCACGGCGCGCAGCCGGGCTCGCTGAGGACTGCCGTCGAGGGGAGTGTCGGTGTAGGCGAGGATGAGCTCGCGCAGGAGGGGCCCGACGGCGAGCACGGTCGGCTCGTCGAGCCCGATCGGATCGTCCCCGGTCGGCAGGCCGACCAGGTGCATCTCCAGGTCCCCGTGGGCCTGATGGGCGTGGACCGTTCCGGCGGGAATCCAGATGGCACGGGTGGCGGGCGCGACCCAGGTCCCGGCGCTGGCCGTGACACTGAGCACGCCCCGGCCCGCGTAGACGATCTGATGGTCGTCGTGCCGGTGCGCGTCGACTTCCGCCCCGGTCGCCAGTCTCTGGGTCCGGGTCGGCGCGATGGGCTCATGGCGGATTTCCGGCATGATTCAGCAGTCTATGGGAGGCACGACAGGCACGCAGGGCGAACCGTGCGGTCGTACGAGCGCATTCCCAGGGCGCTGCTGACAGGAGCAGGCTGACAGGGACAAGCTGACAGAAGCTGACAGGGAAAATAAGGTCCATGACCATCCGAAGAGCCCAGGCCGACGACCTTCCGGTCCTCCAGGACATCGAAAGGGCCGCAGGGCGGTGCTTCCGCGGCATCGGTATGCCGGAGATCGCCGATGACGAACCGCTGCCCCTGGAAGAACTGGCCCGCTACCAGCGGGCCGGTCTGGCCTGGGTCGCGGTCGGCGAGGCGAACGTCCCGGTGGCGTACCTCATCGCCGACCGCGTCGACGGCAACTTCCACATCGAGCAGGTCTCGGTGCACCCGGACAGCGCACGCTGTGGCATCGGACGCTCACTGCTGGACCATCTGGCGGATCGGGCGGCGGCTGACGGAGTCCCCGCCCTGACGCTCACCACTTTCGCTGACGTTCCGTGGAACGCGCCGTATTACGCACGCTGCGGCTTCCAGCCCCTTGACGGGAGAAGGGCCGGCCCGCGCCTCAGGGAGATCCGCGCGCGGGAAGCGGCTGACGGCCTCGATCGATGGCCGCGCCTGTGCATGATCCGCGCCCTGTGACATCACAGGTGCCTTCAACTCCATGGGCACCGACCAGGTGTACCGGGCACCGGCGCCGGCCAAGCGCGCGTCGTGGCCGAAGCGGAAAGCCGTCGCACGAGTCGGTCACGAGCCAGCAGGGCGCCGGTGATTCAGGAGAAGCCTGCCCGCGCTGCGTTGCGGCGAGGAACGGGACTGCCTCAACGGCGAAGTACGGCGGAGTCCTGAACGAAAGCCTGGGGACGACGTGCGGGCTTTGGGTCCCGCGGGCGTGGGGGCTGGGATGGGAAAGGGCGGGGGCTGGGACAGGTTCACCCGTGAACCTGTTCCGGCCCCCGCCAGGACCTGAGTCCTGCCGCTCCTGGAGGAGTCAGCCGTCCCACGGACTCAGGTGGTCGTGGGGGTTTGTCCAGCCTGTCTGGTCAGTAGGCGGAGTTGACGTTGTCCATCGAGCCGTATTTGTCGGCGGCGTAGTTGGCTGCGGCGACGATGTTGGCGACGGGGTCGGTGAGGCTGTTCTTGGTGCCCTTGACGTGGTAGGTGTCGAAGGTGGGCTGGATGACCTGGAGGAGTCCCTTGGAGGGGATGCCGTTCTGGGCGTTGACGTCCCAGTTGTTCTGGGCGTGGGGGTTGCCGCTGGATTCGCGCATGATGTTGCGGTGCAGGCCGTCGTAGCTGCCGGGGATGTGCTTGGCCTTCATGATGGCCAGCGATTCCTTGATCCAGCCGTCGAGGTTGTTGCTGTACTTGGGGCTCTTGACGATCGCGGCGACGGGGTCGGCGTGTGTGGCCTTCTTGGTCTTCGTCGCGGTGGTGTGCAGGCCGGCCTTCTTCGCCTTGGTGGCCTTGGCGTGGGCGGCCTTTTCGGCGTGGTGGGCCTGCTGGGTGATCTGGGCGGTGGTGACGGCGGCGGCGGAGACGGGTGTGGCGGTGGGCTCGGCGGCGTGGGCGGGGTGCGGGGCCAGGGACAGGGCGCAGGCGGCGGCGCCGGCGGCGGCGATGCCGGCCACGGAGGTCTTGCGGGGGCTGAGGGTGCGGCGGGTGGTGGCAGTCATGGGGGTACCTCTCCAGTGGGGGACGTCGTGGGGAGGCCGACTGGGGGGTCGGCGACACGGGTGGGGCGCTGGGGCCGTGGTGCGTGTCGTGGGGCCGGTGTCTGGATGGCGGGCGGTGTGTTCTGCCCGGTCCGGCGCTCGGCTCCCCGGTACGTCAATCACCTTGCGAGAGGGTCGGGGGCGATGGCAATTATGTGATCTACGACGATATTTAGTTACAAATCGGACAGGTGTAGGGTGGGGCCCGCAGGGAAGGGGCAAACCCTGCCGCGGACCTACTAGGTGTCGTCCTGTGTGACGTGGCCCCTATGCCCGGGCTCACAGATCACCGGCCCTGGGACCCCGGTTTCTCACTCCGTGTCACGGCCCGTACACAGCAAAAACTCGTCCCGCCCCAGCGAGCGCCAGCCCTGAACTGCGCGGGAACGCTTCAATACGCTCGGGTAATTCTCTCCTCTGGCCCAGACCCAAGCCGATGAGGTGAAAGCAGCCGACTGCGTTGCCGGGCATCCGTACACCGAGGACGTCCATCGAGGCGGGTGTCAGTGTGCTCGCCTCGGACCGCCAGCAGGCGGGGCGCCGGCGTCAGCAGGAAAAGCCCGACCGAATCGTGGAGATCACGGACGAGGTCCATCGCGGAGATCCAGCACCAGGCGGCGGCCCAGACCGGCACGGCTGCGGAGGGGGAGGCCGCGAGTGCGGCTGTGGAGTTGGCGGCGGCGGCCAAGGCGGGCTTGCGCATCCCGCTAGCCGCCCCATCCTCAGCAACAGGCACACTCTGACGCCCAGATCACCGACGGCTGTGAGCACTCAGTTGTCGCCGACCACGATCCTCAGGGCGTCGACGTCATGGATGGCGTGGTCGCTCTCGCACCAGCAGGCCACATTCACCGCCGCATCGACTGCGAGTTGGTCCAGGTCGGTCCACACCACCTGAAGCAGGAAAGAACTCCAGCTGGTCGCCCCCTCAACGTGCTCGATGACATCCAGCCCAAGATCATGAACGGCGAACCCGTCACTGTCGGTCAGTACGAGACCAGGCAGCGGTCTCGGTGCTGCTCGCGCTCCCCGGTGCTGCATGGTGACTCCGAAGGCACGCAGCATTCGCACGACCCGGACGGCGCACGGCGCTGCACAGGTAGCAGGGTCGGCCTCATACGCAGAAGACAGCCCCCTGCGTCCGAGACGGCTACGCGGTCCTGGCTGCTGCAACCGGGCTGCTGCCGGGGTCGCCGCTGCTGCGCGAGCAGGCCCGCTGCGCGCAGTCGAGGAACACGTCGACGAGAGCGCAGCCCGGCGATACACACTTTGCGACGAAGTCCGGTCGAGAGGAAGGGACTTCGCAGTGGTGGCCATGGCGGGTGCCGGTTTGAGAATGACCCGCCGCGGATACCGCGTACGACCTGCGGTGGCCGCGAGGAGTGACCGGCTCTCGTCGTGGTCGTTCACCGGTTCCAAGCTGCTGATTGGTTGAAAGGAGTCTGGCGTGAGCTGGAACGAAGAGGACGACGGCCGCACGTACGAGGTGGTCTCGAACCACGAGGAGCAGTACAGCCTGTGGCCGGCGGAGCGGGAGCTCCCCGCGGGGTGGAACAAGGCGGGGAAGTCCGGCTCCAAGGCCGAGTGCATGGAGTACATCGCGGAGGTGTGGACGGACATGCGTCCCAAGAGTCTGCGTGACGCGATGGCGAAGGCCGACAACCAGAGCTAAGACCAGGTTCTTCCCCTCTGTGAGAGGGCGGCTGCGCTGCCCTCTCACACGAGCAGGGCGCAGGAGAGAACCAGCAGTGATCAGGAGCCGCGATGGCTCCGCGCGGCAGTCCTCGGGCCCGGCGACGTCGGTACGCGCAGCCGCGGCCCGGCGGCCGACCCTCCCGGCGGCCGTACGCGCAGTGCGGGGGAACGGCCCTGTGACTGGCTGAGTCCTCGTTGATCACTGACGCGCCGCGCGCATCGTGCTGCGCGGACGGCCAGGACAGGTGACCAGCCGACGACGACCGTAACGAGCCGAACGGTGTCACGGCTGGGCCACCCGGCGGCAGTCACCGGTAGTTGCCGATGTAGCTCACCATGTCGCCGACGGTCCTCAACTCCGCGACCCGGTCGTCGGGGATCTTCAGCTCGAACCGGTCCTCGATCGCCATGTTCATCTCCACCATCGCCAGGGAGTCGACGTCCAGATCGTCGACGAATGACTTCTCGGTGGTCACCATCGCGGAGTCGACGCCGACGACCTCTTCGACGATCTTGGCAATGGCGTTGAGAATGTCGGTGCTGTTCACCAGGGGTTCCTCCTTCTTGGGGATGGGTCGGCGTGGGTCGGCCACCGCGCGTGTTCCGCGCGTGTCCCTGACGTGGTCAGCGGGCCGGCCCGGTCGGTTACGCCCGTCGGTCATCGGTCGGTGCGGCGAACCTCGGTGGGGCGTCAGAGCCCGAGGCGCCGTCGGTAGGCGAGGAGGGTGCGCAGGAAGCCGTCCATCTGCTCCTCGGTGTGGCCCGCGTGCGGGAACAAGCGCAGTAGCGCCTGATGACGTGAGACGGCCGGGTAGGAGAAGACGGGTACGAGGTAGCCGTCCTCGACGAACCATTCCCGCATCTGCAGGGCGGCAGCGTCGTTCCCGATCGGCACCGAGAGCATGTACGACTCGGTCGGCGTCGTCGGGGTGTCGGCCTCGTGCATCTGCCGGCGAAAGCGGGCGGCATGCGCCAAGTAGTCGTCGACGATCCCCGGATCGGCGGCGAGGGCGTCTATCGTGCGCTCGGCGGCGTAAGCGGTGGGCGGCTGGATGGCGGCCGTGAACATCGAGGTGCCGGAGAGCAGTTCGAAGGCGTCGATGGCCGCCGCCGGCCCGGCGAGCGCGCCGCCTTCCAGACCGATGGCTTTCGACAGCGACACCATGACGAAGTCGGCCCGCTCCCGGATCGCAGCCGCCTCCCGGGCGTACGGACGGTTCTCGGGCCCGTAGACCATGAAGCCGTTCGCATCGTCGATCATGCTCACGGCGCCGTGACGGTCGCACTCATCGAGAATCTCCACGATCGGCCCCATGGTGCCGTCGGCCGAATAGATGCTCTCGGCGATCACCACGGTCTTGCGGGCCCGGACCCGGTCCAGGACGCGTGCCAGGTCGGTGACGTCGTTGTGCCGGAACGAGTGGACCTTGCGGCCGTAGCCAAGTCCCTCCAGGCCCTTCCAGATACTCCAGTGGACATCACGGTCGACGACGAAGACGGTGTCGTGATTACGCACCTCGATCCCGGCGTCGAAGCGGGCGGAACTGCTCATGGCGTGAACGAACCCGATGTTGGCCAGCAGCCCCGTGGCGAAGCTGATGGCCCGCTCCTTGCCGGTGTGGCGGGCGATCGTCTCCTCCAGCACCTGGTGCGGGCGGCAAATCCCCTGGGTCATCCTGGATCCGCTGGTGCTCAAGCCGTGAGCGAGCGCCCCCTCTGCGAAATGACGTCGTACCGGGATGTGACGCTCCAGATCGAGGAAGCTGATGCTGGCGAAGTTCACCAGCTCGCGGCCGTTGCGGACGATGGTCGGCCCGACGGGACCGTCCACCACCGGCGGTCGGTATGCCGTGTCGTGCGTGTTCGCATCGACGAAAGCGGCGAAGGCCCATGGGGCCAGGCGGTCCACGGACGGTGCGGGAGCGGGGGACGCGGTCATGATGAGGTTTCTCCTCCACGATGGGCTCGGGCCGTCAAAGGCTCCAGGGCTGCGGCAAGGTGACCGAGCGAGGCTGTTCCGGCCAGCTCGTCCGACGCGATCCCGGTGAAACCGAACCGGTGAAGCAACGCGAGTAGACGAGGGACGGCGACCAGGGTGACTCCGTGGTCGGCGAGGCAACGGTTCATGTCCACGGCAGGCCCGCCGAAGGGGCCGGCCTGCACACCGCCGGGTCCGGCGGCTGCCACGGCGGCGGCCAGAGCCCGTTCGGCGCTCGTCACGGGCGGGCGCGACGGGACCCGCGGGGTTCCCGTCGAGCCGGTGGCGGTGCAGGGCCGGCCGGTGAGACGGCCGGATTCGGGGTCGGCCGGGGTCAGGACGTAACGGCCCGGGGCCAGGACACCGGGCACTTCGCCGAGATGGTCCAGGACGTGGCGGTGCAAGTCGTCGGGGGCGACCTCAGGGGCGACGCGAGCGCGCGCGACGAGGTGCGGTTCGTGGCCCTCCTCCGCGGCGTTCCCGCTGGGCGCCACCGTCACGTGGAGCACTCCGGGATGGCCGCGCAACACGTCCTCCACCGCGGCCAGGCACACCCATCCCTGCGGGGCTCGCCACCATCCGGAGGCGGCCGGGGCGAGCGGACGTGCCGGAACGGGGCACTCGGCACCGTCGGCCAGCGCGCGCAGGAGAGCGAACAAACGGACGGGCAGCGCCACGGCCTGCTCGGCGTCGAGCAGGTGATCTCCGACGGTGACATCGAGGGTGACGACCCCTGCGTCGCGGCTGAGGTCGACGTAGAGCGTGTCGCAGGGCTCGTCGGGCGCGCTGCTGATCCAGGTGGCGGAGCCGTCCGGCGGAGTGTTCTGCGCGGGAACCAGATAGTCGCGTGGCCACGAGTAGCAGTTGTACTCGATGGTGTGTACGGGAACGACACCGCGGCGACGGTCCATGCGGGCCTGGGCGGCGACCAGCTCCGCCGGGCGGTACTGACCGTGCCGGTAGGCCGCGGCGGAGGCCGCGGCGACCGAGGCGGCCACCTCGCCGAACGCCGCACCCGGGCGGAGATCGATCTGTACCGGAACCGTCAGGGCCCGCACACCGAGGCTGCTCCGCAGCGCGGCCCGGGCCCGGTTGGAGACCACCACCGACGCGAGGAACCGGTGTTCGCCGGTGCGGGTGGCGACGTCGTGGGCCAGCACCGCGAGCACCACGACCTCCGGGCTGACCTGATGGCGCCGGGCGACGCGGTCGATGTCGTCGTACGCGGCCACCGAGCGGTGCTGAAGGCGGTGGCGCCCCTCGCCGCCCCCGGTCCCGCCGAACGGGGCCAGCACGCCGGTCGGGTTACTCGCGAGACGCGTGAGCCATTCCCGCTCCGCCGCGCGGGCGCGTTCCGTGGGCTGGTCGGCGACCATGTCGAGCGGGTGCACCACGGATGCCTCCGCCGGTACGTCCTTGCCGCGCAGTTGATCGTGCAGCTGGTTGATCAGTACCGCCAGCCCCCACCCGTCCATCACAAGGTGGTGGGCGGAAATCAGGACCGCACACGGCTTTCCCCCCTCCAGCAGCACCCTGGCGAGCCAGGGCGGATTCCGCGAGGGATCGATCGGACAGGCGGCCAGCGCCGCTGTGGCAGCCTCCACGGTGTCGGCGTCGGCGGAGGTGACATCGACGTGGTCGACCGGCAGTGGGGCCCAGTCCGCGCGGTGGACGTGCTGTACCGGGCGGAGCGGGTCGACAGTGGTGCGCAGCGCCTCGTGGCGGGCGGTGAGGGACGCGAGCGCCATGAGGACATCGGCGACTGTCGCCGGGGGCGGGACGTGGCAGTGGTCGGCGAGCGGCGTCGGGTTCACCCGCCGCGATGAGGGAATGGTGCGTTCGAACCAGTGCCACTGCTGGACCCAGGTGAGCGGCCCGCTGCGGGTGACGGTGGTGGGGCTCGGGGGCGGTTCCGGGAGGTGGTTCACGGCCGGGACCTCATACCGCTCGGACCACGAGAGCGGCATTGTGGCCGCCGAAGCCGAACGAGTTGCTGAGAGCGGTCCGCAGATGCTCGTGGTGTTGCGTCCGGTGCGGCACGAAGTTGATGTCCGGGTCGATCGGCTCGTCGCAGTTGATCGTCGGCGGGACATCACCCGTGCGGAGGGCCTGGATCGACGCCACGAGCTCGACCACTCCGGCAGCACCGATCATGTGCCCGGTCATCGACTTGGTGGAGCTGACCGGGATCCGGGTGACACGATCACCCAGCACCTTGCGCAGGACTGCTGTCTCGGTGGCGTCGTTCAGCAGCGTCCCGGTGCCGTGCGCGTTGACGTAGTCGATGTCTGCCCCCGTTATCCCCGCGTCGCGCAGCGCCGCCTCGACGGCAAGGCACGCGCCCCGTCCCTCCGGATGCGGGGCGGTCCAGTGATGAGCGTCGGAACTCGCTCCGTACCCCGTGAGTTCGGCCAGGGCCGCCGCCCCTCGACGGACGGCCACCTCGGCGGCCTCCAACACCACCACGGCGGCTCCTTCACTCATCACGAACCCGTCGCGACGGGTATCGAACGGCCGGCACGCCGCGGTCGGTTCGTCGTTGCGTCGGGACAGCGCGCGGGCGTTGCCGCTGCCCGCGAGATCGACGGTGGTGACGCAGGCGTCGGCACCGCCCGCGAGGACGATGTCGGCCTCCCCATGGCTGATCATGCGCATTCCCGCGCCCACCGCGTCGGCGCCGCTGGCGCACGCCGTGCTCTGGGCACGGCTGGGCCCCTGCGTGCCGAGCCGCATGCTGATCTCGCCGGCTGCGCTGTCCATGGCGGTGGTGACCTGGGTGAAGGGGCTGATGGCCCGCGGCCCCTTGTCGCGCAGCGTGTTCGCGGCGCGGTAGATCGAACCGACCGGACCGTAGCCACTGCCGATGATCACGGCGACCCGCGGCGCCAGGCGGTCGTCCACGACGAGTCCGGCGTGCTCGCAAGCCTCCAGCGCCGCCGCGAGGGCGTACTGCGCGTAGGGGTCGGCGCGACGGCTGACCTTCGGCGGCATGTAGCGGCCGGGTACGAATCCGCGGACCTGGCCGCCGATCCGGACTCCGAGACCGGTCACGTCGATCGTGTGCACGGTGTCGATGCCACTGCGCCCGGCCAGCATCGCCGTCCATGTCTCGTCGGCACTGTGGCCCAGCGGCGTCACTGCCCCGTACCCGGTGACCATCACCCGGCGTCGGGCCCGGCTGTGCCCGCCGTCATCCCGCTCTGTCGCGTCTGTCACTGGGGAGTCACCTCTGCGTCGCGGATGGCCGGGAGGATGTCGTCGGGGGCGACCGGCACCATGAGCGCGGCTGTGCCTCCCTGTGCGCAGAACCGTCGCGCGGCCAGAATCTCCTTGGTCAGCGTGGTCTTGTCGCGCAGCACTCGACAGTGGATGTCCGGCCCGTCCACAGCGGGAGGCGGTGTGCCTGGGCGGACGAAGGCGTAGCGTTCCTTGTCGAGGCCCAGGCGGGCACGTTGGGCGTCCAGCCAGCCGTACCCGCCGTTGCACAGCACGACGTAGAGAACGCCGCCGTGGGCCGGAGCGGTGACGGCGATGTCCGCGCGGGCCGCGAGGAACGCTCCGTCCCCGATGAACGCGGTGACTTCATGGTCCGGGGCGGCCCGCTTGACCCCGATGGCCGCTG
This sequence comes from Streptomyces sp. NBC_01471, assembly GCF_041438865.1. Classification (NCBI taxonomy): domain Bacteria; kingdom Bacillati; phylum Actinomycetota; class Actinomycetes; order Kitasatosporales; family Streptomycetaceae; genus Streptomyces; species Streptomyces sp. NBC_01471. The sequence continues at coordinate 7,837,919 of NZ_CP109450.1, forward strand.
CCGCTCCGAAGCCCAAGGGGGTTTGCTCCGACGGCACGATGGACCCGCCACCGACGCGGAAGGGGAAGCCGTAGGACCACATGTCCTGCAGCCCGTTCTCCTGGACCAGTACGCGGGGCTCGCCGGCGGTGGCGTCGAGCGCGGCGAGCAGCTCGGCGATGCGGATCCCCGGCAGCGTCGCCGCGCGGACCAATTCCGCTTCCACTTCGAGCGCCACGGCCTGACGGGCGACGGCGATCCTCTCCGGCCACTCCTCTGTCGCGTCTGCGTGCCCACCCTCGCCGTCCTCATCCAGCGCCCGCGACCAGCCGAGCACGGCGTGCCGGGCGTCTCCGAGCACACGCGGGCCCGCGAACTCGGCCGACAGCCCGCCCGGATCGACGTTGACCTGCACCACCGCGACCGGGGGCCACGGCGTTCCGCCTTCGGTGACTGTCTCCTCAAGCCGCCCGGCGAGCGACACCACCAGGTCACAGGATGACCACAGCTCACGGAAGGGGGCCGCGGCGTAGAGGCCTGCCACGCCGCAGAACAGCGGGTGGCGTTCGTCGACGGCACCGCGGCCGGACGCGGTGGTGAAGAGCGCCGCGCCGAGGCGTTCGGCGAAGCGTTCGACCACACCGTCGTCGTTGCGGTGCCGCATTCCGCCGCCCACCAGCACCACCGGACGCCGACTCGCGCGGAGGGCCGCCAGTGCCGGTCCAGGCGTCACGGGAACGGATTCAAGGACCAGTGGTTCGGGCAGCGTCGGCACCGGTCCGGTGACGAGGATCTCCGCCGTGCGCACGTCATCGGGTACCTCCAGGTACACGGGCCCGGACGGCGGCCCCACGGCCCGGGTCAGCGCTGTGACCGTCGCGGGGATGACCCGGTCCGGATGCCCCACCCGGTGCGCCCACCGCACGAGGGGCGCTGTCACGGAGACCTGGTCGAGTTCCTGGAATCCGCCGCTGCCCCGGCGCCGTTCGGGCACGCCGGCGGCGAGCACGAGGACCGGTGCGCCGGACTCCCGCGCCTCCAGCAGACCCGTGGCCGCGTGCGTGACAGCCGGGCCTTTGCCCAGTGCGCATACGGCGAGCCTGCCGGACTGCAGCGCGTAGCCGGTCGCCATGTACATCGCGTTGCGCTGGTCACGGCACGGTACGAGATCCAGGCCGGCGGAGTCGAGGGCACGAAGCAACTCCAGATCGTCGCCGGGTAGCCCGAAGCAGGTGTCCACCTTGTTCGCCACCAGCAAGTCGACGATCGCGGACCACGCGTCGGAATATCGTTTGCTCACCCGGGTCACTTCCCAACCTCCGTGGCTGAGGGGGCCGTCGGGAGATTCCGCGCCGCGGCCTGCGACATGAGTAGTGGTTCGGCGTGCCGCTCGCCGCCGTAGGAGATGTAATTCGCCCGCATCCCGAGTCCGCCGAACGGGCGGTTGCCGTCCTCGGCGTCGAGCAGCGTGTGGTTGACACAGGTCTGGTGCCGCTTGGCCAGAACTTTCACCGTCTCCGGATCGTTCCCGTAGACCATTGCGCCCAGCGCTCGTTCGCTGAAGTAGGGGCTGGACAGCCGTTCACGCAACAGCCTCGCAGTGGGGTAGGCCACGACGTTGAACACCGGGGCGAACATCTCTTCCAGGGGAATCTTGTCGTCGAATCCCCACAGCAGTACGGTCGGTTCGATCCTGCGGGACGGCAGATCGATGCGCCCGCCGTGCCGGATTCGACGCGCATGACGCACCAGGTAGTCCGAGCAATTCACCAGCGCCGAGTCGTAGGAGATCGGACCGTAGTCGACTCCGGCGTCGCTGTTCTGCCCGAACCGCAGTGAAGCCAGTTCGGCGGACAACAGGCCGACGAATTCTTCAGTGCGGCCTTTGGGAGCGAACACGACGTCGGGACCGAAACAGTCCTGTCCCGAGTTGTAGAGCCGCATGGTGGTGACGTCATGCACGGCGCGTGTGAGATCGGCGTCGGGTGCGATCACGAAGGGGTTGATGCCGTTACCGAAGAAGAGGAAGAGCTGGTCCTCCGTCAGCCCTTCGCGGACAGTCTCGGCATTGGAGTAATTTCCGGTGAAGACAATGAGGTCCGCCTCGCGTACCGGTCCCGTCAGGAACTTGCGCTGGCTGAGTTCGGAAAGCGTGATGGGCAGGCCGTGCACAGGCGCCAGCAGGTCGTGCAAGCGCTGCATCAGACTTTTGGTCTCGGAGGACGGCCGAAAGGTGACTCTGTCGCTGTAAAGAGACGCCACGAGCACGTAGAGCGCGTAGGAATAGAGCGGGATGTTGGAGGGCATGAAGACCGCGGCCAGAGGTACGCAGCCGGGCCGGACACGACGGATCTCCTCCTCCGCTCCATCGAGCGTGGCGAGGAACGAACGGATCTCCGCGCTGGCGGTGTGGTGGGGCGAGATTTCGGTGAGAATCCTCATCACCGAGTCTTCGTTGTCGCCCACGTACCGGCGCACTTCACGCAGCGCATCGACACGGTCGGAGAAGGGAATGCGGTAGTCGGTCGCACCGACGGTTGACTCGGACGCGGATACGCCGGTGGTCTTGTGATGCGGCGCGGGCAGCGAGGTCATGGCGATCTTCTCCAGAACGGCCAGGTTGGGCTTTCCCGTGTTCGTGAGAGGCAACGCGGGCAGCACGATGATGTGGTCGGGCTGCTCGTAGCGGGCGAGCACAGAGCGCAGCAGCCGTTTCCAGTGCGCAGGCTCGTGATCGTCCGGGTCCGTGATCACGAACACCAGACGACAGCCCAGACGCTCATCGGGGACGGCGACGACCTCCGTCTGCGCACCGACCGACTCGGCCCGCTCGGCAAGGTGGTCGGGATAGAGCGTGTGGCCGTCACGGTGCACGGCGTGTTTGCGCCCGACCGGGAAGACACGGCCGGCGTCATCGAGGCGGCCGATGTCTCCGGTCCGGTGAACGGGGCCCGTAACCGGAACAATCTCACCGTCATCACCCAGGTGGCCGGTCATCAGACCGGCACTGCGTACGACGAGTTCGCCGAGCCGGCCGTGGGGAAGCGGCCTGCCGTGGTCGTCGTGGACTTCGACGGTCACGCCGGGCAGCGGAGTGCTGCACCCGACCGGATCGGCAGGGGCCGCCAGCGCGATGTTTCCCACTTCGGTCGCTCCGTAGCCGTCGAGCAGGTGCCGGCCCGTGCGGGCGTGGAACCGTGCCGCCAGGTGGCGCCCCAGGGGCGCGCCGCCCACGCACCAGGCTCGTACCATCTCCAGCGTGTTCGCGAGAGCGGGACGGCGGTCGAACAGGTTGAGCAGGCTGCTGTAGGTCGACGGGGCCCCGTCGACGATGGAGAGGCCGTGCTCCGCGCCGACCTCAAGCGCACGGTCCAGGCGCGTGGCCGGCCCGTAGACCACGAGCGTGCCTCCGCCCAGCCACCAGCAGAGGACCAGCGACAGGCCATATTGGTGGGAGTACGGCAGGACGGGCAGGAAGACGTCGTCAGGCCGGTATCCCATGCGTTCCGCGCTGAGCGTCAGGTTGTCCAGAATCGAGCGGCCGGAGCGAACAATGCCCTTGGGGCTGCCTGTTGTACCCGAGGACCACGAGATCGCGGCGTCCCGGCGCCGGGCCCAGGCCGCGACATCGGGCACGGCCGCCGTGTCCGATGCGGGCCGTGACGCCGCGGTGTCGCTCGTACCGTCGCTGATTTCGAGCACCACGCGTGCCTGAGCGCGGATCTGCGATCGCTGTGACGGGGTGGCGCGATGATCGGCCAGCACCACCGAAGCGTCGAGGTGAATGAGCGCGAGTAAGTCGACGACCCATTCCGGAGAATTGGCTCCGCTCATCATCACCCGTGAACCGGGTTCGATTCTGCGGTGCGCAAGACGTTCGGTGGCACCGCATATGCGGGCCACGATTTCGTCTGTCTCCCAGACGTGTCCCTCGGGCGAGATTAAGCGTCTGAAACTGAGCAACGCGTGCTCCTTAATGCCAGGGGATGTGTTTTCGGTTCCTGGATGTACAGGTTTGTAAATCCACAACCCCGCGACAATAATCCCGCGACAATGCCTGCTTCTGTTCAATAAGAAGCACCTCGTGCCACGATCCCATACCGGCAGACTGGTGTCGAGTACTCAATGAAATTCCGTGACGGGTGGGGTTATTGAGTACATAATGACGGAAGAAATTCGTGACGGGTGGTCAGTTCTGGCGGGTTAATCAGTGGCACGGTTGCTGTCCGGGGTAAGGGGGTGTCGTCCCCGGGTGAGAGCGGATCTCACGTTTCACCAAATGCAGATAAACATATGAAAATATTTATTCGAGCAAGGTGTGTTCCATTAAGCGCAGATGAATGTACTCAGCCATTTGTTCGACCCGCGCGTGTCCCGGTCTCCGATGGCCATCGGGACCAGCCGCGGCCTGCTGGTCGCCACCCCGCGGACCGGCGCCCGGCAGGCCATCGCCTTCCCCGTCACTCCGGGCGGGGAAGTGGCGAGCGGCTGGCCCGTGCTCCAGCCGCGGGTCGCCCTGGCCGCGGAACCCCTCGCCGTACTGTTCGCCGGCAGCCGCACCGCGATGTATCGCACCCTCCTCGAAAACAGGCGACGGCTCAAGGCACACGACATCGTCATCCCACCGCGACGGCCCCGCCCCTCGCCCTCTCGTCCCTCCAGGCTCGGGTTCATGCCCAAACCGGCACGCCCAACAACAAGATCAGGACGACGCCACCGTGGCTGTCGGGGTTCCCCTCCACGTCGGGCTTCGCGGGCGCCGGGAACGACCGTCCACGCGCTCTTCCGCTCCAGCGACGACACCAGTCCACGCATATGGGCCAACGCGGACTCCCGGGGCTCCGAGCGCTGAAACCGGTGCACGAACCGCTCGTGCCCTCCTCCAGCCCCGCCGCCCATCGCCACACGTCGCTGACTTCGAGATCCCCCCACCACAGGAACGACGACCGCTACGACACACCGTCGCACCAAACACGGTTGCAGGACTCATAGTCCAGCGGGGAGGGAAGCGGCCACGGCACCACGCAAACGCGCACTGTCATTGAGACATCACCGGGCGGAGGTGCTCGGGTCCATCATCGCTGCGTCGCAGGCCGGACCTTTGAGTGCCGGGCAAACAACCTGTATCCAGCCACCCGAAAAATGGGCCTATTGCATATGACCACCAGCCCGTGCAGAGTGATCAGAGTGATTCGAGCAAGCCAAAGTGACGAAAGTTACTGCTGTGTCGATGAGCCGGCATAGTCCATGAAGGGGATGGCGCCCGAGGTGCTCACCCCACAACAAGGGCGGTTCGCCAGAACTGCGGAGGCTCCGTCCCGCCGGGCCCACTGACCCCCCGTCGCCATCACGCCACGAATTCGCACCTCACCCTGATCACACCTTTCCGAGTTGAACAGCGCATGCCCTGTCCCGTGGTCGTTGTGTGCATACGGCTGCGAGAGGGGTAACGGACGTGCCCCTCTCCCCGGATCGGTAGGGATAATTCGAGATGTCCGCACCGTTAACCATTTCCCTCACCGCGTGGCCGCCCCGAGCGGTGGCCTTACGGTGCGACGGACGCTCCCCGGTCACCTACGCCGAACTCGAAGCCCGCCGTGCCCGCCTGGCGGAACGCCTGCTGGCGCGAGGTGTCGGCCCGGAGACCGTCGTCGCCGTCTCCCTGACCACACGCGCCGACACCCTGGTGGCCCTGCTCGCCGTCCTGAGCGTGGGCGGCGTCTACCTGCCACTGGACACGACGGCACCGGCCGGCCGGCGCCGGGAGGTGCTGACGGACAGCGGTGCCCGGGTGGAACTGCGCGACGGTCCCCGCCCGGACGCCGAACCCGTTCTGGAGGGCCGCGCCGACCCGCCGACGGCCGGTGCCACTCTCACCGACGCCAACACCGCGTATGTGCTGTACACCTCGGGTACCACCGGGCGACCCAAGGGCGTGTGCGTCTCTCGCGCGGCCCTGGCCGCCCATCTGGACGACATGGCCGAGCGACTGGAGATGGAGCCGGACGACCGAGTCCTGTGGTTCGCCGCCCCCCACGTGGACGTCGCGCTCGAACAGGCTCTGACAGCGTTGTCAATCGGCGCCACGGTGGTGGCGCGCGGGCCCGGTCTGCTGTCCTTCGGTGAGTTGGCCGAACTCGTCGAGCGCCACGCGGTGACGGTCGCCAACCTGCCGGGCGGCTACTGGAACGCGTTCGCCCTGTCGATGAGCGACCGCCAGATCGCGGCCTGTCGGGGACTGAGACTGATGATCTCGGGCAGCGAGCGCATGTCCGCCGCCGCCGTGGCCCACTGGCAGCACGTCCTGCCCGAGGTGCCGTTGCTCAACGCCTATGGCCCCACCGAGACCGTCATCACCTCGACCCTGTTCCGGATCCCGCCCGGAATGACGAAGCACGAGGAGGTCCCCCTGGGAACCGCCTGCGGTGAACGCCGACTGCACGTGCTGGACGAGCGGTTGGATCCGGTTCCCGGCGGATGCGTCGGCGAGCTGTACATCGGCGGTGCCCCCGTGGCCCAGGGCTACCTGGCCCGCCCGGTGACAACCGCAGAGCGCTTCGTGCCCGATCCGTACGCGGACTCCCCGGGCGCCCTGATGTACCGCACCGGCGACCTGGTGCGGGAGGCCGGGGACGGAAACCTCGTATTCGTCGGCCGCGCCGACGACCAGGTCAAGATCAGAGGGTTCCGGGTGGAGCCGGCGGAAGTGCGCCTGGTCATGGAGCGCCACCCCGGGGTCCGCCACTGCGCCGTACTGGGACGGCCCACGTCCCGTGGCCAGATCTCCCTGGTCGCCTACACCGTGGCCCCGGACGTCGCCGCCGCCGAACTGGTGGCCCACGCGAGCCACTCGCTCCCGCCGCACATGGTGCCCACCGTCGTGCTGCTGCCCGCCCTGCCGCTCACCGCCGAAGGCAAGCTGGACCGGGCCGCCCTGCCCGAGCCCGGGGGATCCGACCCGGACAGCGCCGCCGGGGCCACATCAGAGGGCGAGCCGCCCGCCGGGGAACTGTCCGCCACGGAGACGTCCCTGGCCGGGATCTGGTGCAGGATGCTGGATGTAACGCGGGTCGGCAAGGATGACAACTTCTTCGCCCTGGGGGGCGACTCGCTGGCCGCCCTGCAACTGGCCGCCGAACTCCTCACGGTGTACGGTCCCGGCCTGTCCGCCCAGGCGGTCTTCTCGGCCGGCACCCTGGCCGAACTGGCGGCCGTCCTTGACGACATCGCGGCTGAGGCCGCGGCGGAGCCCGGTGCGGAGCCGCCGCGGCCGGGCCACGACGGTGTTCACCACACCGCCTCCACCGAGCCGGTGGTCGACGGCCTCTCGGCCGGCCAACGATCGTTGTGGTTCCTGGAGCGCTGGGCGCCCGGCACCGCCACGTATCACGTGCCCTGGGAGTTCCGGCTCAGTGGCCCGGTCGACCATGCCGCTCTCGAAGGAGCCCTGCGCACCGTCGTGAGCAGACACGACGTACTGCGCTCCGTCTTCGTCGAGAACCTCGGCCGGCCACAGCGCGTGATACGCCCGGACCTCGTACCCGACCTGCGCATCGTGGAACCGTCCGCGGCCGCGATCCCCGCACCTGCCGGGACCGGCTCCCGGGATACCCCGGCCGACCAGGACGAAGCCGTCCGTGCCTGCTTGCACGCCACCGTCCGAGCACCGTTCGACCTGGAGCACGGCCCGTTGCTGCGAGCGGTACTGGTACGGACCGGCGAGGAACGGGCCGTACTGCTCGTGGTCTTCCACCACCTGGTCTGGGACGAGCTCTCCCTCGCGGTCTTCGAACGCGAACTCACCGAGGCGTACAGCGCGGCCCTGGAACGGCGAGATCCCGCGCTGACGCCGCTGACCGCCACGTACGACGACTTCGTCGCCTGGCAGGCACGAAGGGCAGTCGGCGCGATCCACCGCGCCGGACTCGACCACTGGGCCCGCCGGCTGGCCGGCGCACCGGCCCTGCTCCGTCTGCCCACCGACCGCCCCCGCCCGGAGCAGCCCGCCTACGACGGCGCCACCGTCGGGTTCTCGCTGCCGGCGACTGTCGGTTCCCGGGTCCGCGCCCTGGCCCGGCAGGAGAACGCCACCCCCTTCCTCGTGCTGCTCACTTCCTGCGCGGCCACACTGCTGAGGTACAGCGGCCAGGAGGACATGGTGCTCGGAACGCCGGTGTCCGGCCGCAGCAGGCCCGAGTTCGACGGGCTGATCGGGAACTTCGTCAACCTCATCCCCCTGCGCGTCGACCTCTCCGGTGAGCCCACCTTCCGGGAGCTGCTGCGCAGGGTCCGCACCGCCGTGCTGGCCGACTTCGGTCACCAGGACGTGCCGTTCGAGGCCGTGGTGGACCGGGTACTGGGCCAGCGCCCGACCTCGTACGCCCCTCTGGTCCAGGCCGCCTTCGAGATGCACCGGCACACCGGTGACGGATGGCGGGCCGGACCGCTCACCGCCCGGCGTGCGCTGCTCCCCACAGGGACCGCGAAGTTCGACATCGGCTGGCAGGTCACCGACGACGGGCAGCACCTCCACGGGGTGGTCGAGTACAACGCCGGACTCTTCGACGAGGAGACCGTGCGGGAATTGGTCGAGGGATGGAAGGCCCTGCTGTGCGACGCGGTGAACGAACCGGACAGCGTGACTTGCACCTATCGACCGGGGACAGCGCGCACCCCGTCCGAGACGGTACCGAAGGGAACGGCCGTGGATGCCTCATCGCCCGAGCACGGATCGAACGCCCCTGCCCTCACCGACGGGGGCGCGCGGGAAACCGTCGCCCGCCACACAGGCGACGCGCCGCCGGGCACCGAAGAGACCCTGTACGACCTGATCCGTTCCCGCCCCGACGGTGACCCGGAGCGGCCCGCCGTGAGCATCGACGCGGCCCACCTGGGCCACGCCGAGCTGGCCGCGTCGGCCAACCGCCTCGCCCACCGGCTGCGCGCGCTCGGAGTCGGGCCGGGGGTCGTGGTGGGCGTCCTGGGGGAGCGCGGCCTCAACCTGGTCGTGGCGCTGCTCGCGGTGGTCGCGTCGGGCGGGGCCTACCTCCCGCTCGACCCGGACCACCCGGGCGAGCGGCTGGAACACATGGTCGCTGACACGGCCGCCCCGGTGGTCCTCGCCCAGCGCCGATTCGTCCCCCTGCTGTCCGCGGGGAAGGCCACCGTGCTGGACCTCGACGACCCCGGTCACTGGGCCGAGGAGTCAGACCGGCCGCCGACGCCGCTCGCCGGACCTGAGGATCCCGCGTACGTGATCTTCACCTCCGGCTCCACCGGGCGTCCCAAAGCCGTCTCCACCTCCCACCGTGCCATTCACAACCGGCTGACCTGGATGCAGCGGCAGTACCCCCTCGGCGGGGACGACGTGGTGCTGCAGAAGACGCCCGTCGGCTTCGACGTGTCGGTGTGGGAGTTTTTCTGGCCGCTGATGACCGGTGCGCGACTGGTCCTCGTGCGACCCGGTGGCCACAGGGACCCCGGCCACCTACGGGAGTTGATCGTCGCCGAGCGAGTGACGACCGTGCACTTCGTGCCCTCGATGCTCCGCGTGTTCCTCGCTCAGGAAGGCGTCGAGAAGTGCCTCTCGCTGCGCCGGACCATCTGCAGTGGGGAGGAACTGCCCCCGCGTCTGGTCAACGACTTCCTCAGCCGGATGCCCGGGGAGCTGCACAACCTCTACGGTCCCACCGAGGCCGCTGTCGACGTCAGTTCCTGGCAGTGCAGGACACTGCCGCCGACGGCCCTGACCACTCCGATCGGCCGCCCGATCAGCGGCGTACGGCTGTACGTGCTCGACCCCGCCGGCGCACCGGTGCCGGCCGGCACCCGGGGAGAACTGCACATCGGCGGCGTCGCCGTGGCGATCGGCTACCTCAACCAGCCACGGCTCACCGCGGACCGGTTCGTGCCCGACCCGTTCAGCGACGACGGAAGCCGGCTCTACCGCACCGGCGACGCCGCACTGTGGCGCGAGGACGGGGAGCTGGAGTATGTGGGCCGGCTGGACGACCAGATCAAGATCCGCGGCCAGCGCGTCGAGCCCGGTGAGATCGAGACCGTGCTGGAGGGCCACCCGGCGGTGGCCGCGGCGGTGACCGTCCTCGTGCCCGACGGCCAGGACCACCGGCTGCAGGCGTACGTGGTGCCGGCGGCCGGATGCGAGGTCGATGGAGCGGAACTGCGGGAACGGGCCACATCGGTGCTGCCGGACCACATGGTTCCGACGCACTTCCGCCGGCTGTCCGAAGTCCCGCTCACCGGCAACGGCAAAGTGGACCGGTCCGCCCTGCGGGCCGGGGACGCCGGGGACCCGCTGCCGTCAGGCACGGCCCTGTCCGGGCCCGGGGATCCGCGGGAGTCCGAGCCGGTCGAGCACGTACTGAACCGCATCTGGTCCATGGTGCTCGCCCTGCCGGCGCTCGACCGGGACCAGGACCTGTTCACCTCGGGGGCGCACTCGCTCAACACCCTGCGCGTCCGGGCCAGGATCGCGGTGGCGCTCCACACCGACGTGCCCCTGCGCACCATGTTCAAGTCCCGGACCATCGCCCAACTGGCCCAGTACGTCAGAGCGAACGCCGGCTCCCTCGACCAGATGGAGCGGCGGGCCTCGGCGGTGGCCGCGCTGCCCCAGCTGGGCGACGCCGAGTGGGTGCGCGCGGTGAGCGAACTCAACAGCGAGGTGAGGTGAGATGAGCGAGTCCTGGCAGCCCATCATCCGTACCGGCCGGACGACGGCGCCGCTGTCGGCGGGTCAGCGGTCCCTGTGGTTCCTCGACCGGCTGGCACCGGGGACGGCCACCTACAACCTGCCCTGGATCCAGCGGCTGCGCGGCCCGCTCGACCCGGTTGTCGTGGAACGCGCCCTGCGCGGTGTGGTCCAGCGGCACGAGTCCCTGCGCACGGTGTTCTCGGCAGCCCTCGGCGAGCCGCGCCAGGTGATCCGGCCGGACGTCGACGTTCCCTTCACCGTGCAGGACCTCACCGACGGGCCGGACCCCGAGTCCCGGTCGGCGCAGCTCCTGCGCGAAGTGGTACGCCGGCCCTTCGACCTGGAGAAGGGGCCGCTCCTGCGGGGATGCCTGCTCAAGACGGGCCAGGACCAGTGGGACCTGGCGGTGGTCTTCCACCACATCGTCTGGGACGAGCTGTCCACCGGCGTCTTCGAGCAGGAGCTGGCCGAGCTGTACGAAGCGGCGCGGCAGGGCCGTCCGCCGGCCCTGGAACCTCTGCCGGTGCACTTCGCCGATTACGCCTGCTGGCAGCAGGAGTGGATGACCGGAGCCGCCTACGAGAGTGAACTGAAGTACTGGGAAAAGCGGTTGGGCGGTGCGCCGACGGCGCTGGCGCTGCCCGCCGACCGCCGCCGTCCCGCGACCCAGTCCTTCCGCGGCGCCACGGCCACCGTGCCCCTGCCCAGCGGTCTGCTGGACCGGGCGGGCGAGCTGGGCCGGCAGGAGGGCGCCACCGGCTTCATGGTGCTACTGGCAGCCTTCGCCGCCCTCCTGCACCGGCACACCGGCCAGGAGGACCTGGTGCTGGGTACCCCGGTGGCCGGCCGCGACCGGCTGGAACTGGAAGGCCTGCTGGGCTATTTCGTGAACATGCTGGCACTGCGGATCGACGTCGGGGCGCAGCCGTCCTTCCGGCAACTCCTTGAGCGCGTCTGCGACGGCGTGCTGGAGGACTTCGAGCACCAGGACGTGCCGTTCGAGGCCGTGGTGGAGCGGGTTCTCACCGACCGGCAGGCCGGCCACCCGCCCCTGGTGCAGGTGGTCTTCGGCTATCACACCGACCGGGGCGCGGACCGTCCGCGTATCGCCGGGGCCGCCGGCAGCCCGCTGTCCGCCGACACCGGCGCCGCCAAGTTCGATCTGATCTGGTCGGTCTGCGACGCGGACGCCGGGGCCCGGATCGAGGTCGAGTACAGCACCGACCTCTTCGACGAGTCGACCGTGGTGCGCATGGCGCGGCGTTATGTCCGGCTGCTGGAGGCGGTCATGGCCGACCCCGACGCCGGTGTCGGAGTCGTCGACCTGCTCACCGACGAGGACCGCGCGGTGGTCCGGCCGGTGCCCGCGCCCCGGGTTGCGCACAGCGCCCGGCTGCACGAGGTGTTCGAGCGCGTGGCGGCCGAACGCCCCGGGAGCACGGCGGTCAGCTATGGCCAAGAACACCTCACCTACGCCGAGTTGAACGGGCGTGCCAACCGGCTGGCCCGGTACCTTGCGTCACGCGGCGTCCAACGCGGAGACCGGATCGGGCTGTCGCTGGAGCGCGGTCCGGCCCAGGTGGTGGCGATCCTCGCCGTGCTCAAGGCAGGAGCGGCCTACGTTCCCGTCAACCCCGCCGACCCGGCCCCACGGCAGGAGCTGGTCCTGGGGGACGCACGGGTCAGGCTGGTGCTGCGTGACGAGGAGGTGGCGCGCACCGTGGCGTCCGGGGCGTGGCCGGACGGGAACCTGGGTCTCGCCGGGTCCGGCGAGGACTCCGCGTACGTGATCTTCACCTCCGGCTCCACCGGACGCCCGAAGGGGGTGGAGGTGGCGCACAGCAACGTGACCGCCCTCTTCGACGCGGTGGCCGAGAGGTTCGGTCTCGGCCCGCACGACGTGTGGACGGGCTTCCACTCCTACGCCTTCGACTTCTCGGTGTGGGAGACGTGGGGAGCCCTGCTGTACGGAGGCCGGCTGGTCGTGGTGGCGCAGGCGATCGCCAGAGCGCCCATGCGCTACGCGGAACTGCTGGTAGGGGAAGGGGTCACCGTCCTCAGCCAGACCCCGTCGGCGCTGGCACAGCTCACCCCCGCCCTGGCCGCGCTCCCTGCCCCGGCCGCGGACCTGCGGTGGGTCGTGCTGGGCGGCGAAGCGCTGCAGCCCCACCACGTCGGCCAGTGGTTCGAGCGGGTCGAGGCACCGGGGGCCCGGCTGTGCAACATGTACGGAATCACCGAGACCACCGTGCACGTGACCGCACACGAGATCGACTCGCCGGGCTCCTTCGCCCGCAGCATCATCGGCCGCCCGCTGCCGCACCTCTCGGTCGCGGTGCTCGATCCGCACGGCGCGCCGGTGCCGATCGGGGTGGTCGGGGAGATGATGATCGGCGGGGCCGGTGTGGCCAAGGGTTACCTCGGCAACCCCACGCTGACCGCCCAGCGGTTCACCCTCGGGCCCGTGCCCCACGATGCGTCGTTGTGGTATCGCTCCGGCGACCTGGCGCGGTGGCGGGAGGACGGCACCCTGGAGTACCACGGCCGCGTCGACGACCAGGTGAAAATCCGCGGGTTCCGGATCGAGCCCGGGGAGATCCGCCACGCACTCCTCGCGCACCCGGGGGTCCAGGACTGCGTGGTGGTCGCGCACGAGGACCCGGACACTCCGCCGCATCTGGTCGCCTATGTGGTGGGAGAGGCCGGTCCGGCGGAGGTCCGTACCTTCCTCGGCGGCCGGCTCTCCGGACACCTGATCCCGTCCATCATCATGTCGCTGGACGAACTGCCCCTCACTTCCAACGGCAAGGTGGACGTGCGGGCACTGCCCGGCCCCCGGGCCGAGCGCGAAACCGGGCGTTCCGCGCCGGAAACCGATGCGGAGCGAATGCTCGCCGGGGCGTGGCAGGAGGTACTCGGTCTGGAGGACGTCGGCAGGGAGGACAACTTCTTCGCCCTCGGCGGTGATTCCATCCGCAGCGTCCAGGTGGCCGGGGCGCTCCGCAATCGCGGGTTCGACCTGGACCTGGAGGCATTCTTCATCACTCCGGTACTGGCCGAACTGGCGTCCCGGCTGCGACCCGCCGAGGACAGCGCCGACACCGGCGACCGAACCCCGTTCGCGCTGGTCTCCGCGGGCGACCGCGGCTACCTTCCCGACGGCCTGGACGACGCCTACCCCATGACCTCCATGCAGCTCGCCATGGTGTACCACATGGAGGCCGATCCGGGGCGACGGCCGTATCAGAACGTCAACAGCTACCGGATGTCCGGCGACTTCGACGAGAAGGCCTTCGCCTCGGCCCTCTTGGAGGCAGTACACCGGCACCCCGTCCTGCGCACCGGCTTCGACGTGGTCTCCTTCAGCCAGCCGATGCAGCTGGTCCACCGGGAAGTACCGGTGGACCTGGTCGTGGAAGACCTGCGTGCCCTGGACGAGTCCGAGCAACTGGAACGTGTCACGGACCTCGCGCTGCGGGAGTGGGCGGTCCCCTTCGACCTCTCCATCGCGCCCCTGCTGAGGGTCTTCGTGCAGCGCCTGGCCGAGGACCTGTATCAACTCACCCTGGTCGAGCACCACGCCATCCTGGACGGCTGGAGCTTCACTTCGCTCTTCGCCGAACTCCTTCAGCGGCACGCGGCGCTGCGCGACGAGCCGACGAGCCCTCCTGCGCCGACGCCCTCCTCCCTCTTCCGGGAGTACGTCGCCCTGGAGGCGGCGGCCAAGGAATCCCGGGCGTCCCGGGAGTTCTGGGAAGGGCGTGTGTCCGGGGTGCGGCCGACCAGGTTGGGAACCGTGCGGCACGACGAGGGGCGGGGGGCCGACAGGGGCGTGTTGGAGTGCACGCTCCCGGCCGCGCTGGCCGCTCAGGTGCCGGCGTTCGCCGCGTCCCACGGGGTCGGTCCGAAGAGCGTCGCGCTGGCCGCGCATGTGGCGGCGATCTCCCGGCTGGCCCGGGCTCACGAGGTGGTGACCGGTCTGACCGTCAACGGCAGGCTGGAGGACGGGGCCGGGACGGAAGCCCTCGGCGTCTTCCTGAACACCATCCCGCTGCGCTTCCTGCTCGACGGGACGACCTGGAGCTCCCTCGTGGGGGAGGCGCACCGGCAGGAGAGCGAGATCACGCCGCACCGCAGGGTTCCGTACGGCGACATCGCCCGGCACCTGGCCGATCCCACCCTGGACTGCAGCTTCACCTTCAACCGCTTCCACGCCCTGGGCACGCTCTCGGCCGCGCAGGCCAGCATCGTGGACCAGCGGCTCGGCGTGGAGCCCACGGTGCGCCGGGAGCCCAGTCACTTCGCGCTGAACGTGGCCTTCGTCCAGGACCCGTCCTCCGACCGGTCGATGCTGATCGTGGACAGCGCGGACAGCTCGCTCGCCGACCGGCAACTCCACGACTATGTCGCCGACTTCTTCGCGGCGATCCAGCAGATGACCGAACTACCGGACGGCTCCGTCACCACGTGGCGGGGCGGAGAGAGGCACCCATGAACGATCCACAACCGTTGGACGACTACACCGTGGTGGTCAACGACGCCGGCCACTACTCGGTGTGGTCCACCCACCGGGCCGTCCCCGGAGGCTGGCGAGAAGTCGGCTTCCGGGGCGACCGGGACAGCTGCCTGGACCACGTCGAGAACGTGTGGGAAGGGCCCCGTCCCGCCATGCCCCACCCCGTCTGATCCGTCCACCGCGCCCCACGAGAGGAGGAGCAGCTGATGTTCCGCAACACGGCCTTCCGGCTGCTCCTTCTCGGCCAGGTGCTGACCAGCTTCGCCGGAAACGCGCTCTTCCTCTCCCTCGGCGTGTGGGCCAAGGACCTGACCGGCAGCAACACCGCCGCCGGGCTGGTGTTCTTCTTCGTGACGCTGCCCGTGGTCTGCGGCCCGTTCATCGGCCATGTCGTCGACCGCTTCCACCGGCGGTCGGTGCTGATGGTGGCGTGCGGCGCGACCGCGGCCCTGGTCATGCTTCTCCTGCTGGTGCACTCGGCGCACCGGATGTGGCTGGTGTATGTGGTCGCCGCCGGTTACGGAGTCGCCGCCATCTTCGTCCGCGCGGCCCAGGCGGGTCTCATCAAGACCCTGATCCCGCCGCAGGACCTGGCCGCCGCCAACGCGTACCTCAGGTCCGCCGGCGACGCGCTGCGGGTGGTGAGCCCGCTGGTCGGAGTCGGCGTCTACGCGGTCACCGGCGGCCCGGTCCTCGCCGGCCTGGTCGCCGGCCTGTACGTCCTGGCCCTGGTGGTCTTCCGTCTCCTGCCCAGGACGCGGGACACCGCCGAGGGGACGGGCAGGGAGGAGCTGTCCCTGCGCCGTCTCGGTGCGGGGCTCCGGCACCTCTGGTCCCACACGCCACTCGCGGTCATGACGGCGGCCGTCTCCGCGGCCTTCTGCGTGCTCGGCTTCTTCGACAGCACCGACTTCGCGGTGGTGCAGGAAAGCCTGCACCGCGCCCCGTCCTTCTTCTCCGTGCTGACCAGCGTCCAGGGGGCGGGCAGCATCGTGGGCGGGCTCACCGCGGCCCTGCTGATCCGACGGCTCGGTGAGCACCGGACGGCCGGAATCGGGCTGGCGGTCATGGCCTTCGGGGCGCTCGGCATGACCCTGGGCGGCCTGGCGGTCGTCCTCGGCGCCTTCGTCCTGTTCGGCGTCGGAGTCCCCTGGCTCGCCGTCGGCTACAGCACTACCTGGCAACGGCACACTCCGGGACCGCTCATCGGCCGCGTCTCCACCGCGGCCGACCTGTCCATGCTCGGGCCCCAGGCGGCCTCGGTCCTGCTCGGTGCCGTACTGATCGGGTTCGTTCCGTACCGCGTTCTCCTGCTGGTCTGCTGCGTCGTCCTGCTGGGAGCCGGCATCGCTCTGCTGGTCACCCATGACCGGTCGTCGGACCGGGACCCGGAGGCAGGGACACCGTCGTCCCCGGCCGACAGCGGGCCGGACGACCGCGCACCCCGCAACAGGCAAACAGAACAAACCACTTGACGACCTCCGAAACCACTGAACAAGGAGTGACCATGTCGCGTCAGAAGGGCACAGGCCCCGGAGCTTTCAGCCCCGAGGGAGACCCCGTCGAGCTCTACTCGATCCTGCGCGCCGGCCGCACGCCACAGGTGGTGGACGGCGCGCTGCCCCGCCGGGCCTCGGTACTTGAACTGGGGGCAGGCACCGGACGGCTCACCCACCCGCTCGCCGCCCTGGGGCACCAGGTCGTCGCCGTCGACCACAGCGCCGAGATGCTGGCCAAGATCGAGGGAGCCGAAACCGTCCACGCCGAGATACCAGGACTGGACCTCGGGCGGACCTTCGACTCCGTCGTGCTCGGCTCCTGCCTGGTCAACCTCACGGACGCGGAGGTGCGCTACGAGATGATGGCCACAGCCAGGCGCCACGTGCGCCCCGGCGGGAGCGTACTGATCGAACGGGCCCTGCCCGAGTGGTTCACCGGTGTCGGCGAACCCCGGGTGTGGGACGACATCACCGCCACCCTGCTCCAAGTGGAGCAGCTCACTCCCGACCTGCTGCGCGCGGTGATGGAGTACCGCTGGCAGGGCCGTCGCTGGACGCACCTGCAGATCGTCCAATTCCTCGACGAGAACACGCTGGACACCTACCTGAACGCGGCCGGGCTGCGCCGCAAGGAGTGGGTCACCGAGGACACCTCCTGGCTCACCGCCTCACCGGTCGACTGACCGTTCGACGCCCCGGCCGATACCCGTCCACCGGGGCCGCACGGACGCCGGCACGCGACGGCGACCCGACGAGCCTCCTCCCCACCTCACCACGCGACGGACCCACCACACGAGAGCGAGGCGCCTTGTCCGCTTCCCGAACGGCCCCCCGAATCGAGGGAGACTGGTTCTGGCTGCCGTCTCCCCGCCCGCACGCCGCCGTCCGGCTGCTCTGTTTCCCGCACGCCGGTGGTGATGCCACCGCCTTCACCACGCTCGGACGGCTGCTGCCCGAGGAGATCGAGCTGTGGGGGGTGCGCATGCCCGCGCGCGGCGGGCGCGCCCGGGATCGCCACCCGGAGAGCTTCGACGAGCTGGTCGGCGCGGTCAGCGAGGCGGCGCTGCCCCACCTCGACCGGCCGTACGCCGTGCTCGGCCAGAGCATCGGCGCTCTGGTCGGTTACGAGGTGGCCAGGAAGCTGGCCGCTCACCTGTCCCCGACCGCCTGCTTCGTCATCGGATTCGCACCCCCGCACGCCTGGCGGGAACCCCCCGGAGCCGGAGGTGAGGCCGACGTGCGGGAACTGGCGGACTTCATGCTCCGCAACGACGAGCGCGCCGGCGCGGTCGTCACCCATCCGGCGCTGCGGGAGATGGTGCACGACGTGCTGCGGGCGGACATGGGTCTCGCCCGTACCTACCGGGACCCGGGTCTCGGGCCGCTGGCCTGCCCCATCAAGGCCATCCTCGGGGCCGACGACGAGGCAGTCTCCGCGGCTGAGATGGAGGAGTGGAAACGCTGCTCCACCGGCGACGGCCGCGGGCTCGACGTGTTGCCGGCCGGTCACCTCGTGCTCCAGTCCGGCGAGACGGCCGTGCGGGAGGTGGCAGCGATCATCCAGGACCTCCTGCTGCCGCCCCTGTACCAGTGAGCGGCTCGCCGGCGACGGGCCGGCGTCCTTCCCCTCAACCGAAGCCAGCAGCCCAAGGAGCAGCATGAACACGGTAACCACGACGACCGCGCCGCCCGACCTGACCGACCCCGCCTTCTGGGCCCGCGAGGACAGCCACCTCGTCCTCCGTGAGCTGCGCCTCCGGGCGCCGCTGTGGCGACTGGAGACGGAGACGGAGGGGCCGCTGTGGTGCGCGCTGTCCTACGCGTTGGCCGGTGAGGTACTGGGCGACGCGAACCGGTTCAGCTCGGAGCGCGGGTCGCTGCTGGGCACCGGCACCGACCGGGCGCCCGCCGGTGCGGGGAAGATGATGGCCCTCACCGATCCCCCGCGCCACCGCGACCTGCGGGGCCTGGTGCTGCCGTTCTTCTCCAAGCGGAAGGCGGCCGAACTCACCGAACGCGTGGCCGACCTGACCCGCCAGGTGGTGCGCACCGCGTTGGAGGCGGAGGAGACCGACTTCGTCAGGGACATCAGCACGGCGGTTCCGCTGACCGTCATGTGTGACCTGCTCGGTGTCCCGGACGAGGACCGGGACCACGTGGTGCACATGTGCGACAGGGCCTTCCTCGGCAACACACCGGAGGAACGAGCCGAGGCACACCAGCAGTTGCTGCCCTACCTGTTCTCACTGGGCCTGCGCCGCCAGAGCGACCCCCGGGACGACATCATCAGCACACTGGTCACCCACACGGTGAACGGCCGTCGGCTGCCCCTGGACGAGGCACTGCTCAACTGCGACAACATCCTGGTCGGAGGCGTACAGACCGTACGTCACACCGCCACGATGGCCATGCTCGCGCTGACCCGGCATCCACACGCCTGGCAGGCGATGCGTGAGGACGGATACGACCCGGAGCTCGGGGTCGAGGAGCTGCTGCGCTGGACCTCGGTGGGCCTGCACGTGCTGCGCACGGCCAGGGTGGATACCGAACTCGCCGGACAGCGCATCCGGGCAGGCGACCGCGTGGTGGTCTGGACGCCGGCGGCCAACAGGGACGAGACGGAGTTCGAGGACCCCGACCGGCTGCGGCTCGACCGCACCCCCAACCGGCATGTGGCCTTCGGCTGGGGGCCGCACTACTGCATCGGGGCACCCTTGGCCCGGGTGGAGTTGGCCTCGCTCTTCGGAGCGCTCACGGAGGCCGCCGAACGGGTCGAGGTGCTGCGGCCGCCGGTACCCAACCGCTCCATCATCAACTTCGGGCTCGACTCCCTCACGGTCAGGCTGCACGCGCGCGGCGGAACCGACTGACCGGCAACGCCCCGATCGGCGAGCCCTGTTGGTCTCTCCCGGGCAGCGGTGGGGGCCGAGCCGTCCGTCTCCTGCCGGATCATTGGCCCGGCACCACCGTACGTACGGGTCGCCGGATGGTCTGGGAGTTCAGGAACCAGGACCTCGTCGCCGGCTTCCCCGCGAAGGCCGTTCCGGTACTGGTTGTCAGACCCTGGTCGGTCGCCGTTCCCGTAGCGTTGCGGCGGGAGAACGTCCAGTCCGCCCGTCAGAGCGGGGCGCGGCAGACCGAGGTGGAGGACAACGTATGGACGCGGATGACTGGGACGAGCGTTACCGGGCCGTGGAGCGCGTGTGGTCGGTCGAGCCGAACAGGTGGGTGGTCCGCGAGACCTCCGATCTGGAACCCGGCCGGGCCCTGGATCTGGCCGCGGGGGAGGGCCGCAACGCCGTGTGGCTGGCGGGCCGGGGGTGGCGGGTGGACGCGATCGACTTCTCACCGGTCGCCGTCAGCCGGATCATGCACGCGGTCGGCAGCGATCAGAACTCGGTGCGCGCCACGGTGGCCGACGCCACCCGCTACGCCCCCGAAGAGGCCGCCTACGACCTGGTCCTGATCTCGTATCTGCAACTGCCCCGGCAGGACATGGTTGCGGTGCTGGCGAGCGCCTGCCGGGCGGTCCGTCCCGGCGGCACGCTGCTGCTGGTCGGGCACGACGCCAGCAACCTTGAGCACGGCACCGGGGGTCCGGGGGACGCGCGGGTGCTGTCCAGCGTCGAGTTCGTACGTGAGGCGTGGGAACCGTGCGCCGATCTTGTCGTGGCCGAGGTGGCCCACCGTCCGGTCGGGGAGGCCGAAGCGCTCGACACGGTGGTCCGCGCCGTGCGCCGATGAATCCCGCCTGCGGCGCCGGGTGAGCAGCTGACGGCGTTCACGTACGGGCGGTGAGCAATCCGGGGCCGCCCGAGCCAGGGGCGATTCAGGCGGTGGGGTGGGCCGGGCGGCAGATACCCGGTCATGATCAGGTGGCTGGTCCCGTCGCCCAAGCCGCGCTGGCCGTGCGGTACGTCGCCGTTGCAGGACGCGGTCTGCCCGGTCTCCCAGCGTGTGCTCGACTCCATTTACGAGCAGGGCCATCCGCCCGGCAGTAACGCTGACCGTTTCGACGACTCCGCGCCCGAATGCTCGGGGTCCACATCGAAGTCGCTGTCCGGTGGCATCAGGTATCAGGCGGGGACTGGGCCGCCTACGCCGCCGACGTCAGCCAACGTGTCTCGGAGACCCAATGAGACTGCCCACCACCATCCACCACGCACGCCTCGGGGCAACGGAGTTCAAGGTCATCCGCCCTGCTCAGCGGCTGCCCCATGCAGTGCTCCTCGATCACGACCGGCACTTGGACGCCTACCTCGACGAGGACACCGCACGCCGGATCGGCGGTCTATGGGCACTCGCCGCCACGTCACCTCGCGCAAGGTGCAGTTCAGGCAGAGAGCTACCTAGCGGCTGCGGCGCTTGGTCTCCGCAGAACGGCCGGCTCTATCGCTGCCGCCGACAGTGCGGGACCAATGTCCCTGGATGAGGACCAGCTTCTGATCAAGCTCCGCGTCCCACATGCGATTGGTCATGGTCCCGGGAACCGTGAGGGACCGCCCTCGAACCCGGACGAGCCGCAGGTCCGACCAGATTCCGCTCCGCGATCCTCGCTGCCGCACCTTGACACCGGCGATCTCGCACCAGGGAAGCGAGCGCCTACTGACGAAGGTGCGGAACTCTATCCCGGCCGCAGTCAAGACTGCCTGGCCATAGATGCGGTTGATCATATCGAAGAGTGTGAGCAAACCGAATGCGCCGAAGCCACCGACCCACCACCAACTGTCCGGTGCCGACACAGTCACACCGACTGCCACTGGCCCACCGACAAGCACCAACATCAGGATGCCGGTCCGCCACCAGTGTCTTCGCCGAGCGGCAGCGCTGAAACCGATCAACACTTCGGGCATATCCATGATGCTACAGACATACGACCGGCAATTCTCCGTCACCGAACGAATCGCCCAACGAAACTCGGCAAAACCGTAGATCAGAAACAGCTTCTAAGCTTGTTCTTTAACCTCCCGGGCTGGTGATGGTGGAGTACAACTGTCAGCGTGACAGACGATATTCGGATAGCAGTCGCGCAGAGCCCGGTCACCTGTGACCCCTCCGTCAACGGGGCGGCGGTCCGCGATCTGATGGTGGTAGCTCGGGAAGCGGGTGCCCGACTCGTGCACTTCCCGGAGGGGATGATCTCGGGCTATCCCTCGGGCACTGAGGCTAAACAGGCACTGTCTGACTGGTCCATCGACTGGGCGGCGATTCAGAACCAGTTGGAGCTGACCGCCAAGGCGGCAGCCGATCTCGGCCTCTGGGTAGTTGTGGGCTCCAGCCACCGCCTGACCCCGCCGAACCGGCCGCACAACAGCCTGTACGTGATCTCCGACAGGGGACAGCTGATCGGCCGCTACGACAAGCGCCGGTGCTCCCACACGGAGATCACCGACTGGTACTCACCTGGGTTCACACCCTTGACCTTTGACATCGACGGCTTCCGATTCGGTTGCGTCCTGTGTATCGAAGTCAACTTCCCGGAGCTTTTCATTGAGTACCGCGAGCTGGGAGTGGACTGCGTCCTGTTCTCCTCGTTCTCAGAGGACCCGGTATTCGGTGTGCTGACCCGTGGGCACGCAGCCGCACATAACTACTGGGTCAGCGTGTCCGTCCCGGCCCAGTGCAGCGCCGCCATGCCCGCAGGCGTCATCGGCCCTCACGGATCCTGGCTGGACCGCTGCCCAGCCGAGAGCACGGCAACCCTGGCCTGCGTAGACCTCGACCGAACCGACCCGAACCTCGACATCGCACTGAACAAGGCTCGCCCCTGGCGAGGGTTGGCCCGAGCCGGCCAGATCTATGAAGTACGTCGGGTCGCCGACTCGCGCAGCACAGATCGCAGCCACTTCTGAGTTTGTCGGCCCGTGCGGCCCGGTGTCCACGGGTTTGGTTGTTCGCCGGACAGCGGGACGCCTTGGCGTGATCATGTGCGGTGTCGAGACGCTGTTGATCACGCCAAGGCTGCGAGGGTGAGTCTGCTGCACGATGCTGTCCGCGCCGAGTCCCTGACCGTGTTATCCCGGTTCCGGGCCGGCTTCTACGACTGCCTGACCGCCCGCGCGGACGCGTTGTTCGAGCTGACGGACGCGGTGCTGTGCACCGACGGGCCGGTGCGGTCGCTCGTGGACCTTGCGCTGGCACCCGAGCACCGCCGCGGGCACGGCTCCCTCTACGCCGGCCTGAACCGCGGCGAAATGGACGTCGCCCGGCTCCGTCGGGTGCTGGCCGGGGTGCCGCTGCCCCGGGCGGTGGACGGGCGGCTGGTCCTGGCCGTCGACGTCTCGCCGTGGCTTCGGCCGGACGCCGGGACCGTTCCGGACCGCTCGTTCTGCCACACCTACGGCCGTGGCACCGCCAAGCACCAGATGATGCCCGGCTGGCCATACTCGGTCGTCGTGGCGCTGGAGAGTGGCCGCACCTCCTGGTCGGCGTTCCTGGACGCGGTCCGGCTGGCCCCCGGCGCCGACCTGGCAGCGGTCACCGCCGACCAGGTCCGCGAGGTGGTCGAACGGCTCGTCGCCGCAGGCCAGTGGTCCGCCGGTGATCCGGAGATCCTGATCGTGCTGGACGCCGGCTACGACGCCCCGCGCATCGCCCATCTGCTGTCCGGCCTGCCCGTCGAGGTCCTGGGCCGGACCCGGTCGGACCGTGTGATGCGACGTCCAGCGCCCTCGCGGGAGGAGTTCCTCTTGGCCAACCCGAAGGGCGGCCGACCGCCCAAGCACGGCGGGGAGTTCGTCTTCGGCGACCCCGCCACCTGGGGCGAGGAACAGGCCGTCACGGTCACCGACACCCGCCTCTACGGCAAGGCCACCGCCCAGGCATGGGACCGGCTGCACCCGCGGCTGACCCAGCGGGCCGCCTGGGGCGACCACGACGGCCCGCTGCCCGTCATCGAGGGCACCGTCATCCGCCTGGCCGTCGAACACCTGCCCTCCGGTGGGGTCAACAAGCCGGTCTGGCTGTGGTGGTCCCGCACCGGTGCCACCCCGGACGACGTCGACCGCTTCTGGCAGGCATTCCTCCGCCGCTTCGATCTGGAGCACACCTTCCGCTTCGCGAAGCAGACCCCCGGCTGGATCACCCCGAAACTGCGCACCCCCCGAGGTCGCGGACCGCTGGACCTGGATCCTGATCGTCGCTCACACCCAACTCCGACTCGCCCGGCCCCTCGCCGAAGACCGCCGGCCCTGGGAGAAACCGACCACGCCGACCCGCTCACCCCGGCCCGGGTCCGCCGGGGGTTCAGGAACATCCGCGCTCACCTCACCTACCCCGCCCGTGTTCCCAAAACCACAGGCACCGGCCCCGGACGGCCCCCCGGCGCCAAGAGCAAACACCGGGCACCCCGCTACGACGTCGGCAAGACCGTCAAACGCCCCGAGACCCTCAAGGCCATCGGCAAGCCTGGGCGATCTTGGTAGATAAAGAACAAGCCCTTGAGTTTTAACTTGTTGCTGGGCCCTGGTCCCAGCGGAACCAGGCGCACTCCTGATCGATGTGGAGGAGGAACTCAGTAACGGGCCCCGATGGTGACTCCAGGGTCAGGGCACCTTCGATGAGGTCGTAGACGCCGTCGAACCGTTGCCATTCCTCTGCCTCGACAAGGGCATTGATCTCGTCGAACCAGGGCTTGAACTGGCTGAAGACAGGCTCAGGGGAGAAGCGTCCGCGCTGCCAGGGCATTCCTGGGTCGTCGACGACAATCGTGCCGACGAGGATATTGCCGCTCAGAAGCCGGCACTCGTCGTGATGATCCGTCATGCTGGCCCCATGGCACGGTTTCTACGGCCTTCCCACGGCCGTGCTCAGCACGGATTTCCCGGCTCACAGAGGTTACGGAACACCTGCACGATGGCACCGCGCCGGGGTGGAGTTCCGAAACCTCTCCCACCCCGGCCCTCGCCCCCTCGTCAAGGCGTTGAGCTGCGCCGCAGCGGATACGCCCCTGCCCGCGGGGTTAAAACTCAAGCCAAGCGTTTTTCACCCCGCTTCCTTGTGCTGCGTCTCGCTGACCTGCGTGGTGCGTGGGCTCGGTTCGTTGAGACAGACCACAGTTGTCCGTCTCACGTGGGCTCCGTTGCCCCGGCTTGGAGAGCGGCGTCGATAGGGTGTCGCCATGCCGTATTCGCCGATGCCGCTTCAACTCGATACTGCTCGGCTGACGTTGCGTCAGTGGACCGAGCCCGACATCGACGCCCATCGCATGCTCGTCGCCGAACGGGGTGGTGGCATGCCGTCGATCGAGGACAACCGGCGGATGATCGAGGATCAGCGGGCCGCATGGGCGCTGACAGGTATTGCTCTGCTGCCTGTCATCCGCCGCTATGTGGGCGACTTCATCGGGTATTGCGGGCTCACGGTCGGCCGGGCTTCTGTTGACGAGCCGGAGATCGCCTATGAGCTGTTCCAGCACGTGCACGGGCAGGGCTGTGCGACGGAGGCGGCTTCCGCGGTGCTCGATGCCGCGATCGCGACCGGACGGAAGCGGCTCTGGTCGACGGTGCGTTCCTGGAACGTGCCGTCCTTTCGCGTTCTCGACAAGCTTGGGTTCGAGCGCGACCACGTCTCGACCGATGACCGCGGCGAACTGGTGTGGCTCACCCGTTCCCTGCCGTAGGAGACGCGCTGGGGCAGTTCGAAGTGGCTCCGCCATGTCGGAGGCACCATCGCCGAGCCGGTTTTCCCCGGTGCGGTCCCCTCCGATTGTCGGACCCCTGTCACAGTTCGAGGGCGGCGGGCAGGATGATCGTCATGATCCGTGCCTTGGACGATGCCGCCTCGTTCCACCACCTGTTCGCCACGCACCCTCGTCTGACCGACTTGGTCCTGGCATCCGACGGATCGCGCTTGATCGCGTCCGTGCAGATCATCAACGACCAGGGAACCAGGCACGTTTCCGGGTTGTGGGAGGTGGACCCTTCGGGCGAGCGCGAGAGCCACCTCGTGGCCCGGTCCGTGCAGGGTGACTTCGCTCCCGCTTTCGCTGCCGACGGCACCCTGTTGTTCCTCTCCGGCCGCGAGGACGCACATTCCGCCGCTGAAAAGAGCGAGAGCCAGGGCGTCGGACTGTGGGCGCTGCCGGAGGTCGGCGAGGCCAGGCAGATCGCCCACCACCCGGGAGGTATATCCGCCTTTGCCGTCGCCAAGGACGCCCGCACGGTCGCTTACACCGCTGATCTGCTGGCTGGCGCCGTGAATGCCGAAGCCCACGCCGAACTTCGTCGTGAGCGCGAGAGTGCCCTGGTCAACGCAGTTCTGTACGAGGCGACCACAACGTGTGCCTTTGACGCAGGTCTCGGTCCTGACGAACCCCACACCTTCGTCCTGCACACCGACGGGGCTCCGGTGATCGCCGGCCGCCAGGGTCTGGCGGGCACAGGAGACATGGCGCTCTCGCCGGACGGATCGCTCGTGGCCTACACGCGGGCCGCGACGGGCCGCGCCTCCGACATGAATGTCGTGGTGGTCGCCGACGCTGTCACTGGCGTCGAGCACCACACATTCTCGCGCACCGGTCAGCAGTACTACCGCCTGGCGTTTACGGCCGATGGCTCGGCGTTGGTCTGCCAGCGCCAGCGAGAGGAGACTTATGACACCGAGTGGCGAGTCACGCTGGTCGAGTTCGACTTGGCTTCGGGTGAAGAGATCGACGTCCTGCCGGAGTTCGACAACTGGCCGTGGCCGGGGCGGGCGGTCCTCTCGCCGATACGTGGGGATGCCACGCTGTGGTTCACCGGTGACGAGCGGGGCCACTGCCCGATCTTCCGGCGCGACGCGGACGGCACGATCACCCGCCTGACCGCATCCGGCGCCTACGCCTCTCTCTGCGTGTCGTCCGATGGGACCACCCTCTATGCACTGCGCAGCACGATCGACAGCCCGCCTCAAGTGGTTCGGCTGGATGCCGTCACAGCCGATCAGGAACCCGCATTCCTCAGGGCCCCCGGAGACCACGACTCGCTTCCCGGCACGCTGACCGAAGTGCACGTCGAGGCGGACGACGGTTTCCCGTTGCGCGCCTGGCTCGCGCTGCCCGAGGGCGTCTCGGCCGAGCGCCCAGCGCCCCTGATCATCGCTCCGCACGGTGGACCACAGATGTCCTGGAGTGCCTGGACGTGGTTGTGGAACCCATGGCCGTTCGCGGCCCGCGGCTACGCGGTGCTGCTACCGGATCCGGCGCTGTCCACCGGCTACGGGCAACGCATGCAGGAGCGCGGCCGGGGTCAGTACGGCGGTCAGCCCTACCGCGATCTCATCGCGCTGACGGACGCGGCACTGGCGCGCGACGACCTCGACGCGACCCGGACCGGCCTCGCCGGCTGGTCCTACGGCGGTTACCTGGCCAACCGGGCCGCGACCCTCACTGACCGCTTCAAGGCGATCGTCACCCACGCCGGGATGTGGAACCTGGAGGCGTTCCAGATCGACACGGACATGCACGCATACTTCCGGAAGATCTTCGGCGACCCGCAGACGCAGCGCGAACGGTACGAAGCGAACTCGCCCCACTTCCACGCCGCGAAGGTGACGACGCCGACACTGCTCGTGCACGGCGGCAAGGACCACCGCGTCCCGATGGGCCAGGCACTGAGCCTGCACAGCGATCTGCAGCGGCTCGGGACGCCCGTCAGCTTCCTGCACTTTCCGGACGAGGGCCATGGGATCGGGGCGCCGAACCACATTCGTCTCATGTACGAGACGGTGCTGAACTTCCTCGACCACCACGTCCTCGGACAGGAGTGGCGGCGCCCCGGAATGCTCTGACTGATCATTCGAACGCGCCAGAGCTTCGCGGGTGGCGTCCCGGTCCTGCACGCCAGCGGGCACACCATGATCATCACGGGGAAGTCCTTCATGCCGACCGTGACGTGTCTCTTCCGCCCGTTGATCACCCTCGCGGGACCGAATCCGCGGGTCGCCCAGCCCACCGTGGGCGTGCCACAGAGTCGCAATGACCCTGGTTGCGCAGCGGTGTTGGCGGACTGCACTTGTTCCGTGCCTGCTGGTCGGGTACCCAGCCGCCGTGGACACCAGCGGGGACCCGTCGCGGTATCTCCACAGTGGCCACCTGGGTCAGGTCTTGGGCGTCCAGGGGCAGCAGCTCTGATCCATGGGCCGTGCGGTGTTGGACCATCGACAGGAGCGATCCGGCGTCTTCCGGGGCGCCGGCGCTGCCGTGTGCGGGCACATCCCGATGTTCAGGGAAACGGCCGAGGTCCGTCTGCGCGCGGACCTGCCCGAGTGCCGTTCGCTCCTCCAAGTGGCCGCCTGTGCAGGGAATCCGGGGCAGTGCGCCCCCTTCCGGACAGGCCCGATCATTCCGAGCGGCTGTTACACAACGATCATTGAGTGCGTCCGAGCGACCCCGGCATACTTCAGAAATCCGGGGTCGTACACGTATCCGAATGCGCCCCGTGCGGGCTGGGCCTTCGCTCGCCCGCTTCACTCCTGAGCAGGGGCAATCTTGCGTAGACAATCAAAGAAGGCGTGTGCCGTCGTCGCTGCGGCCGTCGCCCTCACGGCGGGCATGACCGGCCCGGCATCGGCGAAGATCAGCGGCCTGGATAAGGAATCCCCGGTTACAGCAAAGGACTTAGGGGCTGACGGCCGGACTCAGCACACCGTCACCCTGATTACCGGGGACCGGGTCTTCGTGGACTCCCGTGGCCGGGCAGGCGGTATCCAGCGGGCGAAGGGCCGGGAGGACATACCCTTCTTCACCCAGACCTACAAGGGCCGTACCTATGTGGTGCCGCGTGACGCCCGGCGGCTGATCGCCGACGGCACGCTGGACCAGCGGCTGTTCGACATCACCGCACTCGCCAAGCCGGAGAGCCGCAAGGCCAACCGGGCGGGACTCAAGGTGATCGTCGGCTATCGGGGATCGGCGGCCAAGTCCGCCCGCGCCGAGGTGCGTTCCTCCGACGGCACCTCCGTCCGCCGGACCCTGTCGGCCCTCGACGCCGATGCCGTCACCACCGCTGCCACCACCGACAGTACGGGCGCGCTGTGGGACGCCCTGACCCGTCGGCGGAGCGACGGTTCGGCGGCCACGGCTTCCGGCATCTCGCGGATCTGGCTGGACGGCGTGCGGAAGGCGTCGCTCGACCGCAGCACCGGTCAGATCGGCGCCCCGGCTGCCTGGGCCCGCTCGTACGACGGCAAGGGTGTGAAGATCGCTGTCGTGGACACCGGAATCGACGCCACCCACCCGGATTTGGCGGGCAAGGTGGTGGCTGAGCGGAACTTCAGCGGCTCCGCGGACGCCCGGGACCATGTCGGTCACGGCACGCATGTGGCCTCCACCGCGGCCGGAACCGGGGCGAAGGACTCGCGGTTCAAGGGCGTGGCACCCGGGGCCCAGTTGATCAATGCCAAGGTGCTGGACGATCGGGGCATCGGTGACGACTCCAGCATCATCGCGGGGGTCGACTGGGCCGTCGCCCAAGGCGCCGACATCATCAGCATGAGCCTGGGCAGCCCCGACACCGTGGGGATCGACCCGATGGAAGCCCAGGTCAACAAGATCTCCGCGGAGAAGGGCATCCTGTTCGCGATAGCCGCGGGCAACAGCGGGCCGGGACGGGGCACGGTCGCATCGCCGGGCAGCGCCGACGCGGCCCTGACGGTCGGAGCCGTCGACGACAACGACCTGATCGCCGACTTCTCCAGCGTCGGGCCCCGCACCGGGGACGGCGCCGTCAAGCCGGACATCACCGCGCCTGGTGTGGGGATCACGGCGGCCGCGGCGGCGGGCACCGTGGGACAGAACCCTCCCGGATACATCAGCATGGACGGCACGTCGATGGCGACCCCGCACGTCGCGGGCGCCGCGGCGATCCTCAAACAGAAGAACCCCACCTGGACGGGCGCACAGATCAAGGCCGTCCTGACGGGATCGGCCAAGGGCAGCTCCCAGTCCGTCTTCCAACAGGGCGCGGGCCGGCTCGCCGTCGACAAGGCGATCGACCAGACGCTCGTCTCCGAACCGGGCTCCGTCAACCTGGGCAGCCAGCCGTGGCCCCACACCGACGACACCCCCGTCACCAAGCAGGTGACGTACCGGAACAACGGCACCGCCGACGTGACCCTGGACCTGTCGCTGGCGGAACCCACCGGCGGGGACGGAAAGCCCGCGGCGGCCGGGTTCTTCGCCCTCGAATCGCAGCGGATCACGGTCCCGGCGGGCGGTACCGCCTCCGTGGGTCTGACGGCCGACACCCGGCTCGGCGGTGCGGTCGACGGCTCTTACTCGGCCACGGTCGTCGCGTCCGGGGGCGGCCAGACCGTGCGCACCGCGGCAGCCGCGGAGCGTGAGAGCGAGTCGTACGACGTCACCTTCAAGACCATCGGACGGGACGGTGAGCCCAGCACCGGCTGGCAGGCCGACCTGAAGGGCTACCGCGAGTCCGCCACAGGCCAGCGGTTCTTCCCGGACCTGTCGTCGGGTTCCACCACGGTCCGGCTGCCGCGCGGTACCTACAGCCTCGCCGCCAACATGCTGGTCGACCCCGCGGCCCCGCACAAGGGCGCCGATCTGATCAACAATCCGCAGCTCTCGGTGACCGGTCCCACCACGGTCACCCTCGACGCCCGGACCACGCGGCCGGTGACCTTCAAGGTGCCGGACGCGGCCGCACGCCCCACGCGTGCCGGAGTGATGAACACCCTGAGCACACCCGAGACCTACATCATCGAGGGGGCCGAGTTCAGCAGCTTCGACAACCTCCGCACCTCGTACCAGGGTCCCAAGATGGACAGCGGTTCCCTCGCCCAGCAGTGGTCCGCCAACTGGGAGCGGGGCACCACCGAATACGACGTCCTCACCGGCGGCCCGGTCCAGGAGCTGGCCACCGGATACAGCAAGAGCTACACGGCCAAGGACATGGCCCTGGTGAAGACGAGGATCGGGTCGTCCGTACCCGGCCTCGACGGTGCCCTCGCGGCGCACGGCCTGCTGGACTGGGGAGGCGGCGTCGACGCCCCCTTCTCCGTGCAGTCGGCACCGGGAACGCGGAATGTGTATCTGTCCACGGCGGGCGGCGCTGCCTGGAACATCGTCGCGGGCGTACTCGGCGAGAAGGACGCGACGGGCTCCCGCAGCTTCGACTCGGTGTACGAGCTCGGCGGTCCGCAGCGGTTCACTGCGGGGAAGACCTACACCGAGGACCTCAACATCGGTGTCATGGGGCCGCGGATGAACGCGGACGAGGGGATCGTCCGCGACGGCGACGACATCCGCGGCGCGTTCCCCCTGGTCAGTGATGGGGCGGGCCATTCCGGCTTCGCCGAGTACTCAGACGCGAGCACCACCATCCACCGCAATGGCGAGCTATACGTGCAGAAGGACGCCGCCATCGACCAGGAGCCCTTCACACTGCCGTCGGATTCCGCCGCGTACACGGTGTCGACCACGATCCACCGGAACCCGAAGTTCAACCGCACCGGGACCCGGATCGACGCCTCGTGGACCTTCAAATCGGCCCGTACCGAGACCCCGACCGCGCTCCCGGTCTCCACGGTCCGTTTCGTGCCGCAGCTCGCGTCGGACTCCACCGTTCCGGCGGGCGGCAAGCAGACCGTGCCCGTCAAGGTGCAGGGCGCGGCGGCCGGCGCCAACCTGAAGACCCTGCGGGTCCTGGTGTCCTACGACGGCACGACGTGGCTGCCCACCCCGGTCGAGGCGGACAAGATCACGGTCCGCGCCCCGGCGAAGGACAAGGCGATCTCGCTCAAGGCCGTCGTCACCGACAAGGCCGGCAACCAGTCGACCGTCACGATCCACAACGCCTTCTTCGGCAAGTGAGGCATCACGGGGCCGGAACCCACGGGCGGCGTGCGATCGGGGTGAAACTCCGACGGGCGGGGCACGGCCCCGGGTGAGTGAGTTGAGGAGAGCGGGCCGCCGGAACGGAAGTTCCGGCGGGCCGCTTCCTTTCCGTGCGGGGTCCGCCGGGAAGCCTCGAATCCGCCGTGATCCGCCCGGACCGCCGGCCATCCGCGGCGGGTCACCCCAGATCCTCCGGACGGCCGGGTGCCACCCGGGCCGGCACGGTCGGCATCAACCCCGCCGCGTCACTCGGGGATTGGCCAGTGCGACCGGTCCCCCCGGCCGTCCGTACGCCCTCGGTCACGGCTCAGCGTGCCGACACCCTGACTGGGCGAACGGGGCAGTCGGCCGGGGCGAGGCGCCCGTCCTGCCCGACCAGGCTCACGGACACGGCCCCCTGCGCATGCGCCGCGTACGCGGTCGTGCAGACGATCTGGTCGCGGGCGGGGCCGGTCAGCCGTTTGACCCGCAGGCGCAGTTCGACCTCGACGGCGGAGCGACCCGTCACGATCCGTTCCGCGACGGATGCCGCGCCGGGCAACGAGGGAGCATTGCGCAGCCCGGCCCGCTGTTCAGCCTTGTTCGGTCCGGCGAGCAGGGCGGTGACGGCCACGAGCGGCGTGAGGGACTCGCTCGTCCCCTCACCGGCCGGGATCGAACCGCCGGAGCCGTTCTGTCCGTGCGAGTCGTCCGGCCCGGCCGACGAGTCGTCCGGCCCGGCAGAGCCCGCGTTGCCGCTTCGCCACGGCACTTCGACGGTCCGTGGCACGGGCAGCAGTTCGTTGTCGGGGGAGAAGAAGAACAGCAGCACGCGTCCCTCGCGCGGGGGAAGCAGATCGGCGACAGCCGGCCTTCCGGCCTCGATCACGGCCGTCTCCCGGACACCGCAGCCCGTGAGCGGGCCCCCGGCGAGCACCAGCAGCGCGGCGATCCGGGCCGCTCGACGCCCACGCGGCGCCGGCTTCCTCACGCGGTGGCCCCCGTCCGGCCGCCGCTGTCCCTCGTCCCCGCATCATGCGCGGGCGACGGACCGTCCGGTGGGCCGCCGGACGCGGGCCCGTCGAAAGGCAGTTCCACAGTGAACAGCGCGCCGCCGCCGGGCGCGTTCTCCGCGCGGATCGTGCCGCCGTGCAGCCGTACGTTCTCCTCCGTGATCGCCAGGCCGAGGCCGCTGCCCGACGAGCGGGAACGTGCGGCGTCCGCCTTGTAGAAACGGTCGAAGATATGCGGCAGCACGTCCGGCGCGATCCCGGGGCCGCTGTCGTGCACTTCGGTGATCAGCGCACCCTTGTGTGCCGACAGCCGCACAGTGACCGGTTCGGCACCGTGGCGCAGGGCGTTGCCGACCAGATTGGCCACGATGACGTCGAAGCGGCGCGGGTCGAGGCGGATCCGGAAACCGCCGGGTAGCTCCCCACGGACCCGGCCGAGCCACTGCCTGCCGGACAGGGTGCTGCGCACGGCCTCCGCCGCGTCCACCTCGTCGGCGTTGAGCTCCGCCGCGCGGGCGTCGAAGCGGGAGATCTCCATCAGATCCTCCACCAGTACGGTCAGATTGCCGGTTTCGGCGCTGATCAGGCGCACCGCCCGCGCGGTGTCCGGGGCGAGCGCCGCGGCGTCCTCGTCCAACACGTCCGTGACGGCGAGCATACCGGCGAGTGGGGTGCGCAACTCGTGCGAGACGTCGGAGGCGAAGCGCCGGGCCCGTGTCCCGGCGTCCCGCAACTCCTGCACGGAGCGTTCGAGGCGGGCCGCCGACTCGTTGAACGTCCTGGCCAGATCGGCCATTTCGTCCCGGCCATGGACGGGGATACGCGTGTCGAGCTGTCCGCCACCCATGGAGTGCGCGGCACGCCGCAGTTCACGGACGGGGCGCAGCACGCTGCGCGCCGACAGCAGTGCGGGCACCAGGGCCACGGCCAGCCCTGGCAGCGCGCCGTCGCGGGCAGCGGTCACCAGGGCGTCGATGTCCACCTCCTCGTTCGTCATGGGCATCACGGCGAAGAGGACGAGACCGCTCGGCACCGCGCCGCCGCCGGCGACGACCCGGGTCATCACCGGCATCCCGATCGTCAGATACGCGCTCCCGTCTTTGACGACCCGCTCGAAGCTGCCGTGCGGTGAAGTGAGCGCGGTGCGGCGAAGCTCCGTGGTCAGCACGCCGGAGACGGACTTGTCACTTGAGGAGACGCGCAACGAGCCGTACTCGGCGAAGACGATCCACGGATGCGGTTTGGCGCGCGCCGCGATGTCGAAGAGGTTCCACCGCAGCGACTCCACGTCCAGGGGCAGGCTGGGGACGAACCGCTCGGCCTCCTCGCGGAAGGAGACGACGGCGGTGTCCTGCGCACGCACGAGGACCGCGCTGCGCGCCTCCCGATAAGTCAACGCGGCGGTCGTGACGGCGCTGACAGCGGCCACGAGCAGAAACGCGACCACCAGCCGGGTGCGCAGCCCGAACGCGGCGGCCGCACCGGGCATCCTCACAGCGGACCGAAGCGGTAGCCGAAGCCGCGCAGGGTCTGAATGTACCGAGGATCTTGGGACGGGTTCTCGATCTTGGCGCGCAGCCGGCGCACACAGGCGTCCACCAGCCGGACGTCACTGTGGTAGCTGTGCTCCCAGACCTCCTCCAGGAGCCGCTGCCTGCTGAAGACCTGTCCCGGCACGGCGGACAGGTGCAGCAACAACTTCAGTTCGGAGGGCGCCAGGGCGACTTGAACGCCCGACTTGACGACGCTGTGACCGGCGCGGTCGATGTCGAGTTCATCGTGGTACTCAACGGCGGGCCTCGTGCCGACCGGGCCTTCGACGCGGCGCAGCACGGCACCTATGCGAGCCTCGATGATCTCGCTACGGGCGGGCTTGACGATGTAGTCGTCCGCACCCGTCTCCAGGCCGACGACGATGTCGGCGTCGTCGCCCCGCGCGGTCAGCATGATGATCGGCAGCTGGCTGGTCGCGCGCACCCGGCGGCACACCTCGACGCCGCTCATGGCGGGCAGCATCAGGTCGAGCAGCAGGAGGTCGGGGCGAAACGCACGAAGTGCCTTCAGACCGGCCTCACCGGTCGCGGCGGCGAGGACCTCGTGCCCACGCCGGCGCAGCCCGATCTCGACGCCCTCGCGCACGGAGGGGTCGTCTTCGACGAGGAGTACGCGTGGCATGGCGGTGTCTCCGGGATCGTGGCGAATGGGAAGGTGTTGCCATGACAGCAGTCTGGGGAACACCGAGCGATATCGGAAGTCATTGATCTGTCCGCAACTGGCTTGATCGGACCGGTTGTCATGGGCGGGTGTGAACTCGGGGCGGTGTGTGGAGGGCCGCACGATCCTCGTCTCGAAGGAGCCGGCGCGGTCGCGCGGCACGGTTGTCTCCACCGGTCCGACGTCCCTCAACACCGTCTTGGAGCGTGTGCCGTTACGCGAGCTGCCGCCGGGTCGTGTTTGTCATAGCCGAGATGGTCGGTGATCTCGCCCTCCAGAGCGGACTCCAGCAGCCGCTTGGTCAACTGCTGCATCAGCCCGCTCTCACCAGTCAGCTGCAGCCCTCGGCCTGCGCGCGACTCATCAGCTCGTCGATCAACTGGTCATCCACAGCCTCCGCCGACAGCCTTCATGTCTCGGCGGTCTCGGCGGTCTCGGACTCGGACACGTTCTCGTTGGTCATCGATGCATCTTCCATGATCGGGAGTTACACCGAACGTCTTACAGTCCCCGCGGGGATGATCCTCGCTCTGGACGACACCACCGGACCAGACCCTGGCCGAAGCGGTTGGCAGAGAGTTCGCGACGAGGGCGGGGTCCGTCCCGAATTGTTCGAAGAGGCTTGTGCCGAACCCGTCTACGCCAGTTGGGTAGTGCGTCTCAGTGGGGGAGGGGAGTCGATTCGAGGTGACTGAGGGAGTCGTCTTCTGACCGAGCTTGTGATGTCGGTTCGTCGTGAAGTCACTCGGGTCTTGCGTTGGGACGGTGGAGTGTCCTTCTGCCGACTCCTCCGCGTCAGACAGTGCTCGGCAGGGCGCGCGCGAGCAGGGTCTTTGCTGCCGTCCGTGCGTGTCGGCCGTAGTCCGCTTCGCCGAGCACCATGGCACGACTGGCCGCCCCGTCCGCGAGGGTGACCAGTCGTTCGGCGAGTGCGGCGGGTTCGCAGCAGCCCAGTTCCGTCACCAGTGTGGTGACCAGTCGTATCATCCGCAGCTTCTGTTCGCGGGCGTAGGAGCGGACCGCGCTCTTGGGATCGGGGAACTCCGCCGCGGCGTCGATGAACGGGCATCCTCGTACCGGTGTCCCGTCCGGCACGGGGTCGAACAGCCCGAGGATCCGTTCCAGGGGGGATGTCCTCGCGAGTCAGCACGTCTTCCAGAGTGGCCCCCGACGAGGTGAGGTCCTGGAGGTGGGCGATCACCAGGTCGCTCTTGGTCCGGAAATGTGCGTAGAGCGTGCGCTTGAACACGGGTGCCGCCTCCACGACCTGTGACTCCACCGCCCGGTGGCCGGGTCGAGCGCCGTCAACGGGCCCCGCCGCCAGTCGCGTAAGGCCACCGCGGATGGAGTACGGGCGATACGGGAGGCATGTCTCCTCCTGTGCGCCGACGACGCGCGATGGGGCGGGGGCTCCTGAAGGTGGGGCTGGGCCTCTTGGTGGGGAGGCCCAGCCCCACCTTCAGTCTTCAGTCCGACCGACCGGCAACGGGCGATGCGACCGGGCTCAGAATCGGTCCGGGGCGCGCCCCGGGAGCGGTGACCCAGGAAGCACGTCCGGCCTCTGGTTCTTCCGTGCCTCCGCGTTCGGGCCGGCCGTGGCGTCGCAGGTCACGTCCTTCGCAGGGAGCTTGCCTGTGCGCAGATAGTCGGCGACCGCGCCGTCCGTGCACGCGTTGCCGTTCGGGTAGACGCCGTGGCCCTCGCCGCCGAGGACGGTGACCATTTTCGAGCCCTTCAGGTCGGCGTGCAGGGCCTGGCCGCTGGGCAGCGGGGTCTGCGGGTCCCACTCGTTCTGGACGATCAGGGAACCGACGCCGTTGTTCACCCTGGTCGCCGGTTCCACGGACTTGTCCCAGAAGGCACAGGGCTTGACGCTGGACGCGAAGTCCCCGAAGAGCGGGTAACGGCCCTTGTCCTTGACGGCGTCGCGCCGGTAGCTCTCAGGGTCGCGGGACCAGACAGCCGAGTTGTCGCCGCACACGATGGCCAGGAGGCTCGCCGTCCCGTTGTCGGACGGTGCCTCGGCGTCGCCGGCGGCGCCTGCCGTACCGGCCCCTCCGGCTCCGGCGAAGGCCGCGAGCTTCTTCGTGGAGGCGGGCTTGCCGGCCGCGGCCTTCTTCAGCTCCACGACTCCCTCGGTGGCGTACTCCGGGGTGAATACCGCCGAGCGGATACCGCTCCGGAGGTCATCACCGGTGTTCGGCCGCCCGTCCATCTCGATGGGCTTCTCGTCGGCCTGCGCGACCAAGTTCCAGAAGGTCCGGTCGACCTTCTTCGGAGTGTCACCGAGGCCGTACTTCTCCGAACGGTCGGCGGCCCACTCGGTCCACCGGTCGAATGCCGGCTCGGCGCCCTTCGCCCACCACTGGATCATCCCCCGCCAGGCGTGCGCAGGATCGACCGCGCTGTCCAGCACGAACCGGTCGGCCCGGCCCGGGAAGAGCTGGGTGTAGACGGCGCCCAGGTAGGTACCGTACGAAGTGCCCATGTACGAGATCCTCTTCTCGCCGAGGACCGCCCGGAGCAGATCCATGTCGCGCGCGGTGTTGCGCGTGGTGATGTACGGGAGCGTGTCGCCCGCTTTCTCCTTGCACTTGTTCGCTACGTCGCGCGCCCAGGCGACGTCCTTGTCGAACGTCTTCTCCTTGTACGGCCGCAGCCAGTCCTCCTCCTCCGGCTTCAGACCACAGGAGACCGGGCTGCTCTCTCCCACACCGCGCGGGTCGAAACCGATGAGGTCGTACTTCTGCCGGGTGGACTCGGGCAGCCGGTCCTGCATCCCCATCGGCATGTAGCGCCCCTGCATTCCCGGGCCGCCCGGGTTGGAGAACAGGACACCGTGTCGCTTGCCGGGCGCGGTGGCCTTGATCCGGGATATGGCCAGGCCGATCCGCTTGCCCCCGGGAGCCCGGTAGTCCAGCGGGACCTCGATCGTGGCGCACTCGAACTCCGCCGGAGAGTCGGCTTGGCACCGCTTCCACTGCGGCTTCTGCTGCACGTAACGGTCCAGCGCACCTTCGGCGGCAAACGAAGAGCCGGTTGAGGCGGCGGACGACGGGTTACCGGCCGGAGCGGCGGTGGCGGTGGCGGTCGAGCTGGCGAGCGCTGGGGCCGGTATCGCCGTGACACTGACAGCCATCAGGGTCGCGAGAATCCTTCTACGCACGTAATTGTTCCTCCCGGTCACATGATTGGTCAGGAATGATCATTCAGGTGACGCGCGCCGGTTACGTCAGCCGAGCGGCTACAACTCCCCTCCGTCTTGGGAGTGATACACCCCGGAACTGGCCCCCTGGTCGTAGTACTGGATGCGGAGCACACCCGGTACGCCGCCCCTCCCCGGACGTGGCAGGTGGCCACAGTCATGGGTTCCGCGTACCCGGTGGCACACGACGCGTCGACGGCCCCTCGGCTCCACACCGGGAGACCATGGTGGCCCGGTTGTGATCAAGAAGTGTCTGGCCCCTGTTACGCGCCGCTTGCGAAGATCGACTTCGTCCAGGGGCACAGCGACACCCGCATCACCCGGGATATCCACCCGAGCGTTCTGTCCTCCCCGCCCTCCCCATTACCGTTTTTGGTGCCTCGCAACGAGGCGCCCGGCCTCCGGAGTTGGCATGACTGTCTCCCCCTGTCGATCGCATGTCTTGGGGGGTGGTGTCACCGGCTCCGGAGGCATCGACAGACCGCTGATTAGGGGCATGACCACCGGCTTCTTCGCAGGTCGGGAGGCTCTTCGTAATGTGGATGTGGCGATCGGTGCCGTGGGACGGCCGGGTGGGGACGACCGGAGGACGAACGTGATCGACACCAGCGAGATCGGTGCCTTCCTCGGCCTGGACGTCGGCAAAGGCGAACACCACGCCACCGCCGTCACGCCTGCGGGGAAGAAGGCCTTCGACAAACGGCTTCCCAACAGCGAGCCCAGGCTCCGCGAGGTCTTCGGCAAGCTGCAGGCCAGACACGGAACTGTGCTGGTTGTAGTCGATCAGCCGGCCTCGATCGGGGCTCTGCCATTGGCGGTGGCCCGGGACATGGGCTGCCCGGTCGCCTATCTGCCCGGGCTGACGATGCGACGGATCGCCGATCTCTATCCCGGCGAGGCCAAGACCGACGCCCGCGACGCCTTCGTCATCGCGGACGCAGCCCGCGTCATGCCGCACACCCTTCGCTCGGTCGATCTCGAGGACGAGACCATCGCCGAGCTGGAAATGATCGTGGGGTTCGACGACGACCTGGCCGGCGAGGCCACCCGGATCAGCAACCGGCTTCGCGGCCTGATGACACAGGTCCACCCGCATCTTGAACGAGTCCTCGGTCCGCGGATCCAGCACCCGGCCGTTCTGATGCTGCTGGAACGGTTCGGGTCACCGGCCCAGATCCGCAAGGCCGGACGCCGACGGCTGATCACGTTGATACGTCCGAAGGCGCCCAGGATGGCCGAGCGGCTGGTCGAAGAGATCTTCACCGCGCTGGACGAACAGACCGTCGTGGTCCCGGGCACGGACGCGGCCGCGCTGATCGTCCCGAGCCTGGCCGGCTCCCTCAGCACCGTCCTTGACCAGCGCAAACTCTTGGCCGCGCGGATCGAGGAAGCGTTGGAGAACCACCCTCTTTCCAAGGTCCTGACGTCCATGCCGGGGATCGGCGTCAGGACCGGAGCCCGGATCCTCATCGACGTCGGCGATGGCAGTTCGTTCCCCTCCGCCGCCCACCTCGCCGCCTACGCCGGCCTCGCTCCAGCAACCCGAAGTTCGGGCTCCTCGATCCGCGGCGAGCAACCATCCCGGCGAGGAAACAAGCAGCTCAAGCGGGCCTTCTTCCTCTCCGCGTTCGCCGCCCTGGCCGACCCGGCCTCCCGCACCTACTACGACAAGAAGATCAGCCAGGGCAAGCACCACACCCAGGCCCTCCTCTGCCTCGCGAGACGACGAGCCGACGTGCTCTTCGCGATGCTCCGGGACGGCACCTTCCACGACCCCCAACCCGCCCCATCAGCTTGACCAAACCCATAGGGGCACCCCCCCACGTCGGGAGGACTGCGGCCGCGAGGCCACCACCAAGCCGGCCCCGAGCCAGCGGCTGCCGAGCGCGGAGAAAGACACGACGGGAAACTCCTGGTCCAAAGGAATCGGGGAGCCCTGCCGACGGCCGCATCGGGGCCGGAAAACACGAAACCCGGGGGCAGATGGCCGAGCTGCACCCGGGAAAGGAAACTTCGCACGCAGCCTCGCCCGTTGCAGGCGCTCGGGATACTCGTCGCAGCCATCCACACCGAGTGCGGCTCCGCTGATGACGAGGGTGTGTCCTGGGACGGCAAGGACGGCGGCTACCAATGGACCATCCTGGACACGTGGGAGGTGGTGGAATCCTTCAAAGGCTCATGCGTCCTCGTGGGGGAGGGGCTCCTCGACGCAGTGTGCGGCGCCATCATCGATAAGCCCTGGGTGCCTGTCGGCTTGCGAGCAAGTGCAGTACCGCACCCGCTATGTCTTCTGGTTGAGGGAACTGGCGGAGGACTACCTAAGAGCAGGTGAGGTGCCCGCCGGTCGAACCCTTGAAGCCACGTCAACCGGGTCAAGATGCTCAAGCGCCAGATGTTCCGCCGTGCCGGCTTCCAACTCCTCCGCAAACGGGTTCCCCTCGCCCGGTAATCCATTCGGGGCAGTGCCGTACCGGGCACTATGATCCGGGCGTGACGATCAAGTACGAGTGGCGGGGCAACTTCGATAACGCATTCCTCGACGCGTTGCACGCCGACGGCTTCGGTTCCCCGGTCACTCAGACCGACTGGCGAGCACGACTTGAGCGCCACAGCCTCGGCTGGGTCTGCGCGTGGGAAGACGGCTCCCTGATCGGATTCGTCAACGTTGTCTGGGACGGCGGAGCACACGCCTTCGTTCTGGATACGGTGGTCGCCCGGCATCTTCGGTCGAGAGGGGTTGGCACCGAGCTTCTCGCAGTTGCGGCCAAGGAGGCCCGTGCCGCGAAGTGCGAGTGGCTCCACGTCGACTTCGAGGAACATCTGCGTTCGTTCTATTTCGATGCCTGTGGCTTCCGGGAGACACCAGCGGGGCTGATCGCCCTCTGACACCACGGCCCGACCCTCTCGGCCCTGGTGCACACCGCCCATTCTCAGCCGTCACCCACCGTGCCGGCACCACACAACCCGCTTTCTCATGGCGACCGACGCCTCCGGCCCGGCCCGGCCCGAAGCCGACTCCACCGCGGTCGCCGGCGCCCGGCTCCACGGCGTCGTTGAAGGCCGGCTGCGATCGGGAGTGGCAAGTCCCCCGACCCGCTGGCGGGTTGCACGGCCGACGGCGCCAACGGCACTGGGCCGTACACCTGGGCCGTTCTCGGCTCCTGCCTGGCCCACGCTGCCCGGCACCGCTCCTCGCCGCTGTCGGAGCGCCCGGGTACGTCCACGTCATCGGGGCGACGGCACCTGACGCCGTGCGCACCGGAGATCACCGGACAGCCCTTACGCTGTCGCCATGAACGAACCGGGCCTGAGCAGTCGTCGGGGTCTTGGCACCTATCTCGCTCAAGGCCTGGGCCGTGCCCTCGCCCCCGGCTCTCAGGGGCCGTCGGCGTTCGTCGTCACGGGTGGGACGGGTGCGGGTAAGAGCTGGACGCTGCGTGAGGTGTGCTCCGAGCTGCGAGAAGCGCTGCCGGATGCCTCGGCCTCGCTCCGGCAGGCCGGGGCAGCTCACCTGGCGGACAAGGCGCCGTACGGGCTGGCGAAGAGTCTTCTCGGTGTGGACCTCGCGTCCCCGGTGCCCGCCGACGCCGAGGACAGGTTGCTGGCACGTCTCGACGCCCTGTGTGCGACGGCTCCGCTGGTCCTCGTCATCGACGACGCGCACGAGGCGGACGCCGCTTCCCTCGCTGTGCTGAACCGGATGGTGGCGGCATCCCGTGATCTCCCGCTCGCCCTGCTCGTAGGGCGGCGGCCCAGCCCCGAGCGGGAATACCTCAAGCGTCTGCTGTCCAGTCCGATCGTCCGCGAGACCGTGCTGCCTCCGCTGGACGAGAGGGATGTCGACGCCCTGGTCCACGAGCACACGGGACGGTGGCCGACCGGCCGCCTGCGCTCGGCGCTGCTGCCGCACCGGGGCAACCCGCTGCGCCTGACCACCTTGCTCGACGACCTGGATCGCGCCGGCGTCCTCGACACCGGCGACGTGCTGGAACTGCGTCCCGGCCCCCAGGCGGACGACATGACCCGGCGCTCCCTGGACGAAGCCGTCACGTCCGCCGTACAGGCGCTGGAGGGCCCGGCCAGAGAGGTCGCACGGATCCTCGCCGTCCTCGGGCGGCCCGCGGCGACGGAGGAGATCGCAGCGGTCGCGCAGCTGGAGCCGATCAGACTCGTGGAGGCCGTGCAGGTCCTGGTCGACCGCGGGGTGGCGTCGTTCGACGCCGACGAGCTGCTGGGCTTCACCCACGCCGGGTACCGCGTCGCCGTCGAGCGCGGGACCCCCGCCCCGCTGCTGCGGGTCCTCCACTCCGCCGCTGCACAGCAGGCGGAC
The DNA here is from genome assembly GCF_041438865.1 of Streptomyces sp. NBC_01471. Classification (NCBI taxonomy): domain Bacteria; kingdom Bacillati; phylum Actinomycetota; class Actinomycetes; order Kitasatosporales; family Streptomycetaceae; genus Streptomyces; species Streptomyces sp. NBC_01471. Next base: position 7,880,201 of record NZ_CP109450.1, read on the forward strand.
CCCGCCGACCGCATCAGACACGTGATCGCGTCCGGAGCCACTCCGAAGGCAGTTCTCTCCGCGGTCCAGGACGCCGAGAACGATCTCGCCCACGCCCCGGCCGTGGAGGCGGACCTGCTCGCTCTCCCCACGGCGGCGACGGGGGCGTCCATGGCCGGTGTGGCGCTCGCCGTCCGGCGGGCGCGAGCGCTGTCCCGCTCGGGTCAGATGACCCAGGCGGAGACCGTGGCGCGCACCGCGCTCCTTCATGCCACCGAGCCGCGGCAGACCGATGAGCTCCGGCTGGTGCTGATCTTCGCGCTGAGCGCCCGGGGCGAGGCCCACGAGGCTCTGTCCCTGATGAACGAGGCCCTCGACGAGGCCTCGCCCTCACGTGCGCGTGATGTCCTCCAGCAGCAGCACCGCCAGCTGACCCAGCTCGGCGGCCTGGAGCCGCTGGCTTTGCGGCCACCGACCGCGAACCCGCTGGCCCTGACGCTGACCGGGCTGGTCACGGAGGCCGTACGGCTGTGCCTCACCGGATCCCCTCATCTGGCCGTGGAGCTGGCCTGGGAGGCTTCACGCCGGCACATGTCCCGAGGCGTCAGACCGTATGAAGGGTCTTCCAGCGACATCTGGCCTCCGTTCGTCGAGCTCGCCGCAAGTGGCCCGCGAGCGGCGTACGACGCCGTGCGGGAGGTCCAGCGGCTGGCGGACGAGCGTGCGGCGCAGTGGCAGAGCGTCCCCCACCAGCTCCTGCGTGCTTCGATCGATATGAGCGCAGGCCGGTTGGACGACGCGGCCGCCGCTTTCGACGCCGGTCTTGAACTCGCGGACTCGATGGAATTCGGCTGGACCTCGCACGCCGTGGGATCACGAGCCATGATCGATGTCCTGCGGGGCGATCCGGACGCTGCCGAGACGCGGCTCGCACACTGGAACAGCGAGCCGAGGCCGCTCATCTTCGGCCTTCCGCAGCCCGGACGAGCAGAGGTGTCGCTGCTGGAGGCGCGCCGGCGGTACGCGGAGGCCGCACGTCTGGCCCGTACCGTGTGGCGGACCGCGTCCGAGCAGCACCTGTACACCTGGCTCACCACCGTGGCCCCGGAGTTCGGCCGAGCCGCGCTGCTGGGAGGTGACGAGGCGTTCTGCGCGACGATCGCCCAGGACCTGCGGCAGCTGCCGCGTCCGCTGCCGCCCCCGCTCGCGGCCTCGGTACGGCTGGCGGAGGCCCTCGCGTGTCCGGACCCCGGCGCCGCGACGGCGAAGGCATGCGCGGCCGCGGCGGAGGCGGAGTCCATCGGCGAGACGCTCACGGCACTGACCGCGTGGGAAGAGGCGGCGGTGGCCGCCGCGAAGTCGGGATCCAAAGACGAGGCGCGGCAGTATGCCCGGCAAGCCCTGGAAATCGCCCTGAACGCCGGCGCGGCCGGAGTCGCCCAACGTGTCAGGGCAAGACTGCGCGCACTCGACGTACGGCTGAAGGACACCCGCAACCGCTATCGCCCGCTCACGGGATGGGACGCCCTGACCCCTACGGAAACCCAGGTCGCCGAGATGGTCACCGCCGGTCTGTCCGGTCCGGACATCGCCCGGGCGATGTCCGTCTCGACCCGCACGGTGCAGACCCACGTTTCCCACAGCCTGGCCAAGCTCGGCGTGGCCAGCCGTATCGAGCTGGCAGCCGCAGTCCGCGCACGGTCGCAGCGTCCGCTCTGAGGGAACCGACATGAGCTTCCGCGGCCATGACCAGCGCGCTGCGTACGCCGGGCCCACGATGCCGCCCCGTCTTCGCGGTGGGGCTCACGGACACCGGGGATCGTGCGGTCTGCCGCACCGGCACGTCCACGGGGCGGCGCACGGGGCAGGGCATGCGCCGATGGCCCCGAGATCTCTGTCATTCGACGGACGCTAAGTCCTGCCGCTCCGACCAGCATGGCGAGTGCACCAATCGTTCCGCTATCGGAGAGAAACCGTGAGAGTCTCCCTTTTCCTGCTCGGCCTGGCCTCCTGGGTCCTGTTCGCGGCGAGTACAGCCGTACTGGGCGCGGATGCGGCGGGCCGTGCCGCGCCGGCCGCCTTGCTCGGGTCCGTCCTCCTGGTCCTGAGCCGCGTATCCACCGCTGGCCCGAAGACCGCCGGTGCCGCCGCTGCGGTGAGCTCCGGCGGCACCGAGGACTCAGCCGTGATCGACAGCAGGGCCGGCCTGGCCCGGCGGACAGGGGTGCGAGCATGAGCATGACCGCACAGCAGGAAGCCGTCACGGGCCGGCCGAGCCGCGCGGCCTGGACGACGCTGATCGCCATGACCGGCGGACTGGCCATGATCATGCTGGACCAGACGGTGGTCACCGTGGCCCTGCCGACGATGACGAAGTCCCTGTCGTTGTCGGCGAGCGGGCAGCAGTGGATCGTCAATGCCTACGTCCTGGCCATGGCGGCGACCGTTGCCATGGGAGGCAAACTCGGCACCAAGCTCGGCCCGGTCACCACGTTCCGTGTCGGCATCTGGATCTTCTTCGCCGCCTCCGCACTGTGCGGACTCGCACCGGCCGCCTCGGCCGGACCGGCTTGGCTCATCACGGCCCGCATCGCCCAGGGCCTCGGGGCGGCGCTGATGATGCCGGTCAGTTCGAGCATCGTGATGAATGCCTTCCCCGCCTCCATGCGTGGCCGCGCCATGGGCATCTACGCGGGCATCAGCCAGCTCTTTCTGGCTCTCGGGCCCCTTGTGGGCGGAACACTCACCGAGTGGGTCAGCTGGCGTGCGGTGTTCTGGCTGAACGTACCCGTCGGCCTGGCCGCGCTCCTCCTGATCAGGCGGGCCCGTCCGGCCAACCCCAAGCAGCCGGGCCTGACCGTGTCCGTCCCTCAGGCACTGCTGCTCGTGCTCGCTGTCGGCACCACCGTCTACGGGCTCCAGGAAGCGTCCGAGTGGACATGGGGCTCAGCCCGCACCCTCTCCGTGCTGGCCGTCGGCCTGTCGCTGACCGCCGTCTTCATCGCCACGCAACTGCGCTCCGCCGACCCCCTGGTGAAGATCAAGCTGTTGGGGCACCGCAGCTTCAACGGGAATGTCATCGTGTTGCTGGCCACGCAGTTCAGTATGATCGGGCTGGTGCTGTACGCGTCGCTGTACACGCAGAACCTGCTGGGATACGGACCGGTCCGCTCGGGCTGCGCCTCGCTGGCGCTCATCCTGCCGCTCATGCTGGGCGCCCAGATAGCCGGACGCTGGTACGACCGCTCGGGACCGCGGCCTCCGCTGCTGACCGGGCTGTCCCTGACCACCGCCGGTAGCGTCCTGTGGGCCTTGTCGCTCACCCGGATCGAGTACCTGGCCAACGTTCCCGGCATGATCCTGGTCGGTCTCGGGCTGGGGCTCGTCATCTCCCCGGTCAACACCGACGCCCTCAGCCGGGTGCCGGCCGCCGACCGTCCGCAGGCCTCCGGCATCGTCCAGACCGTCCGGCAACTCGGCGGAACCCTGGGGGTGGCCGTCATCGGCACGGTCGTCCTCACCCATATGCACCCCGTCGCGCCCGCCGACCGTCTCCACGACATGGCCGTGGCCACGCAGTACGGGTACTTCGTCGCCGCCGCGGTCCTCGCCGCGGGTCTGGTGGCGGCAGCATGCCTCCTGGCCAGGGGAAAGCCCGACATGACGGACTGAGCCCCTTGGCCCTTCCGTGGCCGGGTCCGCCGGAGCCGGCAGCGAGTTCGTCCACGGTGCTCGCTGCCGCAACCCCTCCGCCGCAGCCCGGCTTTCCGCGCAGGAGCCGCAGTGGCCCCTGCATACGTTCCGAACCTGTCATCGAGGTGACACCATGAATGACACTCCGCAGCATCTGGCCGGCAACTACGCGCCGGTCACCGAGGAACTCACCGCCTACGACCTGCCCGTGACCGGAACCCTCCCGCCCGAGCTGTCCGGCTGGTACCTGCGCAACGGCCCCAACCCGGCCGACGTGGCCTCCGGGCACTGGTTCTTCGGCGACGGCATGATCCACGGCGTCCGCCTCGAAGGCGGGCGCGCCGTCTCCTACCGCAACCGCTGGGTCCGCACCACCAAGTTCACCGACGGCGCGCAGATGACGGACGACAAGGGCAACCGGGATCTGACCGCGGGCAATGCCAACACCCACGTCGTACGGCATGCCGGGCGCACCCTCGCCCTGGTCGAGACGGCCCTGCCGTACGAGCTGACCTGCGACCTGGACACCAAGGGACCCTACGACTTCGGCGGGCGGCTGAACACGGCCATGACGGCCCATCCGAAGACCTGCCCGGTCACCGGGGAGCTGCACTTCTTCGGCCACGCCATCCGGGGCCGGACCCTGCTCACCTATCACCGTGCCGACGCCAACGGCGAGCTCGTCATCAGCCGGCCCATCGAGGTGCCCGGACCGACGATGATGCACGACTTCGCGCTCACCGCCGAGCACGTCGTATTCATGGACCTGCCCGTCGTCTTCGACCTCCAGGCCGCCAAAATGGGAACGATGCCCTACACCTGGAGCGATGACTACGGCGCCCGGTTCGGTGTCCTGCGTCGGAACGACCCCCACGGGGAGGTCCGGTGGTTCGACATCGACCCCTGCTACATCTTCCACACCCTCAACGCCTACGACGCGCCCGACGGCACCATCGTGCTGCATGCAATGCGCTACCCGGAACTGTGGCGGAAGCCCGCCGACGACAAGCCGTCCGCGGACACCTCGGCCGTCCTGTGGAAATGGACCATCGATCCCAGGACCGGCACGGTCCGTGAAGAGCAGGTCGACGACCGCTCGGGCGAGTTCCCGCGCACGGACGACCGGCTGCTCGGTCTCAACTCCACTTATGGCCACATGACGAGCGGGAACGCCCTGGTCCGCTACGACCTCACCACCGGCGCCTCCTCCGCACACGATTTCGGTTCCGGCCGCACACCTGGTGAGGCCGCGTTCGTCGCCGCCGACGACAAGGCCGGCGGCCTCGGCTGGCTCGCCACCTACGTCTACGACGCCGGCACCGACCGAAGTGACCTGGTCCTCCTCGACTCGGACAACCTCGGTGCCGCCCCCGTGGCCACCATCCATCTGCCCTCCCGTGTCCCGTTCGGGTTCCACGGCAACTGGCTCGCCGACAGCGGCGCCTGACCCTCCCGGCCCTCGGCCGCCTCGTCGGGGGAGCGGATGCCCCGGCCCCACCGGACGGCGGCCGGGGAAGCACCACCGTGCTCCGGGTGAGCCAAGGCGGACTGACCGCAGGAGCACGCTCGTCGGGGCAGGCCCCGGTATGAGTGCGGGCCCCGAACTTCTCCTTCGGGGCCCACCCCGCGGTGCACCGGCAGGCCTGCCGCATGCCCGGTGCACCCAACCACCCCACATCGGCAGATGACCGCGTCCCCGTCGTCGTGTTCGTCTGCCGGTGGAACCACGGCGTCCGAAGGAGGCCCTCCCGTGAACATCCCTGCCCTCACCACATTCAGCAGTGCCGAAGCGAACACACTCGTCGGCCGACTGCGTCACACGTTCCGCACCGGACGCACCAGGCCGGTCGCCTGGCGCAAGGAGCAGCTCTCCCGGCTACGGGCGCTCCTCGTCGAGAACCGGGAGGCCATCGCGGACGCACTGCACGAGGATCTGCACAAGAGCCGCGACGAGGTCGAAGGCCTGGAGATCGGGGGTACGCTCCGCGAAGTCGACACGTACCTGGAACACCTCGACGCATGGCTGACGCCCCAGCCGGCCGCCGTTCCCGGCTCCTTCCCGAACGGCACAGCGGCACGGACCCAGCTCGACCCCCTGGGCGTCGTCCTGGTCATCTCGGCCTGGAACTATCCGGTCAACCTCCTCCTGGTGCCGGTCGCGGGCGCGCTGGCGGCCGGCAACGCCGTCGTCGTCAAACCGGCCGAATACGCGGCCGCCACCTCCGCGCTGCTGACCCGGCTGCTGGTGCACTACCTCGACAACGACGCGGTAGCCGTCGTCCAAGGTGGCGCCGAGGAGACGACGCTTCTGCTGGCCCAGCCGTTCGACCACATCTTCTACACCGGCAACGGCACCGTCGGCCGCGTCGTGATGAGCGCCGCAGCCGCCCATCTGACCCCCGGTCACCCTCGAACTCGGCGGCAAATCACCCGTATTCGTCGACCGCGACGCAGACCTGCGGGTCGTCGCCGAGCGCCTGGCGCGGACCAAGTTCATCAACGCCGGACAGACCTGCGTCGCCCCCGACTACGTACTGGCAGACCGTCACACCGCCAAGTCCCTGGAGACCGAGCTGATCCAGGCGGTGCACGCACTCTTCGGAAGCGACCCGCAACTGGCCGACGCCTACGGGCGCATCATCAACGAGCGCCACTTCGACCGGCTCACCGCGCTCCTTCACGCGGGCCGGATCGTGACCGGCGGGCAGAGCGAACGCGGGGACAGATACATCGCTCCCACCGTCCTGGCCGACATCCGGCCCGACGACCCGGTCATGCGCGAGGAGATATTCGGCCCCATCCTGCCGATCCTGACCGTCGCGGACCTGGACGAGGCGATCACCTTCATCAACGACCGTGACAAGCCACTCGCCCTGTACGCGTTCACGGGCAACGACACCACACGGCAACGGCTCGGCGCTGAGACCTCCTCCGGCGGGCTCAACTTCGGCTTGCCGATGTATCACCTCTCCGTCACCGATCTCCCCTTCGGAGGTGTCGGAGCAAGCGGCCAGGGGAACTACCACGGCCGCTACTCGATCGAGACCTTCAGCCACCGGAAGGCCGTCCTCGACGTCCCCTTGGCATAGGAGTCCTGAGACATAACCCCTCCGCCGCCGTACGGCGACGGCTCGCACATGGTGTCGCTGGGCAAGGTCTTCAAGACCATGAAGGAGACCGGCGCGGACGTGTCGGTCGAGCATGAGGAGACGGCCCGGGGCGGGCTTGCGGTGACCATCGGGTGCTGAACCTCATCGCGTGCTGGGGGCTGCCGGGGGTTCCGGTCTCGATGCCTGTCGGATCTGCCTGCTCGCCGTCGACGCGACCGCGACGACCGCCAGGCAGGCCGCCAGGGCGGCGAAGGTCGGGACCGCGCCGAGGCTCTGCAGGGAGATGCCGCCGAGGAGGGTGCCCAGGGGGACGGTGCACCAGCCGATCATCCGGGAGACTCCGTACACGCGTCCCTGGAGGCGGTCGGGGATCAGGGCGTAGCGGTAGGCGGCGTTGGCACGTCACGTGGGCGAACCTCTCGTGACGAACCCCCGGTGCATTACGTAACGCGGTGGCCTCCCACTTCAGGGAGTGGTTTCGGCCATCGAGGTGTCCGCTCGGGTCCGGCGGCGGTCCAGCCGGTCCCAGAGAGTCAGCAGAGGGGACGTCATCACCGTCGTCACCAGGGCGACAATCACGAGCACGCCGAAGAGCGCCGGTGAAGTGATGCCCGCGGCCAGGCCGACGTTGATGGCGATGAGCTGCATCAGGCCGCGGGCGTTCATCAGTGTGCCCACCCGGATGGCGACGTCCAGCGGCTCGCCCAGCAGCCGCGCGGTGGCCCAGCAGGCACCGAACTTGCTGACGACTGCCACCAGGACACAGGCCGCGGTGAACAGCAGCATCTTGCCGCCGGACAGCAGCGTGAAGTCGGTGTTCAGGCCTGAGTAGGTGAAGAACAGCGGCAGGAACACGATGCGGCTGACCGGCTCGATGGACCGCACCGCGCGGGTCACCACTGGGTCTCGGGGGAACGTGACACCGAGACTGAAAGCGCCGAACACGGCGTACAGGCCGATGCGGTCGGTGTACCAGGCGGCGACGAACAGGATGAGGATGATGACCAGCAAAGTGTGTTCCTCGGTCAGTCGCCGCGCCCAGTCCAGCGCTTGCGGTCGCAGGCGCACGAACACGGCGAGGAACACACCGAGCCCGACCGCGCCGATCGCGGCCAGGGCGAAGGTCGATGCCCCGCCGCCGGCCAGGCTCAGCACCGCTGCCAGCAGGATCCAGGCCACGGCGTCGTCCAGCGCGCCGGCAGCCAGCGAGATCGAGCCGAACCGGGAGTCGGTCAGGCCGCGTTCGGTGATGATACGCGCCAGCATCGGAAAGGCAGTGATGGCCAGGGTGACCCCGATGAACAGCGCGCCCACCAGCGGGGAGATGCCGTCCGGATAGATGTCCACCCAGTTGTGGGCCATGGCGGCGAGGCCCGCCCCCAGCACCAGCGGTACGGCGATACCGGCCGCCGACACGGTCACCGCCGTGCGGCCCACCGACGACAGCCGGTCCGTGCGGAACTCGTAGCCCGCCACGAACATGAAGGCGACCAGGCCGATCTGCCCCGCCACGTACAGGATCGGTCGCAGTTCCTGGGGGAAGAGGGCGTCCTCGGCACCGGGGGAGATGAGACCGAGCACCGACGGGCCGAGGGCCACGCCGGCGACCATCTCGCCCACCACGGGCGGTTGTCCCAGATAACGCAGCAACAAGCCGACGAGGCGACAGGTGACGAGGATGACGGCCGCAGCGAGGAAGAACGCCGGACCCAGCTCGGTGGTCGACAACGGGGACTCCATGGTGAGGAGGCGAAGAGAAGGGGACGCCGTCAGGTGCTCCGGCCCGGGTACGGGCAGGACGTGATGGCCGGTTCGTATCGCCCGTCGGCGCCGGAAGCGGTGTGCTCCCGCTGCAACAGGTGGCCTTCGGTGTCGTGCTCGGCGAAGAAGCGTGCGGCGGGCCTGGTGCGGCGGGCGTCCAGGACCATGTATGTGCCGAGGACGAGCTGCGTCAGACTGCGCCCGACATCCTCGGCCCGGTCCCGTACGGCCAGTGCGGTGCGCAGGACGCGGCGCCGCGGCGTGTCTGCCGGGTGGTTCCGGGGGATGAGGAGGCAGGGTGCGCGGTGGGGGATGGAGCGGGTGTGGCTGACTGGTGAGTCCAGCTCGAAGCGGGCGAGTACCTCGCGGGTGGCGGCGCGCATCGCGATGGGGGAGAGGCGCCAGGCCGGACAGGGCCGGTTCGCGGCGATGCCGAAGGGGATGTGGTGGGCCTCCTTGGTGGTCAGCGTCTCCCAGCGCCCGGGGACGAAGTCCTCGGGGTCGGTGTAGCCGGCGGCCTGGTAGTCGGGGTAACTGAAGGTCAGTACGGACCCCGACGGGATGAGCGGCATGCCATCGAGGTCGATGTCCGCGGTGGTGATGCGGTGGGCCACGCCGAACAGCGGGAAGAGCCGGAACGTCTCGTTCATGACGTGCGACAGCCAGCGGTCGTCGTCGCCGCTCGCCGTCACCCGCTCCTGCACCTCCGGATGCTGGGCCAGCACCAGCAGGAGGTGGGCCATCGCCTCCGACATCTGCACGACGGCGGTGTTGAAGAAGGTGCCCTGGAGGTAGTACGCGTGCTGGCGGCGGCTCAGCCCGGCAGGCAGCACGTGCGGCACCTCACCGGCGTCCAGTCTCCGCAGCAGGTAGCGGGTCAGCCGGTCGCGGCGGCGCATGTGCCGCAGCCTGGTGCACTTCAGGGCGTTGACCACGTCCTCGGCGTTGTCGACGATCAGCTTCCGCGCCTCGGGCGGGCAGTCCTCCTGGAACACCAGCGTGTAGAAGAACTCGGCCCACACCGGCATCATCAGATCGCGCAGCCGCACGGACCGCACGCCGTCGCCGGGCAGGGCGTCCAGGACGTGCCGGGTGCTGCGCGCGGCCGCGTCGTACAGCCCGGCCGACGGGCCGGCCAGGATGGCGAGGGTGCGCCGGGACACCTCGTCGTAGCGGGGGCCTGCCTCCAGGTGCTCCTGGTGGATGTCGGCGCCGGGTGCGAGCCAGTACCAGAACAGGTCGGACAGCGCCGCGCCCCGGCTGCGGCCGTTCGCCGCGGGCTGGCCGTAGATCTCCTCGAAGCGCTCGGCGCCGCCGTACTCCTCCTGCGGGAAGGGCAGGCCCTCGTCGCCGTTGATGCGGGCGAAGAGCTTCATCCGTAGGGACACGATCCGGCCGGGCAGCCAGGCCGGGGAGGAGAGCAGCAGTGCGCTGCCCGCCGCCAGGGCCGCCCCCGTGGTCTTTTTCAGCATGTCCGTTCTCCTCTCGTCGGCCGCCGTGCCGTGCCGCGCTCGACGACCTGATCGGCCGTGAGGTCCTGGGGCCGGTGACCACCGCACAGGGCGAGCACGTTGTCGAAGTCCGCGCGCAGCGCGGTGAGGCACCCCCGTACGCCTTCCTCGCCGAGGTCGGCGAGCGCCCACAGCACGGGCCTGCCGACGCCGACGGCCCGGGCGCCGAGGGCGAGGGCTGTCGCGATGTCGCTGCCCCGGCGCACCCCGCCGTCCATGAGGACCGGCACCCGTCCGGCGACGGCTTCGGCCACTGCGGGCAGCGCCTCCACCGCTGCGGGAGCGGCATCGAGTTGCCGCCCTCCGTGGTTGGATACGAGCAGTGCGTCGATGCCCTGCTCGACGGCGGTGCGCGCGTCCTCGGGGTGCAGTACACCCTTGAGGACGAGCGGCAGGTCGGTCTGTTCACGCAGTCGGCGCAGGTCGTCCCAGCCGGCCGGCCACATGGTGATGGAGCGGGGGCGGCCGGGCTCGCCGCCGGGCAGGTTGCGCATGTTCTCGGTAGCAAGGCCGGGGGGCAGATCGTGGAAGCCGTTGCGCAGGTCGCGGGTGCGGCGGCCGAAGACGGGAGAGTCGACGGTGACGACGAGGGCGGAGCAGCCCGCCCGTTCCGCCCGGCGGACCAGCTCGGTGGTGACCTCGGGCTCCGGCTGGAGGTAGAGCTGGAACCAGACCACCGCGTCGTCGTCCTTTTCGCGGGCGGCCGCGACGACGTCCGCCACGGCCGTGGTCGCCGCCATGCCTGTCACCAGCGGGACCCCTGCCGCCGCGGCGGCGCGCGCGGTGGCCGCCTCGCCGTCGGGGTGGGCCAGCCGGTGGAAGGCGGTGGGCGAGACGAACAGCGGGGCCGGCCACTCCCTGCCCAGGACGCTGACCGCGGTGCTGCGGTCGCCGCCGCCGCGCAGCACCCGGGGGAGCAGGGCCAGCCGGCCGAAGGCGTCCTCGTTCTCCTGCAGCGCGGTCTCCTCACCGGCGCCGCCGGCGAAGAAGTCGTAGTGCTGCTGGGGGAGTTGGTTATGCACCGGTTGGGCCGGGTGGTGCGCCGGGCCGGTTTCCCGGCCGGTCATGTCCGGGGCGCGGCGAGCGCGTCACCGGCCGGGGAACCGTCGCCGGCCGCGAGGCGGGCGGTGAGGAAGGAGCACAGCGGGCCAACGTGCACGTCAGGGTTGTCCCACTCGTTCTCCAGGTTCTCCGTGACGTGGTGCTCGGCGACCGGTTTGCCGCTGCCGTCGGGAAGGAACTGCCGTACCACGGGGTGCAAGTAGCGGGCGTCGAGACCGCTGGTGTCCTGTTGGTTCATCCGGTTGACGCTGACGTCGAAGGGGTCGACCTGGTCGTGGTCGGCGCCGTACTCCAGGGTGACGGTGAAGTAGGCGGACAGTGCCCCGAAGTCGCCCCGCTCGGCTGCCGCGTGCAGGTGACCCACGGGCACCTCCTCGCAGTAGCGCACCTCGCCGCCGGCGTCGACCAGGACGCCGTCGCCGAGGAATCCGAACATCTGCCACAGGGCCGAGGTGCGGTTGATGCGCTCGATGACCGCGCCGGCCACAGCGGCGCCGGTGGCGGGCAGCCCGGCGTGCGGCCACTGCACGTCGTGGTAGCGGCGCTCCAGTATGCGGGTCAGCGCCTTCACGCCGTACCGGAAACCGTGAATGAAGCCGCTGGTGGACTTCTTGAAGTCCAGCGACTGGGTAATGGTTCCGGCGAAGTAGAGATCGGGTACGCTGACCGATTCCCAGGCGTCTGTGAGGTGCGGAAAACGGTCCTTTATGACCAGATCCGGGCGGCATTCCTCGGCGAATATCGACGCATCGAAGCGGAATCCGGTGGCCAGAATGACCCGGTCGTACGGGATGTCTTTGACGACCTCCCCGACGCGGGAGAAGCTGACGCTCACCACATATCCGCCGTCGGCATTGCGTTTGATACGGAGAATATTTCCGTCGAGGATCGCATTCTGTGATTTAAGCTGGTACGTGTCGAGGAAGTTGTTGTTGACGGCCCGTAGGTGGCCCACGAAATGAGTGCGCCAGGCAAGCTTCAGTGAACCGGGTCCGGCCATGTGGATCACAGCGGCGGTCTCGATGAGGTTGTCCGCGGTCTCGAACGCGGAATTGCCACGGCCGATGATGAGAACCCGCTGGTCGACGAAGTCCTGCGGATCGACCGTCATCTCGTCGTAGCGCTCGGCCTCGGCCGCACCCTCGATGGGCGGCACGTAGGGCCGGGAGACGCCGGTGGCGACGATGACACGCCGCGCTCGGACAACGTTGCCACTCTCGTCCGTCGCCACGAACTCGCCGCCGTTCGGGCGCGTTACGCGGCTGATGCGGGTGTTGTAGCGGATGTTCAGGCCGTGCTCGCGGGCGAAGTCGTCCAGGTAGCGGACGAGATCGTCGGCCGGTGGGAAGTAACGGGGGGTGTAACTGGTGAACAGGGGGCCCTCGTCCGAGAGCAGTGAGTTCCAGTCGACGCGCAGCCGCAGTTCCGGGTCGCTCCAGCCGGTGTGCACCTTGTTGCTGGAAATAAGAGTCCGGTGCCTGGGGAAACGTGTGAAGAAAGCGCCCGGCGCGTCGCTTCCTTCCACGATCAGATAGTCCCTTCCGGACTTCTTGAAGAAATATCCGGCTTGCAGGCCTGCGGGTCCGCCGCCGATGACGAGATAGTCGACATGGACTGAATCGGACATACTGGTCCTGCCTTTCATGGGGTGCCGAAGACGGTACTTGATGGTTAAAGCACGCGACCACCCCACCTGCATGTGATCTAGATCACTAGCACTGGGAATGGCTCAATTCCGGGCATCGGTTAGCGTGTGTGGTCGATTGGCGGGCTAAGCAGACCCTCGCGCCGGTCTTTGCGATCGATTTTCGGTCATTCACGCACCCTTTACGTCGGCAGTTTCCGGCCCAGAGTGGAGATGAAGTGGACGAACAGTCCGGAGGCACCTTTCCGCAGACACTCATCGACGCTTTCCGTGCCGCTCCCGACCTGCCCGCCTTCGAGTACGAGGGGTGCACGGTCACCAGGGGAGAGGTGCTCGGCGCGGTCGCCTCATTCGTTCGGGGCCTGCGCGCGGCGGGCCTGACCGCCGGTTCGCACGTGGCTCTGGACACCGGGGTCTCCCCGGAGGCGTTCGCTGTCCGGATCGCCGCCCACACCGTCGGCTGCACGGTGATCGGCCTGCGCCCCGGGCTGCCCCGAGAACACCTGCGGTCCATCCTGGCCCGCGACGTCGCCGCAGTGATCACCGACGACGCCGCCGGCAACGCCGAACTCCCCTCTGAGGCCGGCGCACTGGGCGTCCCGCTGCTGGACGCCGCCGCCCTGCGGCCGAGAGAGGCGGTTCCTTCCGGTCTTTCCGGCTTTGGCGACCTCACCGCGCAGGGCAACCCCGCCGACATCGGCATCATCCACCTCACCAGCGGAAGCACCGGGCACCCCAAGGGCACGACGGTGACCTATGGCGCACTGTCGCTCAACTGGGCCTTCGAGCAGACCCGCTGGAACGACCGCGTCCGCCGGCTCGCCGCGCGCTACGAACGCTTCCTGCTGTTCGGCACGCTGAACAGCGCCGTGGTCTTCGAGCACCTGGGCCTGTGCCTGATGGGCGGCGGCACCGCCGTGATCCCCGGGCAGCCGTTGCGCTTCCCCGAAGTGTTCGCCCAGCACCGCGTCACCGCATGCCTGCTGACGGTGCCGCGGTTGTACGCCATCCTCGACGCCGTCCGGGAGGGGGGCGCGGACCTCTCCTCGCTGCGCAACCTCCTCGTGGCGGGCTCCCCGCTCCCGCCGCACCGGCTCACCGACGCCGCCGCGCTGCTCGGACCTGTCGTCCACCACGGCTACGGCCAGACCGAGACGGGCATGCTCTCCGTCCTCGAACCCGACGAGCTGGCCGGCGACCCGGGCCTGGCCGACAGCGTGGGACGCCCGCTGGAGACCGTCGAGGCCGTGGTGCGCGACAGCGCGGGCCGGGACGTACCGACCGGTGACACGGGCGAGGTATGGGTGCGCAGGCCGGACTTCTTTTGCGGCTACTGGGGCGACGTGCGGGAGACGGCTGACGTGCTGCGGGACGGCTGGGTGCGCACCCGCGACCTCGGCAGCCTCGACGCCGACGGGTATCTGCGGCTGGCCGGACGCATCCGCGACATCGTCATCGTCAACGCCGTCGTCCACTACGCGGGGCCCATCGAACGCGCCCTCGCCTCACATCCCCACATCGAACAGGCCTACGTCGTGAGCGTCCCCGACGAGCACACCGGCGAGGCCATCCACGCCTTCGTCGTACCGCTGCCAGGAGCCGCCGCCCCCGCGGAGGAAACGCTGCGCAAGCTGGTCGCCCGGGAACTCGGTACGGCGAGCGTCCCGGTCGGCGTCGGCTTCCTCACGGAGGTTCCTGTGGCGCCCAGCGGCAAGCCGGACAAGGCGGCGCTGCGCGCGATGGTGCCGCAGCGCTGACCGAAGGAGTTTTTCGTCACTACGGGCCGTCGTCGCCCCACCGGAGTGGAAGGGCCGGTCGGCCGCTGTCCGGTCGATCGGCAGCAGCGTGCCGTCCAGGATCACGAACGCCTTGGTGGAGGCGGTCTTCATCGCTTCGGCGAGGGCGGCGGTAGAGCGGCCAGGACGTCGATGGCCTCGACGACGTACCGGTAGGCGGTGGCGGTGCCGATGCCGAAGCCGGCGGCGAGCTGGGCGTAGGTATGGCCGCAGCGCAGGTGTGCCAGGACGAGCAGGGCCTGACGGCCCGCGCTCACGCGACGCCAGCGCGTTTCCGCGTTCCTGGCGGTGGATCCGCAGGTGAGTGGCCAGGTAGCGCAAGGTCGAGCTGGACACATCGACGCCGGACGGGTAGACAAGCACGCGGAAGCTTCTGGCAGACAGGCGATCTTGGTCGTGAACCCGTCTACCAGGAGCTTCCTCACATCCAGACACCGCCCCACCTATCCAACTGGCCACCAGTCCGGCCAGGTTGGAAAAGGCTCACTGGCCGTGGGCTCACCGACCCCGCTGAAGGCACCACGCGAGGCCTCGGGTGCCGCGCAGTCGTGTGCCGGTCCTGGAGTGGCTGTTCGGAGTGGGCAGGGCACGGTCGGGGTGCGGCGGTGACAGGACGGCTACTGCCGTGTGATCGGTGTACCGGAGCCGCCCTCGAACGTGCCGGCCGGGGGCTGCGACGGGTCGGAGCTGGGCGTGGCCGCGGCCTTGAACAGCGGGGCCAGTGACCGACGTATGTACCGCCCTGTCCCGACGGCCACGAGCAGTGCCATGACCGGCTCGACGAGCGAGGTGACAGCGGCGGACACGGTCACCGGGAGCGTGTAGGCGAAGGCGACGCAGGCCAGGGCCGACACACCGAACGCGACCGCCCACAGGACAGTGAGGATCCGCATGGCGCGTAGACCACGCGGTTGGCGGGAGACCGTGTTGAATCGCGGGGCCGCATCGGGCCGGTTGCGGATGGTGAAGTAGCGCGCGATCAGCAAGATCAGCGGGCTGCGTGTGGGCACCGAGACGGCCGCGGCCACGGCAAGGGCCAGGTAGATCAGGCCGCCGCGCGCGATCACCGCCCGGGCGTCGTGGGTCACCAGCGCCAGCACCATCGACACCACGAGGAAGATCAGGATCAGGCCGGAGATCGCGTTGAACGGACGTCCACGGAGGCGGTCGGCGATCAGTCGAGCCAGCGGGACGACCGAACCGGCGAGATAGGCGAGCACGTCACTGATCCCGAACGCCCGCAGGACGTAGAAGACCAGTATCGACGGGACCACGTCCACGACGAGGTTGAGCAGTATCGAGCGCCAGGCACTGGGGGCCGGGGCTGGGGTGGTCATGAGCGTGCCCTCCACGGACAGTCGGAGTTGGTCAGGGGTGACGGGTGGACAGCGGGCGGTACACCTCGACCGCGAGGTCCTTCATCACCGCAGTGGCGATGTCAGCGAGCGCGGACACCGCGATCGAGACGAGATAGCGGCCGACGGAGAACCAGGCCACCGCCGTGGCCGGTGCTCCGTCCTGGTTGGCGGGCAGCAGGTAGCCGCGGGCCGCCGGCACGCCGACGTCCACCGCGGAGGGATTCATGACCGCGAGGATCGATGTGCAGTCCGACGCGCCGCCGAGTTCAACCACGATCGCGTGTGCGATGCCCTGGCCCTCCTGCTCACCCCCGTCCTCCGCGCTGCTGTTGTGCTCTGGGCCGACGATCGGCCATGACGTGATCCAGCCACCGCGCAGCCCGTGACTCATCAACATCAGCCGCTGTTCGCGCTGTTCGGTGAAGCTCGAGTAGCCGGCCGGCATGTCGTAGCGCGCACTGATGGGTCCGGAACGCAGCGGCTCCGCGCGCCGCCCGGCCAGCACCGGTTCGGTCGGTAGGAGGGTCGAGTGGTCGATCCGGCCCGGGGACGCGTCCTCACCACAGCCGTCCGCTCGCGCGTCCCGGGCGGTGTCCGCGGCGGTGTCGTCGTCGGCGAGCAGGGCTGCGAACACGATGGACATGGCCGCGACACGGTCCTCGTCCGGGTCGGTTCCGGTCCGGCCGGCCTCCTGCGAAGCCGTGGTGAGCAGCTTGGTCAACAGTTCCTGCTCCTCCCGGAACACTTCGGCTCCGGCCGCGGTCATTCGGACCCAGGTCCGCGGCCGCCGGTTCTCGAACACCTTCTCCGTGGTGATGTAGCCGTGCTCCTCCAGCACGCCCAGGTGGCGGCTCAGGCTGCCGTTGGACTGCCCCAGAGCGTCCCGCAACTGCGAGAACGTGCACGGTCCACGTCGGTCGACGATGGCCAAGACGCCGAGGCGTACTCGCTGGTGAACCACTTCGCGCAACCCTGACTCGGGCTCTTGCTCCGCCACTTGAACTCCTGATCCATGTGTAGTCTCAAATTGAGACTACACTCCAAAAGGGAAAGGTCGGTAAACGTGACTGACAAGCTCGATCCCAGTGGCTGGGATCCCGGGGAACGCGCGCACGCCCTGGACTGGCGGAACGTCGGACTCGATCCGCGCTCCGCCTGCGCGACCGGGACGTCGGGGGCCTTGGTCGGGTCCACCGGCCCCTTCGCCACCCTCGCCGGCCGCTATACCCTCGACGCCGCAGGCAGCGCCACCGATGCCGTGCTGACTACCGCCTTCACCCAGATCGCGCTGTCTTTGGGCTCATGGGTCAGCTACGCCGGACTGTTCGGCATGGTGCACCACGAGGCCGCCACCGGAGCAACGACCAGCGTGTCCGCCGGATTCAGGACCTTCGCCGGAGAAACCCACCCGCTGGAGATCCCGCCCGCCCCGCAACCGAGCGGACGCACCGCCCTGGTCCCCGGATTCATCGCAGGCGCCTACGCCGCCCACACCCGCTCGGGCCGACTGCCCTGGGAGCAGCTCTGGTCACCCGCGCGGTACCTGCTCGAACGGGGTGTCCCAGTCACCGAGCACCTCTCGCGTCTACTTGCCCAGCGAGCCGATGTCCTCACCCGCACCGACGAGGGCCGCGCCGCATTCGCTGCGCAAGGACGGCTACCGCGGGCCGGCGAACTCTTCACCCAGCAGCGTCTGGCGGCCACCGCCGCGGCCCTCGCCGAACACGGACCGGACTGGATGTATCAGGGGCCCTGGGCGGAGCACTTCGTATCGGCGGTGCGCAGGGAGGGAGGCCAGGCGAGCATGGAGGATCTCGCGGGCTACCGGGCCCGCTGCGGCGAACCGGCACGCGGGTCCTTCGCAGGCCACGAGATCGCGACCCTGCCCGCCCCGGACACCGGTGGGACCAATCTGCTCGCCAACCTCGCACGGCTGGAGACAGCCGAGATCGGCGAACCCGCACAGGACCCGCACGCCCTGGCCGGATTCCTCACGGCCCTCAACGGCTCGCCCTCGACCGGCAGCCACTCCGACTACGTGCTAGCCGTCGACGCCGAGGGCAACCTCGCCGCACTGTGCCACAGCATCAACACCGCGATGTGGGGCACCACCGGCATCGTCGTGGACGGCATCCCCCTCCCCGACCCGGCGGCATTCCAGCAGCCGCTCCTCGCCGAACTCACCCCCGGGGACCACCTCCCCATGCCCGTCGAGCCCGCCATTGCCTTGCGCGAGGGTCGCCCCGTCCTCGCCTGCAGCAGCATCGGCGTCGGACTGCACCCGGCCACCGTGCTCGGTCTGCACCGCGTTCTCGCCCTCGAACAACCTCTCGCGGCGGCGGTCGATGCCCCGCTGGTCCACGGCCACGACATCATCATGGGCGACTCGGTGACCTCCATACTGGCCCACCGCGAACTGCCGACGCCCAGCCGAGTCATCGACGACTGCTTCCCCGACGCGTGTCTGGAGGCGGCTCGCGACGCTGGACACGCCGTGACGCCACGATCCGCCGATGACCCGACGCTGCCCCGCGGTTTCTGGGCCGCGATCACCACCGATCCCGATACCGGGGTGCACACCGCAGCACGTACCCCGTACGGCCAAGGCCCGGCGCGCACGATCGGATGACCGACAGGAGCACACACCATGTAGTGCTGGCTGCATGAGTCGATCGCGCGTCTCCTGTCGACGCAGCGATAAGTCACGAGGGGCTATCAGGAATCAATGATGATTCCTGATAGCCCCAACGGTTCACTCACTACGTCGGCAGACCGTCACGAACGGGACTGTAAAACGTTCGGTGTAACTCCCGATCATGAAAGATGCATCGATGCCCAGCAACAATGTGACCGGGGCCGAGCCCGTCGAGCCGTCTGAGACGACCCCTTCGAAGTCTGTGGACGACCGGTTGATCGACGAGCTGGTGGGCCGGGCTCAGGCCGAGGTCCTGCAGCTGACCGGCGAAGGCGGGCTGCTCCAGCAGCTGACGAAGCGGCTCCTGGAGTCCGCTCTCGAGGGTGAGATCACCGATCACCTCGGCTATGACAAGCACGATCCGGCGGGGAAGAACGGCGGCAACTCCCGCAACGGCACCCGCGCCAAGACCGTACTGACCGATGTCGGCCCGGTGGAGATCACCGTGCCCCGCGACCGCGACGGCTCCTTCGAACCGAAGATCGTCAAGAAGCGGCAGAAGCGGCAGAAGCGTCTGACCGGCGTCGACGAGATGGTCATCTCACTCGCGGCGAAGGGCCTGACCACCGGCGAGGTCCAGGCCCATCCCGCCGAGGTCTACGGCGCCGATGTATCCCGCCAGACGATCTCCACGATCACCGACAAGGTCCTCGAGGGCATGGCCGAAAATGGCAGAACCGGCCCCTGGACGCCGTTTACCCGGTGGTCTTCATCGACGCCATCCACGTGAAGATCCGCGACGGTGCGGTCGCCAACCGGCCCATCTACACGTGGCTCTGGCGGTCACGGCCGAGGGCCGGCGGGACATCCTCGGGCTGTGGGCCGGCGATGGCGGCAGGGTGCCAAGCACTGGATGCACATCCTCACCGAGATCAAGAACCGCGGCGTGAACGACGTCCTCATGCTCGTCTGCGACGGAGCCTTTTCCAACCTGGCCGGACTGGTGGCCAGTTGGACAGGTGGGGCGGTGTCTGGATGTGAGGAAGCTCCTGGTAGACGGGTTCACGACCAAGATCGCCTGTCTGCCAGAAGCTTCCGCGTGCTTGTCTACCCGTCCGGCGTCGATGTGTCCAGCTCGACCTTGCGCTACCTGGCCACTCACCTGCGGATCCACCGCCAGGAACGCGGAAACGCGCTGGCGTCGCGTGAGCGCGGGCCGTCAGGCCCTGCTCGTCCTGGCACACCTGCGCTGCGGCCATACCTACGCCCAGCTCGCCGCCGGCTTCGGCGTCGGCACCGCCACCGCCTACCGGTACGTCGGCACCGCCACCGCCTACCGGTACGTCATCGAGGCCATCGACGTCCTGGCCGCTCTCGCGCCGACCCTCGCCGAAGCGATGAAGACCGCCTCCACCAAGGCGTTCGTGATCCTGGACGGCACGCTGCTGCCGATCGACCGGACAGCGGCCGACCGGCCCTTCCACTCCGGGAAACACAAGAAACACGGCATGAACGTGCAGGTCATCACCGATCCGATGGGGCGACTGCTGTGGGCCTCGCCCGCCCTGCCCGGCACCGTCCACGACATCAAGACCGCCCGCACCCACGGCATCCTCGACGCCCTGACCGAAGCCGGCCTCGAATGCTTCGCCGACAAGGGCTACCGCGGCACCGGCGGCACCATACGACTGCCCTACTGGGGCCGCTGGGACACGCTCTCCGCAGGCCAACAAGCCGTCAACCGCTCCCACGCAAAGATCCGCGCACTCGTCGAGCAGGCCATGGCCACCCTGAAGAGCTGGCGCCTCCTGCGCAAGCTCCGCTGCAGCACCACCCGCATCACCCACCTCGTCCAGACCATCCTCACCCTGCACCTGACCTGCTCAAACCGAGGTTGGAAAAGGCTCAGTGGCCTGCGTGTTCGGCTGGCGGCCAGTTCTGCGCCGAGGGCGGCTTCCACCATTGTCAGCTCTGCTGCCCGGCCGAGCACCGGTCGCAGCCGACCGGCCAGCCAGACGAGCACGATGCCCATCAGTGCGCGGACACCGGTGCGGCGATGACGGCCAGATGCGGAGCGGCGTCCCACAGTCACTCGGTGATGTCGCCCGAGGACATCAGCGCGGTGATCGTGCCCGTATCTGCCGCTGCGCCGCCTTTCAGGCTTTGCCCTGAGTTCAGGGGGACGAAGAGGCCGGGGGAACGGAGGTCCGGAGTACTTAGGTCCGGAGTACTTCCGGCCGCTCCACCGGCCGCCTTCAGTTGATGTCTAAAGCTCCTGGTCACCTTGCCAGGTGACTGACGTCAGAGGGGCAATCTCACTGTTCGCCAGGCCCTTGTAGGTCACCGTCCGCTCGGGACCGAGCTCGTGCGCGACCTGTTGTGCCAGGCCATGTCCCTCGAGGAACAGCCGCTGCCACTCATCGTCGTACTTGCCTTCCTCCCGGTCCCGCACGTCCAGGTTCAATGTGATGTCGATGTTCTTCGCCCACGCGTACAGATCGGCGACGAGACCGTCGGACAGAGCTAGTGCGGCGGCTGGATCGTCGGGGGCGAAGTCCCCGAATCCTTCGGCACGGAGTGGGGCGAATTTGAACTCGCCCTCGACCGTGATGTGTACGGGGGGCGGTGCTGGTCTGCCGTGGCTGTCGCGCTCCCAGTGGAGGCGGTCGCAGCTCCAGCACACCCATTTCGCCGTCTTGTGGCGCTCGTCCCAGTAGCGCACGGCTCGCGACGACCCGAGATGTGTGGCCAGGCGCCGGGCTGCTGTCAGGCCCTGTTTGACGTGCTTGCGCAGTGCCGGACGGGAGGTGAAGCCCTCCGGCGGCCGGGACAGTGACCAGGAGCGCAGTGCGTCCGCCAGGTCCGCCGGGAGGTCCAGCCGGGAATCGTCCAGCGGGACTTCACGTGTGAACGTACGGAGGTCGTCGCAGACCGCGGCATCCTGCGGCTCGTAGAGAGGAGACGGCTCGCCTCGGGCCTGCACAAGGAGGTCTCGCGGTTCTTTGGGTGTCATACCGGGTTCGCTCCGATCACGTATCCGTTGTCGCCCACGGTAATAGCCACGCGCTGGGACTTGCCGTTGAAGACGATCTCGAAGATCGGCCTGCGGTCCCCTGGTAGCCGACCTTCGTGCCCTCAGTTAGGGCCTTCTTCACGAGGGCCTGGATGTCCTCCACCCGGACCCCCGAGGTCGCGAACTCCCCCGCGTGCCGGAGAACGATGTGGGTCAGGCCCTTCTTGGCTGTGCCCTTCTCAAGCCAAGCAAGGGGCACACCGGGTTTGGCGTACTCGGTCACCCAGATCGTGTCGGCTCTGTTGAAACTCACGCCGGCTTCCTGAAGCTTCTTCAGCAGCTTGGGGTCAAGGGTGCCACTGGCTATCTTGGCCCGTTCAGCTACGCCGGCCGCGATACGCAACCCCATGCCCGACGCGCTGGTCGCGGCGCCGATCCCTGTGATGCCCTTCTCCCCGAGGATCTTCTTCAGATCCGCGAGTACCTCGGCAGCACTCTCACCTGTCTTGATCGCGTGTTCGGCGCGGGTGGCGAGTTTGACGGCTTCGGCTAGCTTCGTGGCGACCGAGGAGGGTACGAACGTCGCGGCGGCCCAGGCTCAGCTGGACTTGTCACCGTGGTAACACCTGGCGACATCACCGAGCACGATTTCGTAGAGGACGGTGCCGACCATTTCGCCGAAGAGGTTCTGCCATCCGATCCGGGTGATATCACCGAAGGAGAAGTGGTGCGTCCAGTTGGTCTTCTGATCCCGGAGCGGCTCCGTGCCGAGAAATATCGTGTCCGTCTTTGGGCACCCGGCCTCGGTGGCGGGGACGTTGGGATTCGCGCAGAGGTAGTAGCTGACCGTCAGATCAAGGTGCAGCTCGTACGTCACCGTGCAGCCCTGGGGTACGGCGGGCCAGTGACGCGGTGGCCTTGGACGCGGCGGTGGCGGCGTCGGCCGGACGGGCGTCGGCCGCGTATCCGGCGGGGTTGGCGGCGGACTGGTAGGCGGCCTTGGTGTCATCCGCCGCCTTGTCGGCGAGGGCTTTGGCGGTGGCGGCTTCCTCCACCGCGTTCTTGGCATGGGCGTTGGCGACGGCCTTCTGGTGCCGTACCTGACTGACTTCGCCGGAGACTGCCGCTTACGCCCGCCACAGCCAGCCCGGTCCGATCCGAAGCGGCATACATAACGCAAACTATCTGTAACGCCCCAAGTGCAGTGGTATGACGGCTGCCTGGGTCTCAGGTTCGAGGCTGTCAGCTATCAGCAGTGGCTGTGCTCGACTGTGTGGTCGCCCACTTGCGGGTCTGAGTAATGGGTGGCGTTGGGGTTGTAGCAGGTGTTGTCGGATAGCTGTGGGTGTCTGGCCTGGGGTTGGCTGGTGATGTCATCGAGATGATGCGTTGTTGGTGACTCCACCGTGTGTCTGTCCTGGACGGCGTGGTGCAGATCGGACCTGGCCTGTCGTCACGTCGTCCCGCTTCGGTAGGGAATAGTCAGTGGACTAGACCACTTGATGGTATATCAAGTGTGCTCATCGCGGCTTCGCTGCCCGGTCGAGGGGAGTCTTGTCTCGGGTATAGATCGACTGCATAATGTGACGGTAGGGTAGTTGAAGAGCGGCCACGGAGTGGACAGCCGGCCAACACCGGCAACCTGCACCCATGGAGACGAGGCCACTGAAACCCCCAACTCCTCACACAAACACACCTCCTGAGCCACCGTCACACATAGCCAGCCAGGTTCGGCCGGAGGCCGGGCCTTTCGGGCCGGAGGCCCGGTGTCACCGAAGGTGACAACGCTTCAAGCGCCGAAGGCGCCAAGGGCGCGGAGCGCCCGGCATCTTTGACGGCCCGTAGGGCCGTCGCGTCGTGTCTCCG